>NZ_JANWVH010000069.1 GCF_025056915.1 Meiothermus sp. | reverse complement strand
CTTGCGGATTCTCCCAAAGCCAAGACTTGTACCAGACCAAATGCGTTAGCCTGTAAGGCATGATAGTTGTGGGCAGTACCAACCCAGCCAAACTCGAGCCCGTTCGCCTGGTGTTTGCAGAAGTTTTCCCCGGATTGGAAATTCGCGGGGTAGACGTACCCAGCGGGGTGCGCGAGCAGCCGATGGGCTACGAAGAGACGGTCCTGGGGGCCGAAAACCGTGCCAGGGCGGCTCTGGCCCAGCCTGGGGCAAGCTGGGGGTTGGGGCTGGAGGCGGGGGTGGAATTCAACGCCCACGGAAGCTGGCTTTTCAACATTGCGGTGCTCCTGCGTGCCGACGGGCGCAGGGGGATGGCCCGGGGGGGCTCGGTGCTGCTGCCCCCGGCGGTGGGGGAGCGCCTGCGCGAAGGGCAGGAGCTGGGTTTGGTGATGGACAACCTGGTGGGCCAGAGGGATACCAAGAAGGGCAGTGGCGCGGTGGGCATCCTGACCCTCTCCCGCATCGAGCGGGTGGAGTTCTGGCGGCATACCATCGAGCTGGCCCTGCCCCCTTTTCTGCGCCCGGAACTCTATCCGCAGTAAGTCCGATATGATGTGGCTTCAGAGGTTATGCGATGATTGTCGTTAAGGTTGGGGGTTCGGAAGGCATCAACTACGAGGCCGTAGCCAAGGACACAGCCCAGCTCTGGAAAGCAGGTCAGAAGCTGATACTTGTCCACGGCGGTAGCAGCGAGACCAACAAAATTGCCGAGGCGCTGGGCCATCCCCCCCAGTTTCTCACCCACCCCGGCGGCCTGACCAGCCGCCTCACCGACCGCAAGACCCTGGAAATCTTCGAGATGGTCTACTGCGGACTGGTGAACAAGCGTATTGTGGAGCTGTTGCAGAAGGAGGGCGTGAACGCGGTGGGCTTGAGCGGGCTGGATGGGCGCATCTTCGAGGGTAAGCGCAAAGAGGCGGTCAAGTACCTCGAGAACGGCAAAATCAAGATTCACCGGGGCGACTACACGGGTTCGGTAGAAAGGGTGAACACCGCTTTGCTGACCCTGCTTTTGGAGGCGGGTTACTTGCCGGTGCTCACCCCTCCGGCGGTTTCCTACCAGGGCGAGGCCATCAACACCGACGGCGACACCGCGGCGGCCATGCTGGCAACGGCTTTCAAAGCCGAGGCGTTGCTGCTTTTGTCCAATGTGCCGGGCCTGCTGGCCAACTTTCCGGATGAGTCGAGTCTGATCCGTGAAATTCCGGCGGCCCGGGTGAACGACCCGCAGTACATGAGCGTGGCCCAGGGGCGCATGAAGAAAAAAGTGCTGGGCGCGGTGGAAGCGGTGCAGGGGGGGGTGGGCCGGGTGGTCTTTGGGGATGCCCGCACCCCGAACCCCATCTCGGCGGCGCTGACGGGGGCCGGTACGGTGGTGCGGTAAAGGGGCCACTGTACACAGTCGTATCCGCGCCAGAGCGCCCATCTTGGTTGCGTTACACGGGCTTGCCACAGCCCGGGCTGTAGCCCAAACAGACGCCTTTTGGTTCCTCCCCTGCGGTGTAAGGGAAGCGGGGAGGGGTTGCAATTCATTCGCTTCCACAGCAAGCTGCGTCCCTGGGCGCAGAGGAAAAGCCCGCCGAGCCAAGCGATGGCTCTTTAGATACTTGCCCTGTTCGTGCACTGGTCACTTGTTTTGCCAACGTTGCTTGAACGTTGCAAACGGTTGAAGCCCCTGGGTAGGGCACAGGGGTATGGGAGTAGGAAGCCAGTCTGGAAGACCCGCTCCCAAAATTGCGATTTGTGAATCATCAGGGAGTGTAGCGCCGCGAGCCGCCTGTTTTCAATGATGAAAACCACCCAAAGGAAAACTAATGAAGCTCAAAGGTGGCTTACATCAGTATGGGTTGTGCTTATTTCATGCAGTGGCGCAGCCTGCTCCTTGGTTTGTTTTTCCTGGTCATGCTTTTAGGTTGTGAGGTGCCTAACCCTCCACCAGTTGAACTTCCACCACCCAGAGTCATGCTTTCAGACCTCGGCCCCATCACCGTTACCCGAGATGAGCAGGTCATCGAGAATGTCCGCATCAATGCCAGCAATCAACACGGAATTACGGTTATCAACAAGCGGAACGTGGTCATCCGCAACTGTGTCATTCAGCATCGAAACGGGGTGGGCATTTACTTCAGGAATAGCCCTGGCATTCGCATCGAAAACTGCCACATCATTCATACCGGAGCACCTGCCAGCGGCCCCAATGCCAGTGAAACGCTGAACAACATTACGGGCGAGCTTTCCCCTGGCGCCGTCATCGACAATGTGCGGTTGGAGAAAGGCTCTTCGGGCATCTATCTATCCGATTCACCCAACGCCGTACTGACCCGCATCGAAGGCCGCGACTTTAGAGGCCCATTTCCCAGAGGGCAGCTCGTCCAGTTTTCCAGAAGCCACTCCTCACGGCTGGAAAACTTTTCCAGCATCAACGGCAAGGAGAGTTGGGTGGAAGATAACCTATCCGCATGGCGCTCCTCCAACGTAGTTTTCAGGAATGGCTACATCGAAGGCAACAACTCACCCAGTGGGGTAGGCATCATGTTTGAGCTCGACGATGGCGTCTCCACGGGTGGACTGGTGGAGGACGTGCACCTCGTCAGAATGGGCAACGGGGCGGTCTCGGGTTATCCAGCCCGGAACGTCATTTTTAGAAATGTGAGTGTTCGGGACAACATCTGCCATGATCAGGGCAGAGGCGTGCCTTTGTCGGGTGGATTGAGCTTTTCCGGGTCACCCGATTCGTCCAATCTGCGGGTGGAAAATTCTCGTTATTTCAACCTCTGCCACATTGTTTTGTGGGATCGGCAGGCATTCAGCTTTGTGGAGATAAAACAAGAGAACTTTGCCCTGAAAATACCGTTCAGGGCGAAGTTTGGCTGGGAGTGAAGGCACCATTCGGCCTAAACGTCGTATAAAAACCCGTACAGCCGCACCCCCACGCTGAGCGAATTCAGCCAACCTTCGCCTGGATTCGCTCGGTTCCTCCCCGACCCTGTGGGGGAGGCCAGGTGGGGTGGCTGGCCTGACCAGCAGCTTGGGGGTCTTGTCCGGTACCCTCGCCAACCAGGGCCTCGAGGGCTGTGCTCTTTTCTGTGGGCGTTTAGGATTGTGTGATAATAAGCGGTTTGTCAAAATCCCTCACAGGCGTGGCTGCCCATCCAGGTGGTCAATGTTGTGTTGAGCACAGGGTTCCCTCATAGCCGGACGGCCAGAAAATGCGAACAGCGCTCTGTACGGGTGGGGGGGTCTGGAAACAGAGCCACCGCTGCATGTTGCCCCGAGGCCTGGTTTTATCGTGGGCAACCCTATTTTGAGTCGGTTGGGGCAGGGTACAATCAGGGCAGCATGGACAAGCTCATCTCCCGGCGCGACCTCGAGTTCCTTTTGTACGAAGTGCTGGAGGTCGAGGCCCTGACCCAGCGTGAACGCTACCGCGACCACAGCCGCCAGACCTTCAAGGACATTCTCGAAGTGGCCCACAAGATAGCCGTTGAACACTTTGCCACCCACAACAAGAAAAACGACCAGCAGGAGCCCTACTTCGATGGCGAAAAAGTGCACACCAACCCCGAGGTCAAAGCAGCCCTCGAGGCCTACCGCCAGGCGGGCCTGTTTGCCGCGACCCACGACTACGAGCTAGGCGGCATCCAGCTGCCCTACGTGATCTCCACGGCCTATGGGGCCTTTTTCAAGGCGGCCAACATCGCCACCGCCAGCTTTGCCTTGCTGACGGCGGGCAATGCCAACGTGCTGCGGAAGTACGGTTCGCCCTCCCAGCAGAAAAAATACCTGCTGCCCCAACTGGAGGGGCGATTTTTTGGCACCATGTGCCTCTCCGAGCCCCACGCCGGTTCTTCCCTGACCGATATCCTGACCCGCGCCGAACCCCAGCCCGACGGCACCTATCGGCTCAACGGCTCCAAGATGTGGATTTCCGGGGGCGACCACGAGATTTCGGAGAACATCGTGCACCTGGTGCTGGCCAAGATTCCGGGCGGGCCGCCGGGGGTCAAGGGGATTTCCCTCTTCATCGTGCCCAAGTTTCTGGTGGGCGAGGATGGCCGCCTGGGGCCGCGCAACGGGGTCAAGCTGGCCGGCCTCAACCATAAGATGGGCTACCGGGGCATCCCCAACTGCTTGCTGAGCCTCGAGGACGCGGTGGGCGAGCTGGTGGGCGAGCCGCACCAGGGGCTCTCCTACATGTTCACCATGATGAACGAAGCCCGCATCGGGGTGGGCATGGGCGCCATGGCCCTGGCCTATACGGGCTATCTGCACGCGCTCGAGTATGCCCGGGGGCGCACCCAGGGCCGCCGCCTGAGCGACAAAAACCCGGCCAGCCCGGCGGTGCCCATCCTCCAGCACCCCGATGTGCGGCGCATGTTGCTGATGCAAAAGGCCTACGCCGAAGGCTCTTTGCACCTGTGCCTGTACGCGGCCCGCTTGGTTGATGAAGAGCGCACCGCCCCCACCCCAGAAGCCGCCCAGCAGGCCCACCTGCTGCTGGAGTTGCTGACCCCGGTGGTGAAGGGCTGGTCGAGCGAGCTGGGACTGAAGGCCAACGAACTCGCCCTTCAGGTGCACGGCGGCTACGGCTATACCCGCGACTACAACGTCGAGCAGTTCTACCGCGACAACCGCCTGAACGCCATCCACGAGGGCACCAACGGGATTCAAGCCCTCGACTTGCTGGCCCGCAAGGTGGGGATGCAGGGTGGGGCGGCCTACAAGCTGTGGGTAAGGGAAATTGAGCGAACCATTGCACAGAGCCGAGGGCCGGGAAGCGAGCTCAAGGAATATGCCGACCGGCTCGAGCAAGCCCTGAACACCACCACCGAGGTAACCCAACTCTTGCTGAGCAAGGCGGCAGAGGGCGCGGTGGAGCGGGCCTTTGCCAACTCCTTTGCCTACCTGGAACTCTTCGGCACCGTGACGCTGGCCTGGCTGTGGTTGCAGCAGGCGCAAAAGTCGATGGGCAGGGAAGGCGCTTTTTACCGGGGGAAGCTGGAAGCGGCCCGCTACTTCTACCACTACGAGCTGGATAAAGTGCCCCTGCTGGCGGCGCGGCTCCGGCGGCTGGACGATGTGTTTTTGTGCCCGGAGCAGGACTGGCTGGCCGAATGCTGAGGCGGTTCCAGTGCGTGTGAGTGTTTTCGGCAGCGCCGCTTTTGTCCGCATCCGACTGCCGCAGAAAGCCCGGCCTGTGGGCGTGCCTCAACAACGATTGAGCCTTTGCCCATTATTGTGAGACAAGTATGGTTTGGAATAGAGCTATGTGGCCTCGGCTGCTGGCAACAGGGGTGCTGGGCCTGATGGCCTATGCGCAGCCCCTTCCCGCGCCGGAGGGCAGCCCGGTCATGCTCCCGGCGGGCAAGCTGGGCCTCGAGGTGGTGCAGGAGAATGGGGCCCTCACCTTCCGTAAAAATGGCCTCGAGTTCACCTACGTGGAAGGGATTGGCTGGGCCCCACCCCTGGACGCAAACCTGCCCCCGCCCCAGGGCCTGCTTCTGCCCCTTGCGGTTGTACGCGCGGCGGGCCTGGTGAGCGCGCCGGAGGCGCGGGTGCGCTTTTCGGTGGATGAGCGCCGGTTGCGGCTGGTGCTGGAGCTGCCCGAGGGCGATGGGGTGCAGCCTGCGCCCACCGACCTGGCCCCCTATCCGGGCCGGCTGGAGCTGAGCCTGCCCTACTTTGCGCCGGGCCTCGAGGGGGTGCGGCCTCTGGGGGTGGAGCTGGCCGCTCGCTACGAGGCCCAGAGCACCCTGCTCAGCCTCCAGGCCCCGCCGGGCCGCCTCTACCGCTACCGCAGCTTTGTGCTCAGCAACCCCCGCCGCTACGTGCTGGACGTGTACTACCTCGAGCCCGAGCGCGAGGAGGCGGTGCAGCCGGGCTTCCGCTACCGCGAGCTGTGGGCCTGGACGCCCGAGCCGGTGCGGATGTACTGGCTCGAGGCCCTGCCGGGCCGCTGGCGCCTGGAGCCGGTGGGCCGCCCCGGCGAGCGCCGGGTTCTGCCGGAGATGGCTCCAGGTGCGCTGGCCCTCTTGAACGGGGGCTATTTCGATGGTCCAACCGGCACCCCCATCGGCCTGTGGGTGCGCGGGGGGGTGCCCCTCAGCCTTCCTTTTGGGCGCAGCGCCCTGTTCTGGCAAGACGATGCGGTGTTCGCCGGCCTACCCCGCTTTACCGCCTCGGTGCAGCTGGCCGATGGGCGCACGCTGCGGGTGGGGTTGAACCTGGCCCGGGCCCGCTATACCGTGCACACCCTGCCGGGGCTGGTGGGGCGGGCGGGGGAGGGGGTGTACCTGGTACAGGGCGAACAGATTATGGCCACCTACCCTGCGCCCTACGAACTACCCGAGGGCTTCTGGGCCCTCAGCTTTCCCGCCGAAGAGCCCTTGGCCCGCACCGGCGAGACCCTGCGGTTGTTGGTGAACCTCGAGCCGCCCACCAGCCACGCCCTGGAAGCGGGCCCCTTGCTGCTACAAGGCGGTGTGAACGTTTTTAGCCCCACCGCCGAACCCTTCCGCGACCGCGCTCCGGTGGAGGCGCAAGCGGCGCAGTCGGCGGTGGCCTGGACACAGGCCGGGGCGCTTTACTTCATCGTGACCGAGCCCATGCGCCCCGAAGCCCTGGCCCGCACGTTGCAGGAACTGGGCTTCTGGGGGGCCATTCGCATGGACGGGGGCGGCTCGGCGCAGCTATGGGTCAGGGGACAGCTCAAAAACCCCAACGGGGGCCTGCTGGGGGTTCGTCCGGTGGTGAGCGGGCTGGCCCTGTATCCCAAGCCTTAGCCTGCCAGCCGTCCTGTCTCCCTCGAGCACAGGGCCTGGTAGACCTTTTTGCTGTGGGTGGCCACAAACAAATACTCCTCGTTTTCGGTATGCGAGACCCGCCCCACCTTCTGGCCCTGGGGGTTGTAGATGCCGATGCGGGCCCCCACGTAGCGGCGGTGGGGCTGGCTCATGCGCACCACGTAGCCCCATTCCCTGAGAAGGGCCTCAATTTCCTCGGTGCGGAAGAAGCCTTCGTTGTTGAAGGAGAGCACCAGGTGTGGGGCCCGGAGGCTAAAGAGCAGTTTTTCCATGGCGCTCTTGGCCCCGCGCTTGGAGTTGAAGGGGCTTTTGCGCTCCTGTACTTCGGTGCGCTTGCGGGCGACGCCGTAGGTCGGGGGGTTGTCCCAGCGCACCAGGGTTTCCCACAGGTGGTAGTTGCCCAGGTAGGAGTGCTGGTTGTAGGGGGGGTCGAGGTAGAAGAGATCGGCCCTCAGCTGGGGGGCAATCTCCAGCGCGTCGGCCTGCAAGGCCAGCCCGTCGCCGGGAAGCAAAGGCGGGTACTCCAGCCGCAGCTCGTTGAAAGAGCGCGGCGCCCAGCGCTTCAAATAAGCCATCTGGATGCCGGTGGTGGAGTCTACCTTGTCGGCGGCGATCATCAGGCTGAAAAGCAAGATGGCCCGCAGGATTTCATCCCCGGCGGCCTCGAGCTCGATGCGCTCGCGGATGGCCTCGATGCGGGCGCCGTTGTGGGGCTGGATAAAGCGCGACTCCTGGCAGTAGGTGCGGGTGAACCAGCCGCTTTGGCCTTTGAGCCGGTGCAGCCGCTTCAGAATGGGCTCGAGGCGCTCGGGCGGATACTGGGTGCGGTTGGCCTGTACCAGGGCCTGGGCCAGCACCCGGGCGTAGGTGTGGAGGTCGTTGGCCGTCACAAAGAGCCCCATCTGCTTGAGGGCATGACCGACGCGGGCGCTGCCGGAGAACAAGTCCACGGCGTCTTTGAGAGGCTTGACAGCATTAATCTGCTCCACCACCCCGATAATCCAGGGCAAAAGCGCACGTTTGGAGCCGATATATTTGACCACTGCGATAATTCTACACTCAGCTATGGCAAATTATGCAACCGAGACGGTGTAATTTGCGAATTTGAATGAGTTAACCCTGACCCAAACGTTGAATTGCAAGTCTATTGATTTACGGATGCACTCATATTTTCGCTGACCTGCCCGGTGGGTAAAGAAAAGGACGCTTGGTTCTTAAGTTTTCATGAAACAGCCCCTTGCCCATTTCTCACCCCGTGGTTTTAGCCTTAGAACGCTCTCTGAAGGCGATGCGCGCATCTGAAGCTGTGCTGACCGGGCACGCGCATCATATAGGCATTGCTTTAGAGGGCGGTAGTGTCCTGACCTCGAGACCGCTTGAAGGGGGGGTGCATGAACATAGCAATTCTTTGCCATGCCAGCGCAGGGGGTTCGGGGGTGGTGGCCACCGAGCTGGCGCTGGCCCTGGCGGGGCTGGGGCACCGGGTGCATGTGGTGGCAACCGAGCGGCCCTTCCGCCTGACCGAAGAAAGGCTGAGCCAGCTGGGCCTGAGCAGCAACCTGCGGGGTGCAAGCCCCATCTCGATGGGCCAGGACCCGGTCGGTGGGCTGGGTCGCATCGTTCAGGCTTCCAAACAGAGTGTGGCCCGCTGGCTGGGGCTGCTCAAGAAACCGCTGCGGGCGGGCTCGCTGCATTTTCACCAAGTTCTAAGCGCCGATTATCCCCTGTTCCAGGAGCCCCTGACCCCGCTCACGGCGGCCAACTCCATCGCCGAGCTGATCGAGCGCTTCAAGATTGAACTGGTGCATGCCCACTACGCCATCCCGCACGCCACCAGCGCCCTTCTGGCCCGCGACATGGGGCTGGATATCAAGGTGGTGACCACCCTGCATGGCACCGACGTGACCCTGGTCGGGCGGGAACCGGCCTTTGCCAAAACCACCCAGCACGCCGTGCGCACCTCGGATGCGGTGACGGCGGTCTCTAACTCGCTGGCCCACGACACCCGCGCCAAGCTGGGGGTGGAGCGCGAGATTGAGGTGATTTACAACTGGGTGGACCCCGAGCGCTTCAAGCCCAACCGCGACCCCGCGTACCGGGCCCGCTTTGCCCAGCCCGAAGAGGCCATCGTGATGCATGTGTCCAACTTTCGCGCGGTCAAGCGCCCGCTGGATGCTTTGCGGGTGTTTGCCGGGATTGTGGAGCGGATGCCTGCGCGTATGCTCATGATTGGGGAGGGGCCCTTGCGGCAGGAGGCCATCGAGCTGGCCCACGACCTCGAGATTGCCGGGCGGGTGCAGTTTCTGGAGTCCACCCCCAGCATCGAGAAGTTCATGAGCGTGGCCGACCTGTTTTTGCTGCCCTCCGAGCAGGAGTCCTTCGGACTGGTGGCCCTGGAGGCCATGGCCAGCGGGGTGCCGGTGGTGGCGAGCCGGGTGGGGGGGCTACCCGAGCTCATCGAGGAGGGCCGAACCGGCTTTTTGCGCCCGATGGGCGACGTGCAGGGGATGCTCGAGGCCAGCCTGGAAATCCTCACCAGCCGCACCCGCCGCCGCAACATGGGCGAGGCCGCCCGCGCCCGGGCCATCGAGCGCTTCCGGCCCGAGGTGGTGCTGCCCAAATACCTCGAGGTCTATGAAAAAACCCTGGATTGGCAGGCGGT
The DNA here is from genome assembly GCF_025056915.1 of Meiothermus sp. GTDB lineage: Bacteria > Deinococcota > Deinococci > Deinococcales > Thermaceae > Meiothermus. Next base: position 6,056 of record NZ_JANWVH010000069.1, on the reverse strand, counting down.
TCGAAACTGAGGCCAAAGCCGGCGCGAGCGTCTCGTAACCGATGCGGATTGGTCTGCGGGCTTCGATAGAAGCCCGGTGCTTTTCGGGTTCGCCACAGTTCGGCGTTACATTTTTTAAAGAACGAGATTAAGAAAGATTAACGCAGAAAGGGCGACTGGGTCAAATAAAACTGCACGGGAGAGACGAGGCTTTACCTTAAACGTTACTTAACGCTTGGCTAACGTCACGCCAAAAATCACAAACTAGTCTTGCCTCGTGACTCCTGTGCCAAATATGTTTTCATCTGCCTACGCTCGGGTTGCTTTTGGCCTGCTGGTGCTGTTGCTGGCGGCCTGCGGAACCCAGACCCAGGGCAATCCGCCCACCGATTCCAACCCCAACCCCTCGCCGCTGAGCGGCAGGACCATGACCTATTCCCCCACCGACGAGGTATTCCTCAACCCCGAGCGGGGCTTCCGGCCTGGGGTGCAGCTCGGCTACAGCCAGGGCTCGACCTCGCTGGCCGGAGTGGATCTGCCGGGGATGCGGGGGCGCGGCTACACCCTGATTCAGGCTTACATCAGCCTCGAGCCCTTCCAGGGGGGGCCCATCTCCGATACCTACCTGAACCAACTGCGGGGCCGCCTTCAGGGGATGCGCGATGCAGGCATCAAGGGCTCGGTGCGCTTCTGGTACACCTGGGGGGGCACGCCGCGTTCGTCCAAGGCCACCATCCTGGGCCACATCCGCCAGCTGACCCCGCTGTTGCGGGACTACGCCGATGTGATTGTGGCGCTGCAAGCTGGGTTTTTGGGCTCCTGGGGTGAGTGGGGCGACCACGGCGAGATGAACAGCGCCGACAACAAGCGCGAACTGGTGAATGCCTTGCTGGCGGCCCTCCCGCCCGACCGGCGGGTGCAGCTGCGCACGGTTGAGCATCTGCGGCTGTTTGTTCCAAACGGCATCAGCGAGGCCCAGGCTTTCGATGCGAGCTTTATCGGCTCGAGGCTGGGCCACCACAACGACTGCTTCATGGTGAACCAGAGCGACGCCGGCACCTACGCCTGGAACGACCCCCAGCGCACCACCGACCGCAACTACCTCTCGAGTATGTCCAAATACATGCCGATTGGGGGCGAGATGTGCGGCGATGTGCCGGAAGCAGGCTCCGACCCCTACAACCGCCGCACCCCCCAGGGGCAGCTCGATGAATTTGCCCGCTTCAACTGGAGCTGGATCTCCAACGACTTCGGCAACATCGAACGCTGGCGGCAGTGGGGCATCTACGACACCATCGCCCGCAAGCTGGGTTATCGCTTCTCGCTCACCCAGTCGGTGGTGCCCGAGGTAGCCACCGGGGGCCGCCTGCGCCTGAGCTTCACCGTGCGCAACGACGGTTGGGCGGCGCCCTTCAACCCCCGCCCGGTGCGGGTGGTGCTGCGCAACACCCAGAGCCGCCAGGTCTACAGCCTAAGCGTGAACGCCGATCCCCGCCGCTGGTATGCCGGAACAACCCAGACCGTCCAGGTGGATCAGCCCCTGCCCGCAGGGATTGCACCAGGCAGCTACGAGGTCTTGCTGCACTTCCCCGACCCCTACCCGAGCATCGCGGCCCGCCCCGAGTACGCCATCCGCCTGGCCAACCCCGATGTGTGGGAGGCCACCACGGGCTACAACAAGCTGAACCAGACGCTGCGGGTGCCCTAGAGGCCACCAGGAACGCTTGGCCCCAAGCCCGAAGCCGAGGGTGCCTCTCAGGAAGAACCTTGCGAACAGAAAACCATTACGGCTGCTTTAAACGCAGAAGGAGCTGCGGGGCGTAATCGTCGGCAGTGCTGAACAGAGCCAGGTTGCTTTGGTGGTCGTGGTTGGTGGGCTGGCTGAAGCGCAGGCGAAACTGTGCCGAGGCCCGCCCCAGGGCCAGGTCGCGCCGGAGGGCTTCTGTGACATCGAACTCGAGGTAACCTTCGGCGGCTGCCTCGTTGCGGGCGGTTTCCAGCGCGGGGGTGTCGAAGGCCGTGAAGTCCCGCAAATCGGGAACCTGGATGTGCTCCAAAAGCAGGCTTTGCAACCGGGCATAGGTAGGGCCCGACTCGCTCTGGTAGATGCGTAGGGTGGCGCTGGCAATCTGGTCGCTTGAGATGTTTTTGGGCAAGGCGCTGAGGTCAAATTCCAGCAAACCGCGTACCGCCTGGTTCTCGCTGTCGTCGCCTGCACAGATCACCCGGCGGCAATAGTAGCCGGCCTGCCCGCTGCCGGCGGCGTCGAGGGTGGTTTGTTTGGAAAGCGTGAGGGCTTGCTCGGCCTGGAAACCTACCAGTTCTATTTGAGCGCAGCCGGTCAGCAGCAGTGCACCCAGGGTGGCGATGAGGTGGGCTTTGGTAAGCGTTCGCATGTGGAGGCCCCGGTAAATCTTCTCCTTCGGTTATAGGAAACTGGGGCCGGTTCTGCATGAAAATGGGGTTACTGCGGGCATTATTAGGGGATAACCTGTTGCAACAACCAAGGTGTTTGGCCGGCAGGAATAGGTTTGGATCGGGAGCAGAAGGCCATTATTTGAGGCGTTAACCAGGGCGTATCGGATGGGCGGGATATCCCAGATTGGCCTGGCTTTCCGCTATGCTCATAGAGTCTAAATGAACCTTAAGGTTTTCTAACCTGTAGCCCCTGGAACCCCTTCATAAACTGACCCGGTGATGCAGATGTCCAAGTCTTTATTGTTGTGCAGTGGATTGGTTGTGGCAGGGCTTCTGCTTGCGGGTTGCGGCGATGCTACGGGGGTTACCCCTCCCGGTACCGGAGGCAACGTGCCGGTGCTGCCGCCGATGAGCGGAAAAACCCTTACCTATCAGGCTTCCAGCGAGAATTTCCTCAACCCCGAGCGGGGCTTCCACATTGCCTTCCAGCTTCAGGAGAACAACGATTACCGCAGCGTGCGCTCGGGCGGCTGGTTTAATTTTCCGGCCAGCGTGGTGTTTGCTTACGTCAAGCTGAGCGATTTTCGCAATGCCCCCATCTCGCAGGACTACCTCAACCTGCTGCGTACCCGCTTCGAGAATGCTCGCCAGGGGGGCATCAAGCTGATCCTGCGGCACTACTACGCCTTCCCCGGTGTGACCGGCACCGAGGATGCGCCGCTGGAGCGGATGCTGGGCCACATCGAGCAACTCAGGCCGCTCTGGAACGACTACCAGGATGTGATTCTGGCGGTGCAGGCAGGGTTTATTGGCCACTGGGGTGAGTGGCACAGCTCGAGCAACGGCCTCGACAACCCCACCAGTGAAAATCGGCTGGTGCAGGCGCTGCTGGCGGCCCTGCCCAGGAGCATCCCGATCCAGCTTCGCACTTTAGAAGACATCGAGCGACTGTACCCCCAGCCGCTATCGGCCAGCCAGGCCTTTGATGGCAGCAACCAGGCCCGCGTCGGCCACCACAACGACTGCTTCCTGGCCGGGGAAAACGATGCCGGCACCTATAGCTGGGGCCAGTGGGATCGGCAGAAGGCTTATCTGGAGAAAATAAGCCGCTTTGTCCCGGTAGCAGGTGAGACCTGCCAGGTGAACCTCGGGGCACGGCAGGCTTGCTCGGTGGCCCTGGCCGAGCTGCGCCGCTTTAACTGGCAGGTGCTGAGCGGCACCTGGTATAAGCCGGTGCTGGACCGCTGGAAGAGCGAAGGCTGCTACGACGAGATTGCCCGCCGCCTGGGCTATCGCTTCCGGCTGGTGAGGGCGGTCATTCCCGAGCAGCTAAGCAGGGGAGGGCGCTTCCAGATGGGCCTCGAGATTGCCAACGACGGTTTCGCCAACCCCATCCGGCCTCGAGGCGTGCGAATCATTCTGCGCAATGTGGCGAGCAAGCAGACCTTTACCTTCCCCATCAATACCGACCCCCGCTACTGGGAACCCGATAAAACCCAGGCTCTGATGCTCGACGCCACCCTGCCGGGCGACCTGCCCCCCGGCGACTACGAGGTGCTGCTGCACCTGCCCGACCCGGCCCCCAACCTTTCCGCCCGCCCGGAGTATGCCATCCGGCTGGCCAACCCGAATGTCTGGGAGGCGACCACGGGCTACAACTCATTGCAGCACACCCTGAAGGTGCAGTAGGAGCCTGATTCCGGGCGAGTCTTGCCTGCCAGAGCTGCGCATTCAAACTACGCCTCCATCAGGGTGGCTCAGCAGTACCTTGACCGCCTGCTCGCGCCGAAGCGCGGCGGCGAAGGCCTGTGGGGCCTCGGCCAGGGGGAAGCGGTGGGTGATGAGGGGCTCGACTTGTGCTTGACCCTGGGCCAGCAGGCGCAGGGCCTCTTGGTAGTCGCGGAAGGTGTACATCAGGCTGCCCCGTAAGGTGAGCTCCCAGTCCTGCACTAGCCCGGCGCTGATGCAGGCCGGGCGGCCAAAAACCCCTACCACCACCACCTCGCCCCCCTTGTGACAGGCTCGGATGGCCCCCTCCAGGGCCTTCTCGCTGCCCACGCACTCAAAGACCACTTCATAGCGGCTTCCGTCCGGGGGCTGGGCCGGGAGGCCGAGCTCTTCGGCCAGCCGGCGCCGGGCCTCCAAAGGATCCACCACCCTCACCGAGGCTGCTCCGTAAGCCCGGGCTACCTGGGCCACCAGGAGGCCAATGGGGCCGGCCCCCAGCACCGCCACCTCGAGCCCTGCCACCCGGGTTTGAGCCACCGCGTGCACGGCCACCGCCAGGGGCTCCACCAGGGCTCCCTGCTCGGGGCTTAGCCCCTCGGGCAGGCGGTGGAGTTTCTCGAGCGGGGCCACGAAATGTTCGGCCATGGCCCCAGGCGCCTGGAAGCCCATCACCCGCAGCTCGTGGCAGATGTTGTAGCGTCCGCTTCGGCAGGAGGGACAGCGCCCGCAGGTGAGGGAGGGCTCGAGCACCACCCGGGCCCCCAGCCAGCCGGGGTCGGTTCCGGGTCCCAGGGCCAGCACCTGGGCGGCCACCTCGTGCCCTGGATAGACCGGATAGCGCACAAAGGGGTGCTGGCCTTCGTAAACGTGCAGGTCGGAGCCGCAAAGGCCCACCGCCAGGGGTTTGAGCAACGCCTCCCCGGGGCCTGGGGTGGGCGGGGATTCCTCCTGCCACCCCAGCTGGTGGGGGGCCTGCACCACCAGCCTCCGGCTCACCATACCGTGTACCCCCCATCCACCACCAGCTCGCTACCGGTCAGGTAGCTGCTAGCCTCGGAGGCCAGAAAGAGGGCGCAGCTTGCCACCTCGGCGGGTTCGCCCAGGCGGCCCATGGGGGTGAGGCCCAGCCAGTCCCGCCGCCACTCGGGGGTTTCCAGGCCCCGCTTGGTCATCTCGGTACCGATGTAGCCGGGTGAGATGGCGTTCACCCGCACCCCAAAAGGGGCCCACTCAGCGGCCAGGGATTTGGTGAGGTGGATTACTGCAGCCTTGGAGGCGTTGTAGGCGGCCTGGGGCTGGGGCCGGTTGACAATGCGCCCGGACATGGAGGCGATGTTGATGATGCTGCCCCGGCGCCTCGCCACCATCCGGCGTCCAAAAGCCCGGCTGCACCAGAAGACCCCGTGCACGTTGACCTCAAAGACCAACCGCCACTCCTCGTCGGGGGTCTCCAGCGCCGGGGTGTTGCGGCAGATGCCGGCGTTGTTGACCAGAACGTCCACTTGCCCCAGTTCCTGGGCCAAAGCCTTGGCTTGGTCAGGCTGGGTGACGTCCAGGGGGCGGAAATGGGCCTGTAGGCCCAGCCCTCTTAGGTGGGCCGCGCTCTCTTCGCCAGCCACTGGGTCGAGGTCGGCCAGCACCACCCGGGCCCCGGCCTCGGCCAGGGCGGTGGCGATGGCCAGCCCAATGCCGCGGGCCCCGCCGGTGACGACGGCCATCTGGTTGTCCAGCCGGAATCTGTCCAGTACGGTTGCCATAGGTTTTTCGCTCCTTTAGGCGTTGGGCTCGATAAGCACCTTGAGGGCCTGGGCCATGCCGGGGTGCTCCTTGTAGGCCAGGGCCAGCTCGAGGCCCTCCAGGGGCAGGCGGTGGCTGATCAGGGGCTTGACCTGCACCCGGCCAGTCTGAAGCCACTCCAGGGCGATGGGCAG
>NZ_JANWVH010000068.1 GCF_025056915.1 Meiothermus sp. | reverse complement strand
CATGGCAGGGATACAGGGCGCATCAAAATTCAACAACGCGTAGCATCCCTCAAGCACGGGCCGCCTGGGGGCCTGGGGATGGTGGGGCAGCCGCTTCCAGAAATAGCCCGGACATGTGCTGTTGACCGGTTTTCCATCTGGCATCTTTATTGGCGGGGCCGAATCCATTTTCATGGACCGCAAGGGTTTTGTCGTGTTGGGAAGCCAGTTGCGAGAGGTGTGGTGCCGATTGATGCAAAAAAACATCGAGTCAGAAAGATGTCATGTAGCATGAGGCTGTAGCTTTGGAGGTCGCATGAATCCATACAGATTTCCTTTGTCCGCCATTCGCACGGCATTGTTTCAGGGCCACCAGATTGCTTGTTCCTTCAGGAAGCCGCCGGCCAAGCGGACGGTCGTACTGAATTACCATTCGGTCAGACCCAAAAACCTCTTCTTCAACTCGACATCCACCGAGGTTTTTGAACGACACCTTGAGTGGATTGCCGAGCACTGCGAAGTGGTGGATTTTACGCAGGTGCTTCACGACAACTTCGCCGTCAAGCCTCGCGTTTCTATCGTATTTGATGATGGTTTCCTGGATAACCTCGAGTACGCAGTTCCACTCCTAAAAAAATACAGCCTGAAGGCCACTTTTTTTATTTCAACGGGCTTCTTGGTGCGAGATCCGGTAATTCTGGATATTTTTGCCCGCACCTTCCAGGCCACTTCGGAGGACTTCTTAGACAAGGATGCCCTCCAGGAACTCTACTTGTCTGGCATGGGCATTGGCGCTCACACCCACTCGCATCGAAATTTGCTTTCCTTACCCCCGTTTGAACAACGCGAGGAGCTTTTCCGAAGCAAAGAGATGCTGGAGGATTTGCTGGGTTGCTCGGTTCCAACACTGGCCTACCCCTTTGGCGTACCCGGCAAGGCGTTCGATCTGACCACGTGCCGGATTGCAGAGGAGGTCGGCTTTTTGTATGCCGGGAGCGTTTGTTGGAGGGGGGTGCTCGAGGGGGATTCATCGCTACGGGTGCCACGTTTTACTGTGGTGAATGAATCTGTGGCAGAACTAGGCGCCATAGTCCACGGAGCGCTCGATCCCATTGGCTTCTTTCAGGAATGGCGTTTCTCGGGGCGTCGAACTTCAGTCAGAAAGCCTCAGTTGCTTGCACTCTCGCTGGTCGAGCTGAGCGGGGGTTTGAGCAGTTCTCCAGCTTTTTTCGGACTGTTGTAAGCAGGGCCTGGCCAGACTGGTGACCCCAAAAAACCCCGGCCACAATAACGCTTTACCTTGAAGGTTCCGGGCTGGCTCTATGGATATTGGAACCTCCTGACACGGGCTTAACGCAGATTGCTAAATTTACTCCCGAATGGGTTCTTGAAACCGGAACGTTATACTGCGCAGGGTCTTCGGGTTGGAAGGCATAGGAGGGTTAGTCTGATGAAGGGTATTCGGGTATTGCTGATTCACAACTACTACCAGCAGCCGGGCGGTGAAGATCAGGTATTCAAAGCAGAAAAGGCCATGCTGCAAGAGGCCGGCGTGGAGGTCATCGAACATCTGGCCCACAACGATGAGCTTGCAAGCATGGGGCCGCTGAAGCTGGCCCAGGTGACGCTTTGGAACGGTCATGCCTACAATCAAGTTCGCTCGCTGGTGAGGAAGCACAAGCCGCATGTAGCCCATGTGCACAACACTTTTCCCCTGCTCTCCCCTGCTATTTATCATGCCATAAAGGCAGAGGGCGTCCCGATTGTGCAGACTTTGCATAACTATCGCCTTTTATGCCTGAATGCCACCTTGCTTCGCGAAGGGCAGGAGTGCGTAAAATGCTTGGGCAAAAGTGTTCCCTGGCCGGGGGTGTGGCATTCGTGTTATCGAAACAGGGCTGCCTCGAGCGTGGTGGCTTCCATGCTGGTCATGCACCGATTGCTTCGCACCTGGAAGGACAAGATTGACCGGTTCATCGTGCTGACCGATTACGAGTATTCAGTCTTTGTGAAAGGCGGACTCGAGCCCCACAAAATCAAACTGAAGCCCAATTTTGTTCACCCCGACCCAGGCCCGGGGGACGGGCAGGGGGGCTACGCCTTGTTTGTGGGGCGGCTCTCGCCAGAAAAAGGCATCGGTGTGCTGCTGGAAGCCTGGAAAAACCTGGACATTCCCCTCAAAATCGCAGGCGACGGCCCGCTGGGCGCGGTTGTGGCGGAGGCCGTCAAGTCCATGCCGCAGGTGGAATGGCTGGGTCGCAGGCCGCGCCAAGAGATTTTTCCGCTGATGCAAAAGGCCGCCTTTCTGGTTTTCCCCTCCATCACCTACGAGGGATTTCCCATGACGCTGGTGGAGGCCTTCGCCACAGGCCTGCCGGTGATTGGGAGCAACTACGGCTCGATGCCCCAGGTCATCAGGGAGGATGAATGCGGCTTGCTCTTTGAGGTGGGCAACGCAGAAAGCCTGGCAAAGAAGGCCAAGTGGATTTGGAACAAGCCCGACAGGCTGGCAGAAATGCGCCAGCAGGCCCGCCTCGAGTTCGAAACCCGATATTCGGCCAAGCAGAATTTACAGATGCTCCTCGGAATATACCAGGAAGCAGCAGGCCCCAACTGGCCCTAAAGATCCCCTTGAGAGGATGGGCGCTGGCCGGAAGGCTGGGCCCGCCCGCGCAGGGCCGCAACAACCAGGGCTTCAAGCCCAATCAGCAGCGAAACCGCCGGCGCAGCGAGGAATCCTTCCTAACCTCACCCCGTCCCCTACCCTCGCAGCGGATTTCCCGGCGTTACGAATGGAACCCCTTTTGGGCTTTTGCGGGAGCTGTTTTGTTTCAAATTTGCCTTCAAATCACGCAATCTTTACTTAACGTCACGTAACATAGGAAAAAATACCGTCTTTCGACCTTTGATGTGCTACCTTAGCCCTATGAGAAGCACTTTTCTCCCATTTTCTCCACCTCTCATTGGGGACGAAGAAATTGCCGAAGTAGTGGATACCTTGCGTTCTGACTGGATCACCACAGGGCCCAAAACCAAACGATTTGAGGCCGAGTTCGGTCAGTATGTAGAGGCGCCGGCTGCGCTGGCCGTCAATTCCTGCACGGCTGCCTTGCACACTGCCCTGGTGGCTTTGGGCATCGGGCCAGGAGACGAGGTCATCACCACGACCCTCACGTTTGCGGCCTCGGTCAATGTAATCGAACACGTGGGGGCCCGTCCGGTGCTGGTTGACGTAGAGCCGGACACACTCAACATGAACCCGGTGCTGGTTGAAAAAGCCATCACCCCGCGAACCAAAGCCATCATGGTGGTACACCACAGCGGGCACCCTGCCGACCTGGATGCGCTGCGGGCCCTGGCCGAACCAAGGGGCATCCCCATCATCGAAGACGCGGCCCATGCCGTTGCAGCCCGCTACAAAGGCCGTCCCATCGGCTCTGGGAACAATCCTGCGGCTTTTAGCTTTTATGCCACCAAAAATCTCACCACCGCGGAAGGGGGCATGCTCACCGGAGACCCCGAGTTTGTGGAGCGCTGCCGGGTTATTTCTTTACATGGGCTGAACCGTGAGGCCTGGAAACGCTACGGAAAGGAGGGGAGCTGGTACTACGAGGTAGTTTTTCCAGGCTTCAAGTACAACATGACCGACCTTCAGGCTTCGCTGGGCCTGGTGCAACTTCGCAGGCTCGAGGCCATGCAAAGCCGCCGCAGGGCGATTGTGGCTGCTTACCAGCGCGAGTTTGCCAGCCTGGACGCCTTTCAAACCCCAATAGCCCGGCCTGAAGTGGAACATGCCTGGCACCTATACGTGCTGCGCTTGTGGCCCGAGCGCCTGAATATGACCAGAAACCAGTTCATAGAGGAACTCAAAGCCCGCAACATCGGAACCTCGGTTCACTTCATTCCCATACACATTCACCCCTACTACCGCGATAAATACGGGTATAAGCCCCACGATTTCCCGGTCGCTTTCGATAGCTATGAACGCATGGTGAGCCTGCCGCTCAGCCCCCGTTTGAGCGACCAGGATGTGGCCGATGTGATTGATGCGGTGCTGGATGTCGCAGCCACAAGAGTTTGAACTGCCAATTCAAAAGCGCACATATCGCGCGCTTCACGGACGTGGCCGCCAGGTTGGGCGGCCACCGTTCTGTTCAGGACAAAGCTTTCTCAAAGCCAACTGGCTCACCATATGTGCAGGGTGCTCTGAGGGCATTCTTACCGAGCGGAGAAGGGGTTGAAGTTGGTGTGGTGGTCGTAGTAGTCTTCCTGCTCAGCCCGTTTTAGAAACCCCACCGCTGTATAGGTCAGAGGGGTGAATAGCACCTCGATACCGACCTTGAAAACGTAGTTGGATACGAATACCGTCCAGAGCAGGCTATTATCCCAAACACCGTAAAAGGCCAGCAGCAGAAACAGGGCGGTGTCAAGCCCCTGCCCTACCAGTGTGGAAGCGATGGTTCGCAGGGCCAGCCAGCGTCCGTTGGTGGCCACCTTGAGCCGAGCGAGGATGTAGCTGTTGACGAACTCACCTACAAAATAGGCCACCAGGCTGGCCAGCACAATGCGCGGCACCAGACCGAGAATCGTGGCGAAAGCCTCGGCGGACTTCTGGCTAAACTCGTCGGTGGGCGTTGGGAGGGTGTTGACCAGGCCAAAGGTAAGGGTGGAGAGCAGCAGCATAAAGAACCCTGTCCAGATCACCCGGCGGCTTTTTTTGTAGCCGTACACCTCGGTGAGCACGTCGCCAAAAATGTAGGCCAGGGGAAACAAGAGCGTGCCCCCATCGAAGGTGAAAGGGCCTACTAGCACCACTTTGGTCGAGGCGATGTTGGAAACGATCAGCACGACCACAAACAGGGCCGTGATCAGGTCAAGGTAACGGTAGCTTTTCATGGTTTTGTGGAAATAACCCAGGTGAGGTTGTTTGGGCCAGGCCTAGAGGCTGAAGCGCACCGGTCAAAGGTGGGTCTGGGGTCAGGAAAGATGTCCCAGAGCAAAAAGGGGCTTTTTCGCGCACGGCGTTTGACCATCGTCCACCGCAATCAGCAGGAGCCGACCAGGCTATTGCTTCAGGCTTGAGAGGTGATGAATGGCAGGTTGCGGTCGAACTGGCCCCGGTCAAGGCCATAGCCGTACACAAAGGCATCTTCGATCTCGAAGCCCAGGTAATGGATGGGCACTTCGACCTTGCGCCGTGAGGGTTTAGAAAGCAATGCGGCGACTTTGAGGGAGGTCGGTTGGCGGGCTTCCAGCAAGCGCAGCAGGTAGTTGAGGGTGATGCCGGTGTCCACAATATCTTCAACGATAATCACCTGTCGCCCTGCGATGGGCATCCGCAAATCCTTCAGGAGTTCCACCTCGCCGCTGGATTGCTGGGCATTGCCATAGGATGAAACCGCTAGAAAGTCCATGGTCACCGGCATATCTATGGCCCGCACCAGATCGGCCATGAAGATAAAGGCCCCGTTCAGCACACAGACCAGGTGGGGCTCCTGTTCGGCGTGGTCATGTTTTATCTGCTCGCCCAGTTCGCGGATGCGTGCGGCGATTTGGGCCTCGCTGAGTTGTACTTTGCCGTTTCCGGGTCGAAAGACGTTCACTGCTCGATTCTACGCCACCCTTTGGGGCGCGTGCTTGAGCCTGGGGTGGTTTGGGCGGTTTGGGCTTGGTATTGCTCCGGCCCGGACTGGTTTTGTGTTGCCTGCGGGCGGGGGCTTGAGCGCTGATCGCGGCGGGCTGCTGGGGCTGGGCAGCCTTGCCCAACCTGGGCAGCCCGGCACTGGCATACAGCAGCTTGATTTCCTCTGGGGTGAGGTAGCGCCACTGGCCGACCTCGAGTTCACCTAGTTCAATGGGCCCCACTGCCAGCCGTACCAGCCGCTCCACGGGGTACCCCACCTTGCGCAACATCCGCCGCACTTCGCGTTTACGACCTTCGGCCATGGTCAGCTTGACCCCATCCTTGAGGGGCTGAGCCGCCAGCGCCCTGGCCAGCCCATCCCCCAGCATCACCCCCTGCACCAGTTGTTGACACACCTCTTTGCCGACCCTGCCGCCCTTGCACCAGGCCCGGTAGAGCTTGGGCACCTGGTTGCTTGGATGGGTGAGTAGCTGGGTCAGGTGACCATCGGTCGTAAGAAGCAACAGGCCTTCGGTGTCTTTATCCAACCGCCCCACCGAGTGCAGCCCTGGATGCTTGGGTACCAGCTCGTAAACCAGTTTTTCGGCGTGTTCGTCCTCGTGGGTGGTGGTGTAGCCTTTGGGTTTGTGCAATGCAATGACCACCTTTTTCTGGGGCATCCGCACCCGTTCCCCGTCGAGTCGCACAATGTCGCCGGTCCGCACCACTGCCCCAATACCCGCCACCTGGTTGTTGATAGAAACACGACCAGACCGAATCAAATCCTCTGCTTTGCGACGGCTGGCAATGCCTGCGCGGGCCAGGAACTGCTGAAGGCGCATAGAGACTATAGTATCGCAACAATCGTTGGGAATGCCCTCTTTGCTTGAACACTGCTACCGGAGCGATCAGGCACGGAGCTGGTGTTTTGGGGTAGCTAAAGACCCACCACCCACCCTCACCTTGGGTATCCCTGGAAGCAGCTTGTACGCCTGGATATGAGGGGGCAGCGACAAACGGCGATGGCGTGGGATTGAGTTAGAGTGCTCTACAGATTGTGAGCCACTCGAGTTCGAGAAAGCCTGGTTCTGAACCGAACAGGGGCCGCCTGGAAACTCGAACACATGCGTCTCGGCCCAGATGCAACGCAGACCAGCGTGCCTCACCGAGGTGAGGCGCGTCTCTTTGTCCCTTCTCGTTTTCGTGGGTGGCCAGGTCTGTGAAGAGCTATAAGGGCTATCGCTTTGGGTCGGCTAAGGCCCCAGCTTGCGCTTGAGGTACAAAAGCAAATCTTCCAGCGCGGTTCGCAGGGCCCGTTGCTCCCGCAGGATGGCTTCGATGCGGTCTTCAGGGGTGGCCAGCGTAAGGGTTTTGAAGATCATGTTGGAGTTGCCGCAGCGCGGACAGGGAACGGTGGGAGGCGAGCTGGTGGGGGCGTAGAAGATGCGGGTGTTGTCACGGGTGCAGAGCATATACTTAGCCCCCGCCGCCTCACCGCGCCGGATGGCCTCGGCCAGTTCTTTGGCCTCTTCGGTGGCATAGCCCAGGAAGAAGTCGCCCCCCACTTCCTCGATGGCAGGCAACACCTCGCGGGTGGCGGTCAGATCGGACTTCAAGCCGCGGGGGGCGGTCCAGGAGATGCCATTCCACTTGAAGTGGCGCAGGTGGCGCTTGCGGGATTTGTCCTCTATTTCGACAATTAGGTTGACCTCGGGGTCTTTGGGATAGTAATAAAGCCGTACCGCGGCCACCCCACTGAGCGCCGGCTCAGGCGGCAGGGTATAGGAAAGGGGGCCGTCGGTTTTGACGCGACTGCTGTAACCGACCAGGTTTTGCAGGTCGTAGAGGGTCAGGCCAGGGTGTTCAAAATCGCCCTCCAGGAAGGCCCGCACTTTGGCGAAGGCTTGCTCGAGACCCACATCAACCATAGTTGGCTAAAGTCTACCACCCAGGTCGAGGGGCAAAAAACTGCCACAGGGTACCAAGATTGCCCCGAAGGTTTTGGGCTACGGACAGTTGAACCTGACCGTATAATGGCCTTTCGTGTTGATTCGTGTTGGCGAGACCGACTTCCCCCTACCCAGCGCGCCCCAGCTCCTCGAGGTGGGTTTTGGCGACGGGCGCTTTACCGCCCAGATTGCCCGCATGCACCCCGAATGGCAGATTCTGGGGGTGGAAATTTCGGCGGGTTCGGTGGCGAGGGCCCTGAAGCGCTTTCGGCGGGAGGGGATTGGCAATGTGCGGGTTTACCACGGCGAGGCCCTGTTTGCCCTGCGCAACCTGGTGGCCCCGCAAAGCCTGCGGCGGGTTTACGTCAACTTCCCCGACCCCTGGCCCAAAGCCAAGCACGAAGAAAACCGCCTGTTGCAACGGGCTTTTTTCCGGCGGCTCTCGACCCGGCTGGCCCCGGGAGGCGAGCTATTGCTCACCACCGACCACGCAGAATACTGGCAGTTTGCCCAGGCTGAGGGCCGGGCCAGCGGGGTATTCGAGGTCGAGACCCCGCCCCCACCCGAGCATCACCTGAGCACCAAGTATGCCCTGAAGTGGAAAGAGCAGGGCCGCACTTTTTTTCATGCGGTTTTTCGAAAGATTGCCGAAGACCCCACCCCCTGGCCCCCCCTCCCGAGGTATCCCATGCCCCATGCCCTGATGTCCGGTACACTACCCGAACTCAACCGCTTCGAGAAAACCGTGGTTCGTTTTGAGGGCGGCACTGCAGTGCTGCTCGAGGCCACCCGTGCACTCACCCCCGAAGGCGGCTACTTTTTTCACACCCACATCGAGGAGGAAGACCTGGTGCAGGACGTACTCCTGGAGGCCCGCCCCAGCGCCCATGGGTTGTATGTGGGCCTCTCGCGTTTTGGCGCTCCCCTCAGCACGGCGGGGGTGCGGGCTGCGGTGGTCTGGCTGGTGGGCTGGCTCGAGGGCCAGGGCCTTCGGGTTGTTCAGCGCTCGTACTAGGCGGTATTGCGCAAGGCGGTGTCAATTTTGCAGATGTGCTGGGTAAGCCAGTCGGCCAGTAAAGCATGCAAGCCCTCGAGGGCGGCCACCGAGACGCTCTCGGGCTTGTGCTCCTGATTGAAGTTTGCCCAGAGCTGCAAAAACTTGTTGTGGGCCTCTTTGTTTTTCTGCGCCATTTTGCAGCCACGCAAAGCCATGCAGAGCTCCTCGTAGGCAAAGTGCGTGTTCACATAGGCATCCAGAAAAACAAAAACATCCTCCACCTCGCGCCGATCCAACTTCCCGCTTTGGCCCTGCTCGATGAGTCGCTCGATTCGATTGACGTACTCGAACAGGTTTTGATGCTGACGGTCGGTTCGGGTATCGCCGACCTCGTACTGCTCGCTCCACTGGATTGGCATATCCACTCCCTGGCCTCCGATTGTAGAAGAAGGGTTGGCAGAAGAATGTCCCGGTTGTGGCGCGATGGATGCAACGGCGGGTATAGGTGGAATCTACCTAAGGGGTCGCACCCCCGCCGAGCTGACTAAACAGCACAAAACCCAGCAGACCGAACCACAGCAAAAGCAGAATTACACTGCCCCAGCGCTGCCAGAAGGTGGGTTTTTTGGGGGGCTCGGCCACCTGGGTGGTGAGTACCTCGGGGTCAGTACCGCTTTGCAGGTGTACCGGCTTTCCGTTGTTGGCCTCGAGCGGCAGGGCGTAGGGTTTGGGGTTCTCGGCCACCTGACTGCCAATCGTGACCACCACCGCGCTGATGTTGTCGGGGCCGCCCCAGTCGTTGGCCAGCTTGATCAGCTTGGCCACCGCCGGTTCGGGGGGGTTGGTGAGGATCATCTCGGAAAGCACCTTATCTTCCAGCACCCCGCTAAGGCCGTCCGAGCAGAGCAAGAACACGTCGCCAGGCCGCACCTTAAGACCGACCAGGTCTACTCGAGCGTTTGGGAAAGAGCCCAGGGCGTTGGTAATTACGTTGCGCCAGCGATGGTTGCGGGCTTCGTCCTCGGTGAGCAGGCCCTGGCGCACCCGGTCGGCCACCCAGGAGTGATCCTGGGTTAGCTGGGTCAGTTCCCCATCGCGCAGCAGGTAGGCCCTGGAGTCGCCGACATGGGCAATCAGGGCATAGGGCAGGTCGAGCCACAAGGCCGTGCAGGTCGTGCCCATCCCGCGCGATTCGGGCTTCTGCCCGGCCAGGTAGATGGCCTCGTTGGCCGCTTCGTAGGCATCGAGCAACCCCTGGGGCGAGGGTTCGCTGCGCTTGAGCATCTCCACAATCTGGCTCACCGCCATCTGTGAGGCCACCTCGCCGGTTCGATGCCCCCCCATTCCGTCGGCTACGATAAAAATGCCGCCGTAGGGGGTTACCAGTTGGTTCACCGCATCCTCGTTCAGGGCCCGCTTGCGGCCAGGGTCGGTCAGGGCCGCTGCAAACACCATCGGGAGGCTGTCGGAACCTGGCATACAAGGCGCATTATAGGCCACCCCGCGGGAATATGCGGCCAAAAATCACACGGTCAGGCTTTCATCATCTTTCATCTCCCCCCTCCCCCTTGGGGAAGAGGGGGCGGCACCCGCTGCCAGGCTCGATTTATGAATGGTTTCTGGAACCGGCCACGGGGTTTCGCCGGACAACCAGGCTTGGCGGCATGCAAAGCATGCGGTCCTCTTCCGGCCCAATCGCCGCAGTCTCATCATTTGCCTCATGGCTTTTGCCCTACCCTATGGTTTATGAGACACTTTCAACTTCACCTTCCGCGGGGCCCTTTCGGGGTGCTTTTACTGGTGCTGGCCGGAACGGTGGGCCTGTTTGTGGTGCTCTGGCTCCTCACCACCTTGTGGGTGCTGGCGGTAGGGGCCGGTGTGGTGGGCGCCCTGGCTTATGGCTGGCGGCGACTGGAGGCCCGGTTTCGCCGGGGCCGCTGGCGCAGGCTCCCTGAGCGGGTTCGACGCTGGGAGGACTAAAGGCTAGCAAGAATCCATCCCACACGCAGGTGAGCAAGACCATCCACGAATCCGGGCTTTGAGGGAGGCGTATCAGGGGTGGCTGGCTACGGTTGAGGCGGGGTGGACGGGATGGGCAGCCAGTTGGGCACGACCCGCCCCCAGGCCCGTTCGCTCAGGGGCCAGCGGGCCATCGAAAGCACGATTCGCAACCGAGGCATGAATATGGCGACTATAGTCTATCCGCCTGACCCAGGTGCAAGCCTCTTTGCTCTTCGAGGGAGGCGCCGCTCAGGCTGCTTTCAAGACCTTTGTCACCGAGGTTCTGGTGGCAACTCCGGGCGTGCCTTGGGTCAAAGCGAGGAAAGGTCAAATCCATTCTCATGGCACAAGGACCAAAGGCTCCCTGAGGCAGGCCATCCACACCGCCCGCAAAGCCGTTATCCCGCAAGAGCTCAACGGCTGGTCCACTCATCCTGGCTACCGTACCGGCTCATCGTGGGGAACGCTCTAAGCGTCCGAGCGCAGATGCACGTGCACGTGAAAAACCTCCTGCCCGCCTTTCTCGCCCACATGGATGCGGATGAAGTAGCCTTCTAAACCCAAGTTCTTGGCGATTTTGTTGGCGGTGAGCATCAGCCTGCCCAGCTTCAAGGCCCCCTCCTCGGTCTGGGGGTAGTCGGCCAGGGTGGGGATGTATTCCTTGGGGCAGACCAGAATATGCACCTTCGAACGCGGGCGGATATCCTTGAAGGCAATGAACTCCTGGTCTTCGTACACGATGTCGGCGGGCAGTTCGCGGCGGATGATTTTGCCGAAAACGGTGGGGTTCTCCATGCCGCTTACTATACGAAATGGGCCTATCGTAGCCCAGCAGATAGAGTCGGCGGCCCCGGCGAACGAAAATGCGTGCATGGTTTGGCCTAACTGTTTAGGAGGTGCAGCATGGGCAGTTTGAGTGCCAGGGCCCTCTGGACGGGGGTGTTCCTGATTCTGGTCTCTACCCTGGCGGTGATGGGCTCCAAGCTCACCCCCACCGCCCTCATTCCGGGTTTTCTGGGGCTTCTGATAGCCCTGCTGGGCATCTGGGCCGATAAGCGCCCGGCCCAGGCCCGGCTGGCTTTGAACCTGGCCCTGGGGCTGGCGGTGCTGGGCATGGTGGGCTCGGTGCGCAGCGTGCCCGACTTCATCACCCTGCTCACGGGGGGCAGCCTCGAGCGCCCGGTAGCCACCCTGGCCCAGTTCGCCACGCTGTTCATCTGCTTGGGCTTTGTGGTGCGGTACTGGGTGGAGACCCGGCGCAAAACTTAGCCCACGGGCAGAAGCAATCGGGCGGGCTCTTCCTTGACCGCCTCGACCCTTCCTTTCAGGGTGTAGCCCTCCACCCCCTCCACCCGCACCCAGACGGTCTGACCCACTCGAGCCGCCCCGCTCAACTCGACCTCGTAGTAGTCCGGGGTGTGGCCGTAGGCCAGCCCCCCCCGGAAGCTCTCCACCAGCACCTCGACCCGCTGCCCCTGCATAGGGTGCATCCGCTCCTCGGCCAGGCGGCGGGCCAGGGCCGCAAGCTCATGATTCCGGCGCTTGCGAACTTCGATGGGCACCTGCGGCAGCGAGGCCGCGCGGGTCTTGGGGCGGGGGGTATAGGTAAAAACATGCACCCGGCTGGGCCGCAGCGCCTCCAGAAAGGCCAGGGTTTCCTGGTGCTCGGCCTCGGTCTCGGTGGGCAGGCCCGCGATTACATCGGTGGTCAGGGCAAAGCCGGGAATCAGGTCGTAGGCCCGCTCGACCAGGTCGCGGTAATAGGCCTTGGTGTAGCGGCGGCCCATCAGGGCTAAAAGCCGGTCGGCGCCGGTTTGCAGGCTCAGGTGCAGGTGGGGGCGCACCTGGGGGGCAAAGCGCCGTATCGCCTGGAGGAGCGCCTCGCCGGTGTCCTCGGGCTCGATGGACGAGAGACGCACCTTGGCGCCCAGCCGGGCCAGCGCCTCCACCAGCCCGGCAATTCCCTGGGGGTGGCCCCGGTAGGAGCCAAGCCGCACGCCCGTCAGCACAATCTCCTGCACGCCCGAGGCCAGCAAAGCCTCGGCCTCTTGCAGGGCGCTCTGGTGCTCGCGGTGGCGCTCCCGCCCGCGCAGGCGGGGGATGATGCAGTAGGCGCAGCCCGCGTTGCAGCCGTCCTGCACCTTCACAAAGGCCCGCACGTAGTTGTTCAGAAGGCCCCGTTCACCCGCCCCCCAGAACTCGTTGGGGGGGGGTGGTCAGGGGGTCGGGGGGCAGGCCAAAGTGCTGCAAGATGACGCCCGGTAGCTCGGCCTTGCGGCGATTGGGAATGACCGCATCGGCGCCCAGCTCGGCCAGTTGTTCAGGGGCCAGCTCGGCGTAGCAGCCCGTGACCACGATGAAGGCCTGGGGGTTGGCCCGGCGGGCCCGGCGCACCTCCTTGCGGGCGTCGGCCTCGGCGCTGGTGGTCACAGCGCAGGTGTTGATGACCACCAGGTCGGCCCCGGCCTCGAGGGGCACCACCTGGGGGTTCAAAGGCCGCAGCAGGCCCACCAGAGCATCCGACTCCACCTGGTTGACCTTGCACCCCAGGGTTTTGACCGCCAGCCGCACGCCTTCCACCAGGGGCATTGTGGAGCAGGCTCAGGCGTCGGTCAAGACCAGGTGACGGAAGTCTTCCTCATCGTCTTCGTTGTCAATGGAGATTACGCCCTCTCCGTCCACTTTTACGATGGTGGCCTCGAGGTCGTCGGGGGCAAACTCGCCGGTCTTGGTGCTGCTGGTAATGCGGCTGAGCTGTTGCTCGATCAGGTCAATCAGCTCGGGGGTGGCTTCCCGTACCCACACGGGCAGCTGCAACAGCTCCGGGATGTGCACGCGGTACACCGCATCGAGGTGGTGGATCGCCTCTAGCACCTCCGAGACCGAGGCCAGGTTCCGGCCCACCGTGTTGCGAAAAGGCAGGCCCGAACGCATACGGGCAGGGTCCACGATGCTGGTCAGGTAAAGGTTGAAGCCCGCCTCGTGGCGGTATATCCAGAGCTTCAGGTACTCGTAGGGCGTGCTCATGGCCCCCACCAGCAACTCACCCGCTTGCAAGGTGGGGATGGCTTCAGCGAGCGGTCTCACGCCTCCCACTCTAGGCCCCAAGGGTTTTGCCGGGAGGTAATTTCCGGCGTAAATAACGCACTTTGCGTTACGCAGGTTAAGATAGCGGCGTGATGACCCTCGAGCACATCCAGGCCGCCGCCCGGCGCATTGCCCCCTACATCCACCGCACCCCGGTCTTCACCAGCCAGGGGCTCGACCGGAAACTGGGCAAAAGGCTCTTCTTCAAGGCCGAGCACCTGCAAAAAACCGGCAGTTTCAAGGCTCGAGGGGCGCTCAACGCGGCCTTGCAACTACCAAACCCCAAGGGCCTGATTGCGGTCTCCTCGGGCAACCACGCCCAGGGGGTGGCCTATGCTGCCCAGGTGGTGGGGGTTCCGGCGCTGGTGGTCATGCCCGCCGATGCCTCCCCCACCAAAAAAGCCGCCACCCGCGCCTATGGCGCCGAGGTCTACGACCAGGGGGTAACGGTGGAAAACCGCGAGGAGGTGGTGCGCAGGCTGGCCCTGGAAACCGGCTACGAACTCATCCACCCCTTCGACGATGTTCGGGTCATGGCCGGACAGGGCACCCAGGCGCTGGAGCTTCTGGAGCAGGTACCCGAGCTGGAGGCCGTGCTGGTCGCGGTGGGGGGCGGGGGCCTGATCTCCGGCATTGCCACGGTGATCAAAACCCTGCGGCCCGAGTGTGAGGTGATTGGGGTCGAGCCCGAGGGCGCCAACGACGCCCAGCAAAGCCTTCAGGTGGGCGTGCGGGTCAAGCTGATGCAGGCCCCCAAGACGGTAGCCGACGGGGTTCGCACCCTGGTCATCGGCGAGCACACCTTTCCGGTCATGCAAAACCATGTGGACCGCATCCTGACCGTGCCCGACGAGGTAACCCTGCAAGCCCAGCGCCTGATGATGGAACGCCTCAAGCAGGTGGTGGAGCCCACCGCCGGGCTGGCCCTGGGGCCGGTGCTGATGGACTACCACCTGCCCGAGCGCCTGGCGGTGATTGTGTGCGGCGGCAACTGGATGCCATAAGAGGCGTATCCCCGTCTAGGGTCTTGTGCTCATGGTGAAGATGGCTTCGAATCGAGCTAGCCACCCGGAACGTTATTTCACCGCACGATAAAATGGCCTCGTCTTCCGCTCGAGGCCGAAGGTGCGAGCATGCGATGAAAAGACACCTCTTTCACATCGCCCAGTGCTATTTTTGCTCAAACAGGTTGCGAACGGTTGGAGTGGTGAGGCAGGGCGCTGTTGGAGGCCCACTCCCTACCCCCACACCACCAACCTGTTATCCCTGAAAGTTACCTGTATGCCTGAAGTTGGTATAAGAGGGCATTGGCCCGGGCTCGAGGTTCAGCCATGAGGGTTCACTGGCAGGAAGTGGCAATGGTGGTCGGCATCGTCTGGATTTTCAGCATCGTCGCGCAAATCCAGCAGCTGGGCTTCTGGGCATCGCTGCTGGTAGGCCTGCCGCTGGGCCTGCTGGCTGGGGCGGCCTATGGGCTTTTGATGCCCTGGGTGATTCGCTGGGCTGCGAGGGGCCTCCCCAAAGAAAACCCCCCGCAGGAGCCACCCCCCCCTAGCGACGAACCCACCGCCAGGCGGTAGGGAGCAGGGCCGCGGCAATGGCCGCTTTAATCAGGTCACCTAGCAAGAAGGGCAGCATGCCGGCCTGCAGCACGCCCCAGACCCCGCTGTAGCGCCCGGCCCCAAAGAGGGCAAAGCCCAGCCAGGTCACCCCTACCGCATAAATGAGCAGGCTGGCCAGCAGCATGGCCAGGAAGGTTTTGAGGGGGCTGCGGTCGGTGCCGTAGCGTTCGACCAGATAGCCCACCAGATAAGCCGCCAGCGGAAAGGCCAGCAGATAACCCGCCGTAAAGGCGATGCGGGGGTGAAACCAGGTGGCCCCCCCGGCAAAAACCGGCAGCACCAGCCCTTCCAGCAGGTAGGCCGCCACCGCCAGCGCCCCCAGCCGGCTCCCCAGGGCCGCCCCTACCAGCAGCACCCCCAGGGTTTGCAGGGTGATGGGCACCGGTTGCAAGGGGATGACCGCCTGCGACAACAGCGCTAAAAAAAGGCTGCCCCCCAGCACCAGCAGCAGGTCGCGGGCCAGACTGCGGGTCGGAAACAGCGACTTCGAGAGCGGAAGATACGGCAAACTTTGGGTCGGATTCATAGCAAGCTCCTTTACAAAACCCCCAGCAACTGCACCTCTCCGGCGGCGATGCGGCGTATTTGGCCCGAGCACTCTACCAAGAGCGAGCCGTCTGCGGCGATGTCGGTGGCCCGGCCACTCACCTCGCCTTCCGGGGTAGCCACCCTGACCGGCTGGCCCAGGGTGTAACTTCTGGCCTTGTAGGCCTGCAACACGGCCTGGGGGCGGCGGTGAAGCTCCTGGTAGCGGGCCTCCAGGCGCTCCAGCAGACGGGCCAGCACCTGCACCCTCGAGGCTTCCGTAAAGGCCTCGAGGGCCGCCGCCTCAGGGGGCAGCCCAGCCGCACGGTGCACATTGAGGCCGATGCCCAGCAACACATAGGCCACCTCCTCCCCGCTCACCTGGGCCTCCAGCAGCACCCCCGCCAGCTTGCGCCCATCGGGAGCTAGGAGGTCGTTGGGCCATTTGAGCCCCCCCACCCCGCAGGCCTCGCACAGGGCCAGCCCCGCCGCCAAGGACAGGAGCGACAGGCTGGCCAGAGGCAGCCGGGG
>NZ_JANWVH010000067.1 GCF_025056915.1 Meiothermus sp. | reverse complement strand
GTTTGGGTTCGGAACCTACGGATGCAGACCCGTGAATTCCAGACCGGTGGTCTCCGGCCAGCCCATCCGCACGTTCAGGCTCTGGATGGCGTGGCCCGCCGTGCCCTTGACCAGGTTGTCAATCGCCGAGATGACCACCAGCCGCCTCGTGTCTTCTTCCAGCTCGAACCCCACATCGCAGTAGTTGGTACCCTCTACCCCTTTGGGGTCGGGGTAGCGGTGGATGCCCTTTTTGAGTTTGACGATGCGAATGAACGGCTCCGCGCCGTACACCTTGCGGTAGGCAGCCCACACGTCCTTTTCGGTCAGGCCCTCGCGCAAAAAGGTCTGGGCGGTCATCAGGATACCGCGCACGCGGTCGGTGGCCACGGCGGTAAGGTGGACTTCGGGGTTTCCGGGCAGGTTCTCGCGGATTTCGGCGGTGTGACGGTGCCCGGTGGGCTTGTAGGCCCGGATGCTGCCCGAGCGCTCGGGGTGGTGTGAGGCCAGGCTCGGTTCGGCCCCGGCGGCGCTGGTGGAAATCATGAGTGTGGCAAAAATGGGCCCTGCCGCCAGCAGGCCCTCCTTGACCAGCGGGTAGAGGCCCAGCAGGGTGGCGGTGGCGTTGCAGCCGCAGCAGGCGATGTGGTTGGCGGTTTGGAGCGCCTCGCGGTAGAGCTCGGGGTTGCCGTAGACCCACTGGTTCAGCAGGTCGGGGCGGGGGTGGTCTTCGCCGTAGTATTTCTTGTACAGATCCAGGTTCTTCAGGCGGAAGTCCGCCGAGAGGTCGAGGATGATGGGGGCCAGACCCCGGTACTTCTCGATATCCTTGGCGGCCACGCCGTGGGGCATGGAGAGCACCAGGATATCGCAGGGCTCCAGTTGGGCGGGGTCTACAAATTTCAGGTTGGTGCGGCCCCGCAGGTTGGGGTGTACCAGGCTCACGGGGTCGCCTAAGTAGCGGCGGCTGGTCACCTGCTTCACCTCGAGGTAAGGGTGCCCCAGGGCCAGCCGCAAAAACTCCCCTCCCGCGTAGCCGGAGCCCCCCACAATCGAAACGGTCTTCTTCTCGCTCATACAATCAACGCACTAGAATACCCGATAAGCACCCCTATGAAAACCGGCGGATTCTCCTACGTAATCGGCTTTGACGACTTTCCCTTCGAGCGCCATCACCGGGGCAACGTGCGGGTGGTGGGGGTGGTGTACAACGGGCTGCGGCTGGAAGGCGTGCTGAGCGGTCAGGTTCGGCGGGACGGGCGCAACAGCACCCGTGTCTTGAGCGGGCTCATCCAGCACTCCAAGTTCTACTCCAGCCTGCAACTAATTCTGCTGCAAGGCATTGCCCTGGGCGGGTTCAACGTGGTGGACATCCAGGCACTCTCGGATAACCTGGGCCTGCCGGTGCTGGTGGTCTCGAGGCGCAAGCCCGATCTTGCCTCCATCGAAGCCGCCCTCCGCAAGGTGCGCGGTGGCCAGCAGAAATGGGCGCTGATTCAGAAAGCTGGGGCTGTCGAGCCCGTGGCTGGGGTCTACGTGCAACGTGCCAGGCTGACCGTAAAGCAAGCCGAGCAAGTCCTCCGGCACCTGGCGGTACACTCCCACATTCCCGAGCCCCTGCGGGCGGCCCACCTGATTGCCGGCGGCATCGCCACCGGGCAGAGCCGGGCCCGGCCCTGAGCGCTTCCGGGACACCCGATACGCCGGGCCTGGCTCCTGTTGCAGGGCCTCGAGCAAAGCCTGGTGCTCTATGGCAAATCCCTCCAGCGGGTGGGGCTCCGGGGGATAGGCGTCGTTATAGCTGGCCTGGAAAGCCCGGTTCCACTTGAAAGGTCGGGGGCGCAGGGGAAGGCTGGCGGGGTCTGCGTTTTCAGGCACGGCGTCGGCTTCCCCTTGCAGCCAGACCATAGCGACCAGAACACACGCAGACGCTTCACCGGCGCAGGCTCCAGGCATACTCCAGAATTTTGGCCGGGATGTCCACACCGGTGGTGCTCACCGAGTTCTTGAACTCCATGGTGTGGTTGACTTCGTTGACCAGCAAACCCCGGGGCGACTCGAAGAGGTCAATGGCCACCACCCCGCCCCCCACGGCTCTGGCCGCACGCACGGCCAGGTCGGCCAGCTCGGGCGTGACGGGGCAGTTGGAGGCCCTGCCGCCCCGGGCGGTGTTGGTAATCCAGTGCGCCGAGGTGCGGTAGATGGCCCCAATGCAGGTGTCGCCCACCACAAAGGCCCGGATGTCGCGGCCCCCTTTCTCGACCAGTTCCTGCACGTAGAAAAGCTGGTGCTGGTAGCCGCCCAGCACCTCCTTGTGCTCCACCACCGCCTCGGCAGCATCGCGGTCGCGGATGAGGGAGAGCAAGCGGCCCCAGCTGCCCACCACCGGCTTCATCACCACCGGGTAGCCCATCTCTTCGATGAGCTTCAGGGCTTCCTCGGCCTCGGTGGCCAGAGCGGTTTTAGGCTGGGGCACGCCGTGGGCTTCCAAAGCACAGCTCGTAGCCCATTTGTCACCACAGACCTCGATGACCTCCGGCGCGTTCACCACCGGAATGCCCAAACTCTTGAGGTAGCGCGAGACCGCCAGGCCCTTGCTCTGCGAGACCAGGCGCTCCACCGCGCAGGTGACGCCCTCGAGCTCCGGGGGCCGCACCCCCAGCTTCATGGGCAGTTGCTTGGCGTAGATTTTCTTGAAGGGGATGCCCAGCCCCTCGGCGGCCTTGAAGAGCATCTCCTCGTCGGGGCGGATGCGGTCATACAGAATCGCCAGCATAAACCAGAGGGTCAGGGGTCAGGGGTCAGGGGATCGGACTTGGTATGCCCTTCACCCCCAACCCCCAGGCCCTGTCTTACTCGCCCCAGTCCTCCGCTTCTTCGGGGGCGGCTTGCAGTTTGAGCGGCTCCAGACCCACCACCTCAAGTTCGGCTCCGCAGGTATCGCAGACCACCAGCTCGCCCAGCTCGGGGTTCTCCAGTTCAATCGGGCTTCCACATTCCACACATTCGGCTGTCATGGTTTCTCCTTCACAAATATTTGCTACGCTTCCGGCGCTCGGCTTTCAGCGATCAGCCTAGTATCGGTCGTCGGCGTCCTCCTCGTCTTCGTCCACATCCGACCAGTCGGGGGCAAAGCGGTGCCCACACTCCGGGCAGACCGCCTCTTCTTCGTCTCCCTCCACCTCAAAGGTCAGGCCACACTCCGGGCAGTCCACAAAAAGCCCCTCCTCGCCGTCTTCGATAACCACCACTTCCAGGGGGTCAGTAGAGAGAATTTGCAGGTAGGCCCCGCAGGACTCGCACTCGAGGTAGTCGTCGGGGGTCAGTTCCTCCAGGTCTTCGGCAGGGAGGTAGTTGGGTTCGTTGCATACCGGGCAGATCACTTCCAGGTCGTCCATAAAAAACCTCAACCCTTCCAGTCTACCCCCCGCTGCTTTCGCCGGGGAACCGCCCGTATTTGCGGTAGTACTCCAGAATGCTCCCTTCCTTCAGGGCTTCCAGCAAAAAGTCGGGCGGGGGCCTGAGCCGAAAGGTCTCGGCGCCCCGCCGCAGAACGCCCTGCTCGAAATCGAGCTCCACCACGTCGCCGTCCTGAAGCGCGTCCACCACCTCGGGCGCCTCGAAGGGCATAATGCCCAAGTTGACCAGGTTGCGGTAGAAGATGCGGGCATAGCTCTTGGCGATGATGGCCTTCAGACCCAGCTTGCGCAGGGCTTCCGGGGCGTATTCGCGGGAAGAGCCCAGGCCGGTGTTTTTGCCCGCCACCAGGATGTCGCCCGGCTGGTAGTTGGGGGCAAAATCGGGGCGAAGGTGGGCGAAGGCGTAGGTGTGAAACTTGTCCTCTCCCACCATGAAGGGGGCGTACTTGCCGGGGAGGATGTCGTCGGTGTTGATGGAGTCACCAAATTTCCAGACCCTGGGCATTATTTCCACTTCCTTTCGTTCCAGTAATCGGGGTGGTCCACTGCAAACACATCGGGCGGTAGGTAGCCAAGCTGGCGGGCCAGAGCATAAAGCTGCCCCCGGTGGTGCACCTCGTCCTGGTAGGCGTGCTGCAAGAGCAGCCAGCCCCGCATGCCTTCATGCCAGGGGTTATCGGTAGCGAACTCGCTCAGGCAAGACTCGGGCACGCCCGCGGCCCAGGTTCGCACCCTGTGCTGAACGCTTTCCAGCCAGCGATAGAGGGTCAGGGGCTTGTAGATGGTGAGGTGCTTGTGCAGGTCCCAGTCGGCATCGGGGCTTTCCTCCAGGGTTCCCCTGGGCTCCCACTGCCCTAAGAACAGCCCCCGGGCAGCATAAAACTGGTGCGCCCCGATGTGATGAAACATTTCCCCCACCGTCCTCGAGCCCGGCCACAGGGTGCGCCGCAAGTCCTCTTCCGAGAAGCAGTCAAGCAGCTTCAGCGTGACCATCCGCACCCCGTCCCAGTGGTCGAGGAAGCGCCCCAGGGTGGTGTAGGAGTGGGCAAAACCTGTCATCAGGCCCCCCAGCCTAAGCCCCCGGCAGTTCCTCCGGGGTGGTGATGTAGCCCGCCACCGCACTGGCCGCCGCCACCCTGGGCGAAGCCAGGTAAATCTCGGCGTCCGCCGCACCCATGCGCCCCTTGAAGTTGCGGTTGGAGGTGCTCACGCACACCTCGCCCGGGGCCAGCACCCCCTGGTGCCGCCCCATGCAGGGCCCACAGCCAGGGGTACCCAGGGTTGCGCCGGCTTGCAGCAGGGTCAGCAGGGTGCCGTCGGCAGCGGCGGCCTCGAGCACCTGCGAGGAGGCCGGAATGACCAGCATCCGCACCCCCGGTGCCACCTTGCGGCCTTTGAGGATGGCCGCGACCTCGTGCAGGTCGTCGAGGCGTCCGTTGGTGCAGGTGCCCACAAACACCTGATCCACCCGCTTGCCCCTAACCCTGGCCACCTCCTCCACGTTGTCCACGTAGAAGGGCACCGAGATCCGGGGGGTGAGGGCTGCAAGGTCAATTTCGACCTCCTTAGCGTAGGTGGCATCCGGGTCGGGGTAGAGCCAGTCGGGTATCTCGTAGAGTTCTAAAATCTCGCCGCTGGGCACCACCAGCCCGCACTTGGCCCCGGCCTCCACCGTGAGGTTGGCCAGGGTCAGGCGCTGGCTACGGGTGAGGGCTTCGGCCCCGTCCTTTAGGTGCATCTCGATACTCATGTAGGTGGCCCCGTCGGCGGTGAGGACACGCACCATTTCCAGGGCCGCATCCTTGGCGGTCACACCGGGGGCCAGCCGACCTTTGAAGGTCACCTTGACCGTCTCGGGCACCCTGAGCCAGGTGCGTCCCGAGGCCGCCGCCAGGGCGATATCGGTGGCCCCCATCCCGCTCCCAAAGCAGGCAATGCCGCCGTAGGTGGTGGAGTGGGAGTCCGAGCCCAGCACAATACCCCCAGGCAAAGCCAGGCGCTCCTCCACCAAAACCTGATGGCAGATGCCCCGCCCCACGTCGAAAACCCGGCAGCCGTAGCGGTTGCCCCACTCGCGGATCTCCTTCTGGGCCTTGGCCACCTCCACATTGGCCGCCGGGGCCACGTGGTCAATCACGATGGCCACCTTTTCGGGGAAGCGCGGGGTGGCCTGGAGCTGCTCGAGGCGCTTGAAAAAGCTCCCGGCGATGGAGTCCACCACCATCACCTGGTCTACCTCCACCACCACCAGTTCGCCCGCCCGCACCAGGCGGCCAGCCCGTTTGGAGAGGATTTTTTCAGCTAAAGTCAGGCCCATCGCAACCCTCTATAATGATTGTATGAAACTGCGCTACCGCGTCGAAGTCTTCGAAGACCCCGAAGAACCTGGGGTCTGGCTGGCCCGGGTGCCATCGGTCGCAGGGGTCTTTTCGGACGGAGACAGCCGCGAAGAAGCGCTGGCGAATGTGCAGGAGGCTCTGGAAGGGATGCTCGAGGCCATGCGCCAGTGGGGTGAGCCCATTCCACCCAGCGATTTTGAGGACTTTGTAGAGCTCGAGATTCCCGAACCCCATGCCGCCTAAACCCGATGAGGTGGTTCGCAAACTCAAACGCCTGGGGTTTGAAGAAGCCGATGCCAGGGGCAGCCACCGGTTTTTTCGACATCCAGACGGCAGAAGAACGGTGGTCGCCTTTCATCGAAAAGAGCTCAAAAAAGGCACCTGGAAAGCCATTCTGAAGCAAATCGGCTTGACTGAGGAGGAATTCAACAAGCTTTAGCATAGCTTAGTCCAGGTTCTCCAGTCGGGCGGTGGGCACTTCCTCGGGCAGGGTGTGGCGGGCGAGTCCGTGGGCCTCGGCAATCTCCAGCAAAAGTTCCTCGGGCTTCTTGCGGCGGCCAATCTCGGCGGTGCGGGCCTTGAACTCCTGGGCCACCAGCTTGGCCTGCTCTTTGTTGATTACAAAACTTTCCACTTCCTTCAGGTAGTAATAAATCAGGTGCCAGCCCGAGAGGGGCCCCAGAAGAAGCTGGTTTTTGTCCACCCCGAAGTCGTGCAGGCTGTGCGCCTCGTAGACTTTTTTCTCGTTCAACACAGCTTTTTGGTGTACTCCGGCGGTGTGTGTGCGGTTGGTCAGGGAAACCGGCTCGGTGTAGGGCACCAGCGTGCCCAGAATGGAGGCCATCAGCACGTTCAAAGGGTAGCACTGGCTCAGGTTGTACTGCGCGGCAATCTCGGGGTAGCGCTTGGACAGGTTGAACAGCACGCCCGTAACCGAGGGAATCCCGGAGCGCTCGGCCAGTCCCCAGATGGAGGCGTCCACATAGCGCACCCCCGCCCGCACCGCCGCGTTTACGTTGGCCAGGGCCAGGCCCCGGTCGTTGTGAAAGTGACACTCCAGGCTGGCCCTGGGGTAGCGCTGCCGCAGCTCGCTCACCACGGCCACCACCTCTTCAGGTTCGGCGATGCCCACGGTGTCGGGCATGCCCAGGGTGTTAACGTAGGGATACACCGCATCGTACAGGCGAAAAATGTCCTCGAGCGGCGTGCGGAAAGCATCCTCCGCGCTAAAGCGGATGTACAGGTCGGGGTGGGTTCGGCGGGTCGCTGCAATGACCTCACAGGCCAGACGAACCGACTCTTCCAGGCTTTTTTGCGCGTTGTGCTGCTGTGCCAGGGGCGAGACCCCCAGGTACAGGTTCAGCCCGTTGCAACCCACCTCCAGCGCTTTTTCGATGTCCAGCAGGTTGGTGCGGCAGTGCCCCAAAAAGCGAAGGGGCTTGTGGGTTAGGGTTTGGGCATAAGCAATGAGCTCGCGCACATCTTCGGCCTCGGCCTCCCCCACCACCGGCGAGAAGAACTCGATATGCGTCACACCCAGCTCAATCAGACCGGCCAACAGTTGCTTTTTTTCCTCGAGCGTGAAGCGATACTTCTCGGTATCGAAAAGCAGCGGCGACTGCTGCCCATCGCGGAAGGTGGTGTCCACGATTTCAATGCGGTGGGGGTGGGCAAGCTCTGACATAACCTCCTTCAAAAAAAACCGCCCGCAAGCGTGTGCGGGCCGGGATACGCAGCTGCGCGGACTAGCTCAGACTAGCCCCCCGGCGCTGGATTTTTTTGCACTTAAGATCATCCTGGCAGAAGTGTAAAGGCGGTATCCCGAGCTTGTCAAGGTTCGCCGGGCCTGCCTTCGGGCTTGGGTTGGCAAACGCCAAAGATTTAGGTCAAAAATCGAAAAGCGAAGACCTGGTACAACCCTCTTGGCCGCTCCAGGCCAGCCGCAAGGGTGGATCCGCGTCAGGCCTGAACCCTCCACAGGCTATAATCCCGGTTGGACTTATGGAACGGCTCATCTCCCCCACCCCATCCCTCAAGGGTATCTTGCGCGTCCCCGGCGACAAATCGGTCACCCACCGGGGGCTCATGCTGGGCGCGCTGGCCCAGGGCGAAAGCACCCTCTATTACCCGCTCAAAGCCGGCGACACCCTCTCAACAGCCCAGGTGATGCGGCAGTTGGGGGCCGAAATTGTGGAGCAGGGCGAACACTTTCGCATCAAGGGGGTGGGCCTCAGGCTTAAGGAACCTGCCGATGTGCTGGACTGCGGCAACGCCGGAACCCTGATCCGGCTGGTGGCCGGGCTGCTCTCGGGGCAGGAAATCTTTGCGGTACTCACCGGCGATGCCTCGCTGCGGCGGCGGCCCATGGGCCGGGTAACCACACCGCTGCGGCAGATGGGGGCTCGCATCGAGGGGCGGGAGGGCGGCAGGCTGGCCCCGCTGGCCATTCGTGGCGGCGGCCTGAGAGGCATTCACTACGAGCTGCCGGTGGCCAGCGCCCAGGTCAAGAGCGCGGTTTTGCTGGCGGGGCTGTTCGCCGAGGAAGACACCGAGGTGGTGGAACCCGCCCCCACCCGCGACCACACCGAGCGGGCCTTCCGGCACTACGGCCTGCCCATCGAACTCGAGGGCCCCCTGATCCGCACCCGCCGGGCCGAGCCTTTTGCGGCCAAAGACCTGATTGTTCCGGGCGATTTCAGCAGCGCGGCTTTCTTCATTGTGGCGGCCCTGATTACCCCCGATTCCGAGGTCACCCTGGAGGGCGTGGGCCTCAACCCCACCCGCACCGGACTGCTCACGGTGCTGCAGGAGATGGGGGCCGATGTGAGCTGGCAGGTCACCGAAGGGCAGGACGGCGAACCGGTGGGCCTGATTCGGGCCCGTTCGTCCAGGCTCAAGGGGGTCTCGGTAGACCCCAAGTTAATCCCGCTCATGGTGGACGAGGTGCCCATTTTGTCGGCGGCGGCAGCCTGGGCCGAGGGCGAGACCCATATTCCCAATCTGGAGGAACTCCGCGTCAAGGAGTCGGATCGTGTGGCGGCCATCGCCAAAAACCTGCAAAACCTGGGCGTGAGGGTCGAGGCCGGGCCGGACTGGCTTAAGATTCGCGGCGGTAGCGTGCAGGGCGGCGGCGTGGTGGAGCCCTTCCACGACCACCGCATCGCCATGGCTTTTGCGGTGTGTGGCCTGCCCAAAGGGGTCACGGTACAGGAGGCCGAGTGGGCCAGCATCAGCTTTCCGAGCTTCTGGGACGACCTCGAGCGGCTGATGGGTCGGGCTTAGCATGAAAGGCCCGCGGCCCGCTTCGCAACCGGGTGCACGTGCGCATCCTGCGCTCGACAGTTATGCATGACATCATCACCATAGATGGCCCCTCTGCTTCGGGGAAAACCAGCGTGGCGAAGCTGGTTGCCCAGCGGCTGGGCATCCCCTACATCTCCAGCGGCCTGCTGTACCGGGCGGTGGCCCTGATGTGCCTGCTCGAGAACGTCCCCGCCGAGGAAATCGAGCAACGCCTGAGCAAATACCGGCTCGAGCTGAGACCCACCCCCACCCAGAACCTGGTTTTTCTGGACGGTCACGAGGTAAGCGCAGCACTGCACAGCCTCGAGGTTGACCAGATGGTCTCTGCCGTAGCCGTGCGGCCCACCATCCGGGCGTATGTGAACGATGTGCTCCGCCGAATTCCACCACCGTTTGTGGTGGACGGGCGCGACATGGGCAGCACGGTTTTTCCCCAGGCCCGCCACAAGTTTTACCTGACCGCCAGCCCCGAAGTGCGGGCCAGGCGCCGCGTCCCCGAGCGGGAAGCGGCCTTCGATACGGTGCTGGCCGAAATTATCCGGCGCGACGAAGCCGACCGGAAGCAAAGCGCCCCCGCCAGAGATGCCATCATTCTGGATACCAGCCACCTCGACCTGGATGGGGTGGTGCGGGCGGTGCTCGAGCACATCACCCCCTCGCCCTAGCACCCTCGGCGTCACCCATAACCCTGCAACCCTCAAACAGCCCCAGCGCCAATCTGGGGCTGGGCCTTAATACAACTTCGTTTTTGGGATAACGCCCTTAACGCCATCCCTCCGCAAGCACGTCCAGCACACCCTCCCTAGCCCAGGCGTTACGCCGCAGGGCAGGTTACGGTTCTTTTCGCACTGGACCTTGGTCTTTTTCCCTACCTTGGACTCAGCAGGAACGCTAGCACTGGAGGAGTGAGACATATGCCTGAAAAAAGCCATTCGACCCGTATCTGGCTCAAACGAGCCGTTGCACTGGCACTGCTGGCACTGCTGGCAGCCTGTGGAGGTATCAGCCCACCCACCGCATCGGCCCCCAGCAGCCAGGGCTACCTGCTGACGGTGCCCATCGCCGCAAGCGACACCCCGGAAGGCCTGGCCCAGCGCTATGGGGGCGAGGTGATTGCCTGGCTCGAAGACAAGGCCATCCTCAAGCTCAGCAGCCAGGCCGCCGCCGCCCTGCAAGGGAGCGGGGTCTCGTTGCAGAACAGAACCCTGGAACCCAACAGCACCGTTCGAGCTCCTGCGACTGCCCTGGGTTTCAACTCCTGGGCCGGGGGATTCAATAGCTGGGCCGGAGGCTTTAACTCCTGGGCCGGGGGCTGGAATAGCTGGGCCGGGGGCACCGGCACCCTACCCGCCCTCCCCAACGAAAACCGTTACCTATTCCTGCTGACCAAGCTCCCACAAGCCCAGGCCTTAGCCCGGGGCTTTGGACAGGGCATCAAGGTAGCGGTGCTGGACACCGGCATTGACCTGGCCCACCCTCAGTTTTTGGGACGTCTGGCTCCGGTGGCTGAGCATTACGATTTTGTCGGAAGAGACTTCGTTCCACAGGAGCAAGCCGGGGCCATGTACGGTCACGGCACTGGGGTAGCCAGCCTAATCCTGCAAGTCGCTCCTCGAGCGACCATCCTGCCCATCCGGGTTCTCAATGGCGATGGGGCAGGTACGGTAGCCGATGTGATTTCGGGCATTCAGCACGCCATAAACATGGATGCCAAGATTATCAACCTGTCGCTGGGGAGCACCGAGAACAACGCGGCGCTAAAGGCCATCGTCGACACCGCTACAGCGCAGGGACGTTATGTGGTTGCCTCTGCGGGGAACACCGGCGATAGCAATGTCACCTATCCCGCTGCCTGGGCCAAAACCGGCAGCAACCAGCAGTTTCTGCTAAGTGTGGGCAGCGTAAGCAGTGCCCTGGCGATGTCGCTGTTTTCTTGCTCGGGCACGGTGCTCGAGTTTGTGGCACCAGGCGAAGGTGTGGCCGGCGCTTATCCAGATTTGCGCTACGCTTCCTACCGGGGCACCTCCTTTGCTACACCGCAGGTTTCGGGAGCCCTGGCCCTGGCCATGACCGAGATCAGCCAGGGCCACTGGGGAACGCTCGAGTCTCGCCTCTGGAATTCGGGCAGTTCGGTCAGCGGCTATCGCTTCATAAACCTGGTTGGATTCTTGCAGCAATTCCCCGAGGTACCCCGCAAACAAGCCCTGCTGGTGGTCAATAACATCCTTCTGGGGGCAGGCGACTCGGCCCTGAAGGCCCGCCTGGAGAGCATTGGCTACGATGTGACGGTACGAACCGACACCCTCAGCTCCACCCTGGAGGCAGCCTTATACGATGTGGTGGTTATCTCAGGGAGCGCCAGTCCGGCCAGTGTGGGCACCAAGTTCCGCGATGTGGCGAAACCGGTGGTGGTCATGCACTGGGACTTGTTTGACGAGATGCGGATGACCGGAGGCAAGGCCGGAGATCGCAACATCCAGAGCGGCCAAACCCAGGTTACCCTGCTTGGGAATACCCACCCCCTCACGGCGGGTCTGCCCTCGAGCAATATGACCATTTACAGCAGTTCGGACTCACTCAACTGGGGCAAGGTGGCCTCTGGGGCGGTGAGCGTGGCCAGCCTGACCTCCGACCCCACCCGTTCGGTTCTGTTTGGCTACGACATCGGCGCTCTTATGCAAAGCGGAATTGCCCCGGCCCGCCGGGTGGGCTTCTTCCCCAGCAGCACCGGAACCAGCCGACTCACCAAT
Organism: Meiothermus sp.; assembly: GCF_025056915.1. Taxonomy (GTDB): domain Bacteria; phylum Deinococcota; class Deinococci; order Deinococcales; family Thermaceae; genus Meiothermus. The sequence continues at coordinate 4,772 of NZ_JANWVH010000067.1, read as the reverse complement.
TTTGGAATGTACCTGCTCGAGGCCGCCATCACCTGGGCCGTCTCGGGCAACTAAAGGAGAACCCCCATGTTGAACGAATCCAAACGCCCAGCCATTCAAGCCATCCTGGTGATGGACTCCCGCAAGACCTCGCTGGCGCTGCGCCAACAAAACTTCACCGGGGCCTGGTCGCAACTCTACAAAGCCGGCGACTTCTACCTCGACCTGAGCCTCAAGCCCGATAGCCACAAGGCCTACCTGCAAGGCTACCTGGTGGCCGACCCCAGCCGGCTGACCCAGGTCGAGGGCGTCACCTCGCTGCACAACGAACAAACCCAGCTGTCCGCACCCATCAGCCTGACCGGCTCGTTCAGGCTCGAGGTGCCCCAGGGCGGGGCCTACCAGTTGGAAATCGCCCTGGCCGACCAGGTCATACGGCTGGATCACATCGAAGTCTAGAGCGCTCTTCACATATTCCGAGCCATTCGAGTTCGAGAAAGCCTGGTTCTGAACAGAACAGTGGCCGCCCATCCAGGCGGCCACTTCTGTGAAGAGCGCGATGGCTCACCTCCACAAAACCCCCAGGCGCTTTCCTGGGGGTTTGTGGTTTCCATCGCTCAACCTTCGAATCCCAGCAAGAAGGGGTCTTCCAGCATCTCGGCCACAAAGCGACAGAAGCGGGCGGCGTCGGCCCCGTCAATCAGGCGGTGGTCGTAGGAGAGTGAAAAGGGCATGATGTGGCGCGGCTCGAAAGCGCCCTTCTCGGCGTTCCACACCGGCTCTAAGCTGCTGCGCGAGACCCCCATGATGGCCACCTCGGGCCAGTTGACGATGGGGGTGAAGCCAGTGCCCCCGATGCCGCCCAGGTTGGAGATGGTAAACGATGCGCCCTGCATCTCCTCGGGGGTCAGCTTGCGGTCTCTGGCTTTGGCCGCCACCTCGCCCAGCTCGGCGGCCAGGGTGATGACACCCTTCTTGTCCACATCGCGCACCACCGGCACCAGCAGGCCCGTCGGGGTATCCACGGCCACCCCGATATGCACGTATTCCTTGAAGATGACCTCGTTGGAAGCGGTGTCTATGGAGGCGTTGAACTTGGGAAACTGCTTGAGCGCAGCAGCCGCAATCCTGAGCAGAATGGCCGTCATGGTGAGCTTGGCCCCGCGCTTTTCGGCTCTGGACGCCAGCCTCTTGCGCAGGGCTTCCATCTCGGTGATGTCGGCTTTGTCGAAGTGGGTCACCATTGGGATGGTGCTCCAGGCCTGGGCCATGCTGCGCACGGTGGCCCGGCGAACTCCCGACATGGCCTCGCGGCGCACCGGGCCAAACTTGCTGAAGTCGGGCAGGGGCATGGCCGGCGCAGGGGCCGCAGAAGGGCTGGGCGCAGGGGATATTTCCCCAGTTGCAAACCGCTTCAAATCACGCTCGGAGATGCGGTAGGCCGGGCCGGAGCCCAGCACCTCCCTCAGGTTGATGCCCATCTCGCGGGCCAGCCTCCGCACGCTGGGGGCAGCCGGAATCAGCTTGCGCTGGCCCGCCGGAGCCGGGGCCGGGGCCGGTTTTGCAGGGGCGGCTGGGGGTGTGGCGGGCGCGGGGGTCGGCACAGGTGCAGGCGCCGCCTTGGGTGCCTCTGCCGCTGCGGAGGCAGCCCCGCCCAGCACGGCAATCACCTGCCCGCTTTTCACCTCGTCGCCGGGCTTGACCAGCACCTTGGTCACCGTACCCCCTTCGGAAGCTGGGGCTTCCATGACCGCCTTGTCGGTCTCGAGTTCCAGTACCGGCTGTCCCGCCGCGATGGTATCGCCTTCTTTGATGAGCACCCCCACCACCACCGCGGAGGTCACGTTGTCGCCTAGGTCGGGTAGTTTCAGTTCTGCCATGGAATGCTCCCTTCGGTCGCGCTGAAAGCCGAAAGCCCAGGGCTAAAGGCATGCAGATGCTAGAGTTTTGCTTTCGGCTTATGGCCTTCAGCGGTGCGTCAGCGTTTGTGCGGGGCCTCCCGCTCAGGGTCAAGGCCGAGTTTCTGGATGGCTTCGCTCAGGGTATGGACGTTGACCTTGCCCTCGCCGCGCAGCGCCGAGAGGGCGGTCAGCACCACATGCCGGGCGTCTACCTCAAAGAAGTCACGCAGGGCCTCGCGGGTCTCGGAACGCCCAAAGCCGTCGGTGCCCAGGCTGTGGATGGGGCGGTTCAGGTAGCCCGAGAGCAGGTCGGGCAGCGCCTTCATATAGTCCGAGGCGGCCACAATGGGGCCTTCGGTGGGGTTCAGGCACTGCGCCACGTAGGAGAGCCTGGCCTTGCTGCCGGGGTGCAGGCGGTTGTGGCGGGCCGTCTCCAAAGCCTCGTAGTACAGCGCTTTGTAGCTGGTTGCGCTCCAGACATCGGCGGCGATGTTGTACTCGGCGAGCATCTGAGCAGCCTTGATGACTTCGTTCAGGATGGTGCCCGAACCCAAAAGCTGCACCCTGGCCTTGGGCTTCTTGAGCTCGCTCTTCTGGAAGAGATACAGGCCCTTCAGAATGCCCTGGCGGGTGGCCTCGAGGGGCTCAGGCATGGCCGGCTGGACATAGTTCTCGTTCATCAGGGTGATGTAGTAGAAGATGTCTTCGCCGTCGTGGTACATGCGCTTGAGCCCATCCTGCAGGATTACCGCCAGCTCGTAGGCAAAAGCCGGGTCGTAGGCCAGCAGGTTGGGCACCGGCAGGGCCAGTACGTGGGAGTGGCCGTCCTCGTGCTGCAAGCCTTCGCCGTTCAGGGTGGTGCGGCCTGCTGTGGCCCCCAGCAAAAAGCCCTTGGTGCGCTGGTCGGCGGCGGCCCAGACCAGGTCGCCCACGCGCTGCAGGCCAAACATCGAGTAGTAGATGTAGAAGGGAATGGTGGGCACCCCGTGGTTGGCATAGGCCGTACCGGCGGCGATAAAGCTGCACATGGCCCCGGCCTCGTTGATGCCCTCTTGCAAGAGCTGGCCGGTCTCGGACTCGCGGTAAACGGTCACGGTGCCCGCGTCCACCGGGGTGTAGAGCTGGCCCTTGGGCGAATAGATGCCCACCGAGCTAATCACCCCTTCCATGCCGAAGGTGCGGGCCTCGTCGGGCACGATGGGCACCACCAGCTTGCCCACCTCCGGGTGGCGCACCAGCTTGGTCAGCATCCGCACGAAGGCCATGGTGGTGGAGATTTCCCGCCCACCGGAGCCCGCCAGAAACTCCTCGAAAAAGGCCAGCTCGGGGGTGTTGAGGCGGTATTCACGCACCCGCCGCTCGGGGATCAGGCCGCCCAGCGCCTTGCGGCGCTCCAGCATGTAGCGCACCTCCGGCGAGTCGGGGCCGGGGTGATAGAAGGGGGTTTGCTCGAGGTCTTGGTCGGGAATGGGAATGTTCAGGTGGTCGCGGGCCTCGCGCAGGTCTTCCAGGGTGAGCTTCTTGACCTGGTGGGCCACGTTCTTGGCCTGGGCGGTGGGCCCCAGGCAGTAGCCCTTCACCGTGCGGGCAATGATGACCGTGGGCGAGCCCCGGTGCTCGGCTGCCGCTTTGAAGGCCGCGTAAATCTTGCGGTTGTCGTGGCCGCCGCGCGAGAGGGTCAGGCGATCCAGGTCTTCGTCGCTCAGGCCCTCGATCAGCTTTTGCAAAGCCGGGGTGTTGAAGAACTTCTCCCGCAGCTCCTTGCCGCCGTAGGCCTCGTAGCGCTGGCTTTCGCCGTCCACCAGCTGCTCCATGCGCTCCAGCAGCACCCCTTCGGTATCGCGGGCAAATAGCTCGTCCCAGGCGCTCCCCCAGACCACCTTGATGACATTCCAGCCGTTGCCCCGGTAGACGCTCTCGAGTTCCTGAATCACCTTGGAGTTGCCCCGCACCGGCCCGTCCAGGCGCTGCAGGTTGGCGTTGATCACGAAGACCAGGTTGTCGAGTTCTTCCGAGGCCGCGACCCGCAGGGCGCCCAGGGTCTCGACCTCGTCCTGCTCGCCGTCGCCCAGGAAGGCCCAGACTTTGGCGCTGGTCTTGGGCTTGAGGCCACGGTCTTCCAGGTAGCGCATGAAGCGGGCCTGGTAGATGGCCTGCAATGGCCCCAGGCCCATGCTCACGGTGGGAAACTCCCAGTAGTCGGGCATCAGCCAGGGATGGGGGTAGCTGGAAAGCCCCCGGCCCGGCCCGCCCAAAAGCTCGCGGCGGAACTTGCCCAGGTCGGCTTCGGAAAGCCGGCCCTCCAGGTAGCTGCGGGCGTAAACCCCCGGCGACATGTGGCCCTGGTAGAAGACCAGGTCGCGGTCGGGGGAGTCCTGGCCCCGGAAAAAGTGATTGAAGCCCATCTCCATCAACTCGGCGATGCTGGCGTAGGTGGAGATGTGCCCCCCGATGCCGTCGGCTTTCTTGTTGGCCTGCTGCACGATGGCGATGGTGTTCCAGCGCAGGATGTTGGCGATGCGCTGCTCGAGCTCGAGGTCGCCGGGGTAAGGCGGCTGGTGCTCCACCGAGATGGTGTTCACGTAGGGGGTGTTGACCTTGTCGTGGATGACCACCCCGTTGCGGTAAGCGTAGTTCTCGAGCATCTCCATGAGCTGCGCGACCCGGTCACGGCCCGCCGTCCGCAGGACGTACTCGAGGCTCTCGCGCCACTCCTGGTTCTCGAGGTCTTCCAGTTGAATCTGCGCCTCAGCCGATAGCCCGGCCCGGGCGGCCATCAGTTCACGGTCTTCCACCATAAGGCGCTCCTTTGAGCCGGTGGCCGCAGGCCGACGGCCTTGCAGCCCCAGATGCTCCGCATTGGACTACAACCCTTTGTCATCAGCGTTACAT
>NZ_JANWVH010000066.1 GCF_025056915.1 Meiothermus sp. | reverse complement strand
CCACGAAAACGAGAAGGGACAAGTGTCTGCGTTGCGTCTGGGCCGAGACGCAGGTTTTCGAATTTCCAGGCGGCCACTGTTCTGTTCAGAACCAGGCTTTCTTGAACTCGAGTGGTTCATCATACGCGAAGAGCACTCTAAATCTGGTGTTTGGGTCGCTCCACAATGTTGGAGAGCAACAAGGCCCCGATCCCAAAAACCGCTGCCTGGGCAATCCAGCCCAGGGCGTAGTTGTTGCTGAAATCAACCAGCAAGCCAAACAGGGGGGGCGCTGAGGCAATGCCAATCGAGGTGAATACCAGGCCGAACCCCACCACCCGGCCCTCCCAGCCGGGGGGAGAGAGTTCGGTCAGGAGTGAAAAATGCAGCCCCTGCCAGCCCAAAGCGGTGGCCCCGTACAGCACCACAATCAATCCCTTGAACAGCAGGGGAGTGCCGGGCGGCATCCAGGCCAGAACCAGCGCAAAGAGTCCGGCCAGCCCCACCATCATCACCAGCAAGGGCTTGCGCCGGCCCCCCATTTGGTCCGATAACCACGACCAGAACACCCGACTTAAAGCCCCGGCAAACTGGGCTGCGGTCAGGAGGGCGGCTCCGCTAAGTTCGGGCACGCCATAGCGCTCCTTGAGGAACAAAATCAGGTAGGTGATCATCACGAACTGCCCGGTGGGCAAGGTGATGCCCGCGATGGCAGCCAGCAGGATGTTTCGCTCGCGCAGAACCTGGATCAGCGCGGGGTGGGCGCCTCTGGTGGGGGCTCTGGGGGGCAGGCTTTCGTAATACAAGCGGGCGGCCACCAGGGCTGCCACGACAGCGATGCAGGCTGCAACCACCGAGGCCCAGCGCCAGCTGGCGGTGTGAGCAACAGCCGGCAGAATGGCTGCGGCCAGTGCTCCCCCCAGCGGAACCGCCATCTGGCGAAGCCCAATCACCAGCCCTCGCCGCTCCGGCGGAAACGACTGGGCCACCGCTTGCGAGCCTGCCGGGGTGGCCGATGCAACCACCAGCCCCACCATCAGCAAGAACGGAACAAACATCATCTGGGAGCGGGCAGCTATGGCAATAATGACCGCCAGGGCCGCGCCCGCCAGGGTGCCCGCAATCATGACCTTGCGGCTGCCCAGCCGGTCGGTGAGCCAGCCCGAAGGCAGCGAGCCCAGCATGGTGCCAAGGTAGATAAACGTGTTGAGCAGGCCCACCGCCGCCAGGGAAAGGCCCAGATCGGCGCGGATGAAAGGAGCCAGGGTGGGGTAAGCCTGCCCAATCAGTGAGACCGCGGTTCCGGCGGTCATGGCGGCGGTGAGGACGGCCCAGGGCGACATGCGAGGCTTAGGCTACCGTATTTGCCCACCAAGTGCGAAACGAGGGCTTGCAAACCAGGCTTTTTCATGGGCCAATCCCGACCGCAGACCGGGGATTGCCGGACCGTTGTGGTCGCTCGAGCCATTCCATACACCTGCTGCGGATGGACTGATTTGAGTGCGTCAAGCCCCCCCCCGACCCTTTCGGGCCTGGGCAGGCCGGCTAAACTGAGGGGAATGCGCGACCTCGACTCACAGGAAACCTACCTGACCGACCGAATGGGTTTGGCCTTTGATCTGCGCGACCTGGTGGGCAGTGGGCCGGTTCCCCAGGCCCGCTATGCCCCGCCCTACGGCGTGGTGGGGTATGGGGAGGGCTGGTGGGCGGCCCGGCTTTTGCAGGACTTTGCCCAGGAACTCACCGCCACGGGCACGCAGTTTGTGCTGGAAGGGGGCTACGATATGGGCGGCGCTGCCGGAGCCGGACTCTACGCTTCGGCCAGCGGGGCGGAAATTGTGCGGCTGGGTTTTAGGGAAAACGTCGAGGTGGAGGTGCTGGCCCATCCCCTGGCCACCTACCGCTACCTGCGGTTTTTACTGCTGGCCACCGGACAGACCACCGAGCTGGCCCGCATTGACCGGGCCTTGCTGCAAGAGCGGGAGCGGCTGCGCCCCGAGGTGGGCCTGAGCAAGAACCCGGCCAAGTTTCTGGCCTACTCGCTTCTGGAGCGCACCCCCATGTGGGTAGCGCCCGAGCGCTACCCGGGCCTGGGCCAGGCCCTGCAACAAACCTTCAGCCGCATTGGCAAGAGCCTTTCCTTCACGCCTCCGCCCTCGGCTCTGGAGTTTTTTGTGACCGGCCTCGAGGCCCGCCACGAGCAGGGCGACCCCATCGCGGCGGTGCTGATGGGCGACGACGAGCGCAAGCGCTACGCCCAGGAAATCCTGGAAAACCGTGTGGATACCCTGATCGAACTCCCCGAGCCGGAAGCCGAAGGCACCCTGGCCAAAGCCCTGTGCTACTGGTACCGGGTGGCCTGGGCCAGCTATTACCTGGCCCTGCTGTACGGGGTGGAGCCGGGCGACTGGGAGGTGCTGGACAACCTGAGACAGGCAACCTAGAGCACTCTTCACCTATGAAGAGCCACTCGAGTTCGAGAAAGCCTGGTTTCGAACAGAACCGTGGCCGCCTGGAAAATGCGTCTCGGCCCAGACGCAACGCAGACAAGCGTGCCCCACCGAGGTGAGGCACGTCTGCTTATCCCTTCTCGTTTTCGTGGGCGGCCACGTCTGTCGTGTCTGCCGGGCGCAGGTCTAGCGGAGCGCCTCGATGCCCGGCAGGGTGCCGAGCTCGAGGAGCTCGAGGCTGGCCCCCCCGCCGGTGGAGACATGGCTGAACTTTTCGGCCATGCCCAGCTTGTTGGCGGCTGCCACCGAGTCCCCGCCGCCCACCACCGTGAAGGCCCCCTGGAGGTTGGCAATGGCCTCGCCGACCGCCAGGGTGCCCTTGGCAAAGTCGTCCACCTCAAATACGCCCATGGGGCCGTTCCAAAGCACCGTCCTGGCCCCCTCGAGGGCCTTGGCAAAGATGCGGGCGCTTTCGGGGCCAATGTCCAAGCCCATCCAGTCGGCCTCGATTGCACCGGCGGGCATGATGCGGGTGGGCGCTCCGGCTTCTATCTTCTGCGCCGCCACCACATCGGTTGGCAGCAGGAGCTTGACCCCCAGGTCGCTTGCCTGGTTGAGCAGTCCCTGGGCTAGCTCGAGTTTGTCGTCCTCGACCAAACTCTTGCCCACCTGCCCGCCCTGGGCCTTGATGAAGGTAAAGGCCATCGCGCCGCCAATCACCATGCCGGTTACCTTGGGCAGGAGGTTCTCAATCACCCCAATCTTGTCCGAGACCTTGGCCCCGCCCAGCACCACCCAGTAAGGCTTCTCCGGGTTGTGCAGCACCTTGCCGATGCTGCTCACCTCCTTCTCCATCAGGAAGCCCGCGTAGCTCGGCAGAAACCGAGCCACGCCCGTGACCGAGGCGTGGGCCCGGTGGGCCGAACCAAAGGCATCCAGCACAAACGCATCGCCGAGGCGGGCCAGGTTTTGGGCCAGGGTTTCGTCGTTTTTCTCTTCCCCTGGCTCAAAGCGCACGTTGTCCAGCAAAATGACCGAGCCTGGAGGGGCCTTTTTCACGCGCTCGAGGGTGGCTTCGCTGGCCGGGGTCAGCTCCGGCGAGCCCCCCACAAACACCACGGGCCGCCCCAGGTGCTTCTCCAGCACCGGGGCCACCGGCGCTAAGCTGCTGGCCTCCTCAAAGCCCTTGGGCCGCCCCAGGTGCGAGCACAGCACCAGCGTAGCCCCCTGCTCCAGCAGGTGCTTGAGGGTCGGGATGGCCGCCTTGACCCTCGTCTCGTCTGTGACCTGGCCCTCTTTGATGGGCACATTGAAATCGACCCGTACCAGCACGCGTTTCCCGGCAGCGTTGAAATCCTTGAGGGTACGCATTTTGCACCTCGCATAAGCCCCTTCCCACGCGGGAGGGGGCTGGGTTGGGGGAGGAAAACCTATAGCTTCCGACCGATGTACTGGGCCAGGTCGGCCACACGGCAGCTGTAGCCCCACTCGTTGTCGTACCAGCTCACCACCTTGACCAGGTTGCCCACCACCAGGGTGTCGAGGGCGCTGAAGATGGAGGAGTGGGGGTCGCCCTTCAAATCGCTCGAGACCAGCGGCTCTTCGGTATAGGCCAGAATGCCTTTCATGGGGCCCTCGGCGGCGGCTTTCATGGCGGCGTTGATTTCCTCTTTGCTGGCTTCTTTGTTCAGGATGGCCGTGAAGTCCACCACCGAGACCGTGCTGGTCGGCACCCGGAACGCCATGCCGCCAAACTTGCCCTTGAGCTCAGGAATCACCAGCCCCACCGCTTTGGCCGCGCCGGTCTCGCTGGGCACGATGTTGAGCGCTGCGGCCCGGGCGTCGCGGGGGTCGTCTTTCACCGCGTCCACCAGGCTCTGGCTGGCGGTATAGGCGTGCACGGTGGTCAGGAGGCCCTTCTCGATGCCGAAATGGTCGTTGAGCACCTTGGCCACCGGGGCTAAGCCGTTGGTGGTGCAGCTGGCGTTGGAAATCACGTGGTGTTTGGCAGGGTCGTACATATGTTCGTTGACGCCCATCACAATGGTGAGCATCTCGCCCTTGCCGGGTGCGCTGATGATGACCTTTTTGGCCCCGGCCTTGAGGTGCGCTTCGGCGGCCTCGAGCTTGGTAAAACGCCCGGTCGACTCGATGACAATGTCGGCCCCAATCTCGCCCCAGGGCAGATTGGCCGGGTCTTTTTCCTCGTAGACCCGGATGGTCTTGCCGTTGACGGTTATATTCTTCTCGTCGTAGCTGACGGTTCCGGGGAAGCGGCCATAGTTGGAGTCGTACTTGAAAAGATGGGCCAGGATGGCATTGTCCGACAGGTCGTTGATGCCAACCACCTCCACCCCGCGCTCTTGCAGAATCCGGAACACCTGGCGGCCAATGCGCCCGAAACCGTTGATTGCGACTTTCATGTCTTCCTCCTTGCTTGAACTAAACGCCGAATTGCTTCCGCGTTCCGCAGGACACTATAACGCAAAGGAAGGCCCCTTTAGTCGGAGCGCCCTGCCGGGCGAGAAAACCTCTTGCGAAGGTTTCTGCACAATACCCTGGTTAGAAAAACACGCGAGCAGGCCCCGGCATTCTTTTCGTGGGCTAGGCCCTTGAGCGCGGGAGGCTATAGCGCGGGCCTCGGCCCTGGCTTGTCCCACCCATGGCATCAACCGGTCGCCCTCGGAGCTGGCTTTTTGACAGATTGATGAAGAAAGCGGATTAGATTCGCCGCGCTGCAGCTTGCTGTCAGCAAGGGAGGTTAGTAATGCGCTTGGTACTTCTGCTAACGCTGTTGTGGGCCTGGGCGCTGGCCCAAAGCCCCTCGGGCCAGCTCACCGTAGCCCTGGCCAACGATCCCAAGAGCTTGTTCATGCCCCGCGCGGCTGACCGCACCGCGAGCAACGTAGCGGTTCAGATTTACAACACCCTGGTCGCGGTGAACGACCAGGGCCAGATTGTGCCGGAGCTGGCTACCCGCTGGAGCATTTCCCCCGACGGCAAGGAGTACACCTTCACCCTGCGCTCTGGGGTCAGGTTCCACAACGGCGAGGAGTTCAATGCCCAAAGCGTGGTGGCGACCTGGGAGAGCGGTCAGGACAAGTCCAACGACTACGCCGGCAACTACAGCCTGGTTAAAGAGGTGCGGGTGCAGAACCCCACCACCGTAACCCTGGTGCTGGACAAGCCAAACGCGCTTTTTCTGAACATCCTGGCCAACTTCTGGGCTTTGGTGCCGCCCGCCTACATCAAGCAGGTCGGCTTGGACGGCTTCGCCGCCCGTCCGGTGGGCACTGGGCCCTTCCGCTTTGTGAGCCGCAGCGCCGACCGCATTGTGCTGGAGGCCAACCCCAGCTACTGGGAGCGGGGCCTGCCCAAGGTGCAGCGGGTGGTCTTCCGGGTGATTCCCGACGCCACCACCCGGGTCGCTGCGGTACGCACCGGTGAGATTGACATTGCCAACCGCCTGACCCCCGACCTTGTGGCCCAGCTTCAGGGCAACAACCGGGTGCGGGTGGTGAGCTATCCCAACGACCGGGTCTACTACCTGGCCTTTAAGAATGTGGAGGCCGGGAAGGGCACCCCGCTGGAAAACCGTCAGGTGCGCCAGGCCCTCAACCTCGCCATCAACCGCCCTGGAATCGTGAAGGCCATCTTCAACAACCAGGCCCGGCTGGTTGCGGGCTTCGTGCTGCCGGGCAACCTGGGCTACGACGAGGGCCTCAAGCCCTACCCTTACGACCCCGAGCAGGCCAAGAAGCTCCTGGCCGCGGCTGGCTTCGAGAAAGGCTTCAGCATCAGCATGGGCTGCCCCACCGATGCCTACGTGAACATCAACGAGGTCTGCCTGAGTATCCAGCGCGACCTGGCCAAGGTGGGAGTTGACGTGAGTCTGGAGTTCAAAACCTCCACCGCCTACTGGAGCAAGCCGCGGTACGGCGCGGTGGGGGCCATGTACGTGGATAGCTGGTCTTCCACCGTGGGCGAGGCCCTGCCCCGGCTGCAGGGGGCCCTGACCCCTGGGGCTTATTACAACACCTGGGAGGACGAGGAGCTAGCCAAGCTGATCGAGCAGATCGGCGCCACCACCGACCGCGCGGCCCGCGCCGCCCTTTACCGGCAACTGCAAAAGCGCATGTACGACGACCCTCCCTTCGTCTACCTGTACCAGCCGGTCATCTTCGAGGCGGTCAGTGCGCGGGTGCAGGACTACCGGCCCCGCTCAGCTGAGGAGTACTTCCTCAAGAGCGTGAGCGTTCGCTAAAGCCGGGCCCTTGAGGTGATGCGCTACTTCGTGACGCGAAGCCTACAGTCGCTCCTGCTGCTGGCAGGAGCGCTGGTGCTGGTCTTCTTTCTGGTGCGGCTCACCGGCGACCCGGTGGCCCTGATGCTGCCCAAGGAGGCCGATGCAGCCCAGCGGGAGGCCTTCCGCCAGGCCATGGGCCTCGACCAGCCCCTTCTGGTGCAGTTTGGCCGGTACTTCCTGGGGGTTTTACAGGGCGACCTGGGCCGCTCGCTTCGAAGCCAGCAGGCCAACCTCGAGCTCATCCTAGAGCGGCTGCCCGCGACCCTCGAGCTGGCCCTGGGGGCCTTCGCCTTCATCCTCCTGCTGGCGCTGCCGCTGGGTTTGATGGCAGGGATGTACCCGGGCAGCCTCCTCGACCGGCTGGCCTTGGGGCTGGCCTTCGCCGGGCAGGTGGTACCCAACTTCTGGCTGGGCATGCTGCTCATTCTCTGGTTTGCGGTGGGGCTGGGCTGGCTGCCCTCCTTCGGGCGCGACGGCCCCGCCTCGCTGGTGCTTCCGGCGGTGGCCTTGGGCTTTGGCGGCTTGGGCCAGATGCTGCGGCTCACCCGTACCGCCACCCTCGAGGCCCGCAGCGCCGATTACCTTCGCACCGCCCGGGCCAAGGGCCTAGGCCCGCTCTCCCTGGCCCTGCGCCACCTGCTGCCCAACCTGGCCATCCCCCTGGTCAGCGTGGCCGGGCTTCAGCTCACCTACCTCCTGGGAGGCTCGGTCTACATCGAGACCATCTTCGCCTGGCCCGGCCTGGGGGGCCTGCTGAACACTGCCATCCAGGACGCGGACTTCCCCTTGGTGCAGGCCATCACCCTCTTCATCGCCTGCTTCGCCATCGGCCTGCAGCTGATTTCTGACCTGCTATATGCCTGGCTCGACCCCCGCATCCAGCACCGCTAGAAAGCTCTGGCGCCATCTGGGCGGCTTGGTGGGCGCAGGGCTGCTCCTTGGGCTGGCGCTTCTGGCCCTGCTGGCCCCCTGGCTGGCCCCCTATGGCCCTACCGAGGGCGACTTGCTGCGGGCCAAGCAGCCCCCCTTTTGGCTCGAGGGGGGAAGCCTGGCCCATCCCCTGGGCACCGACCCCCTCGGGCAGGACATCCTGAGCCGGCTCATCTACGGGGCCCGGGTCTCGCTCGCGGTGGGGTTTTTCGGCGTGCTGCTGGCGGCTGGTTTGGGCAGCTTCCTGGGCTTGCTGGCGGGTTACTACGGGGGGCGGCTGGATGCCTTCCTGACCGCGGCGAGCAACCTGGTGCTTTCGCTGCCCTACTTGGTGCTGGTCATCGTCCTGGCGACGGTGATGGGGCGGAGCCTCTTCAATGTGGTGCTGCTTTTTGGGGTTACTGGCTCCACGGTCTTCTACCGGCTGGTGCGGGGCGAGACCCTGCGCATCCGGGAGATGCCCTACCTCGAGGCCGCTCGGAGCCTCGGGGGAAGCGACGGGCACATCCTCTGGCGCCACGTCCTGCCCAACCTGGCCGGGCCCCTACTAACCCTGGCCAGCTTCGAGATGTCGGCTATGGTCTTCTACGAGGCGGGGCTGGGGTTTTTGGGCCTGAGCGTGCCCCCGGAGGTGCCCAGCTGGGGCAATATGCTGGCGCTGGGGCGGCAGTTCCTCACGGTTTATCCCTGGATGGCGGTCTTCCCCGGCCTGGCCATCGCCCTCACCGCGCTGGCCATGAACCTGCTGGGGGAGTGGCTGCGCCGCCAGGTGGCTCGGCACTGAGAGGCTGGGGCCGCTTTGCAGCGGCAGTCAAGTCTGCAAAGTGCAGGCAGTAAACCGATGGAATTTCTGCCGGTGCTGCTGGCCTACTTGATAGGCTCGGTCAACTTCCCCATTCTGGCGGGCCGCCTGCGGGGCTGGGATATCCGGGAGCGCGACCTGGCTGGCACCTTGGGGGCCTTTCGGCAGCTGGGCCTGGGCTGGGGCTTAGGGGTGGGAGCGCTTTAGGTGGGCAAGGGCATGCTGGCCGCCTGGCCGGCCGGTTTCTCGCAGAGCCCAGGGGTTTTGCCCTTGTGCGCCCTGGCGGTGGTGGCGGGCCTTATCTGGCCGGTCTGGTTTGGCTTCCGGGGTGGTAGGGGCTTGGCGGCGGCTGCGGGCTTTGCGCTTTAGGCCTTCCCCTAAGAAACCGCGCTCGGCCTGCTGGTCTTGGGGCTGGCCCTGGGGGTTTACTTTCTGCTTTTCAAGCGTTACCGCTTCCAAGGGATTGGCTCCATCCCCTTTGCGGCCATCGGTGCCCTTCTCTACCTGGCCTTTGCGCTACAGGCTTCGGCCCTCTACACCGTAGGGGCACTGGGGGCGGTTATGGCCCTGTGGGGGCTGCTGGTGCTCACGGGCCGCTGGTGGCACCGCTGAACCAGGCTCAGGACAGGCCGATATAGCCCAGATACCATTGCACGATGGCCGTGCCATAGAAAAACGCGATGAGCCCTCCTATGGCCAGGTACGGCCCAAAGGGAATCTGCGGGTCGCCCCCCAACCGCCGCAGGATCAGGCCCACGACGGCACCCGCAAACACCGCCACAAAAACCCCCACCAGCAGGTTGGTGAACCCCAGCCAGACCCCCAGAAAACCCGCCAGCACCACATCGCCGTAGCCCATCACGGTCACGTAGCCGGTGGGGTTGTCGGTTTCGGGCTCGGGCTCCACCTTATCGGAGGGGTTGCGCAACCACCAGTACAGCATGCCTGCCAGGGCCAGGCCGCCTGCGCTGACCAGCATGCCGCGCAGGCTCTCCAGGGGCGATAAGCCCATCACCCAGGCCAGGAGGGGCGCCAGCGCCGCAAGCCCCAGGGTCAAAGCATCGTGCAGGGCCAAGACCCTCCCGGTGCGGGCGTTGAGCGAGGCGTTCAGCAGCCCCACCACAAGGCCCAACCCCCCCAGCCAGACCCCCCCGACCGTGCCCAGCATCCCCCCCCAGGCCCCGACCATGGCCGCCAGGTGGACCAGGTGCAGTCCGAAGGGGCCTTCGCGGGGGCCATCCTTGAACCGGTTGTAGAGCAAGCCGCCATAGCCCGCAAACAAGGCGACCAGTCCGGCCCCCATCAAGCCACCCTCGAGGGCTTGTGGAAAAGCCTGTGGATAACCCAGCAGTAAGGCCCCCAAGAGCCCCAGCCCGATTCCGGCGAAGTTGAGGGAGTTGGGCAGGGTTTTGGTGTCAATGTCTATAAAGGAGAGTGCAATCAGTAACGCGATAAAAGCCCAGATGAAGAGCAAATCCGGCAAAACCGGGCGCAGGAGGGCCGCTGCGGTAAAGAGAACCGCCGTCAAGGCCTCCACCGCCGGATAGCGGGCCGAGATGGGGGCCTGGCAGTTTTTGCACCGCCCCCGCTGGACAACCCAGGAAACGATGGGTACGAGCTCGAGGGGGGAGAGCACCTGCCCACAGTGCGGACACCGCGAGCGGGGCCACACCACTGATATACCGGCTGGAAGCCGATAAATCACCACATTCAGAAACGAGCCAATCAGGCTGCCGAACGTAAACGCGAACACCGCCAGGGGCAAAAGAAAAAAATCCACCCCGTTATTCTAGGCGCTATGGGCCGGATGGCCTGTGACGGAAAAGCTGAGCGGTACGCATCGCGTCCGGCCAGGCCCGGATTCGGCTTCCTCAACCCTCGAGCTTCGCAAGCACACAAAGGCCATGTGGGGTATCAGCCCATGCATCGCCACCCATCCCTACGGTATGGGGCCCAATCCGGCTTGGCGGCCCGGCCATGGCTTCAGTTCCAGGCCGCTTTGGAGCGCTCTTCGCACATTATGAGCCACTCGAGTTCGAGAAAGCCTGGTTCTGAACAGAACAGTGGCTGCCTGGATGGGCGGCCACGTCTGTGAAGAGCGCGATACGCCGGGCTTTGCTGTAGTAAGCTTTGGGCCATGTTGCATAGCCCGCTGCTGGAAGTGCCCCACGGTTTTACCACCCGGGCGGGCGGGGTCTCGCCGGCTCCTTTCGACAGCCTGAACCTGGGGTTGTCCACCGCAGACGACCCGGCTAATGTGCAGGAGAACCGTCGGCGGGTGCTGGCCCTGTTCGGCAACCCACCCCAGGCTGGGTTGTGTCAAATTCATGGCAATCTTGTACACGTGGTCGAGACGGCGGGGGAGTGGAAGGGCGATGGCCTGCTCACCGCCACCCCCGGGTTGCTGTTGCGGGTCAGCGTGGCCGACTGCTACCCCATCCTGTTGCACGACCCCGTGAAAGGGGTGGTGGGGGCCTTGCACGCAGGCTGGCGGGGGGTGGTCTCGGGTATCCTGCCCAAAGCACTGGCGCTAATGACCTCTCACTGGGGTAGCCGTCCCGACGATATTCGCGTGGCGGTGGGCCCCGGTATCAGCGGCCCCCATTTTCAGGTGGGGCCGGAAGTGCTGGAGCTTTTCGAGCAGGTGGAACTGGCTTTTGCCAGGCCGGACCCTCTTCACCCAGGCAAATATTTGCTCGATTTGGAGCGGGCCATCCGAACCCAGGCCCAAAGGGAGGGGATTCGCCCCCCCCACTACTGGGCGCTGGGGCGCTGCACCTATGCCGACCCGGCCTTCTTCTCGCATCGGCGCGATCAGGGGCAGACCGGGCGCATGTGGGCCTTGATCATGCTGCCGGGCCCGTAGGGTTGCCTGCTTGGTTCTGAACTGGGGTTCGCGGACTCGACCGAACCCTGACCTCGATAAGTCCTACAGTCTTACACAAGTTTTCGTTACACTATGGGGGTGCTCAGGCCCAGGGCCCACCTCCGGTCGGTCACAGCCATCACCCCCCAGTGGCTTCAGGAAAGGGGGTTGAGGGCGCTTTTGCTTGACCTGGACAACACCCTGGTGCCTTACAGAATCTACGGCGAGGCCCCCCAGGGCCTTTTGGCATGGTTGCAAACCCTCCAGGACGCAGGGATTCAGGTCATGCTGGTCTCCAACGGCAGCCGGCGTCGGGTGCGCTACTGGTGTGAGAAGCTGGGGGTGCCCGGTTTTGGCCCGGCGGGCAAACCCTGGTTTGGCTTTCGCAAGGCTCTGCGGCGGCTGGGTCTCGCCCCCCGTGAGGTGGCAGTGGTGGGGGATCAGCTTTTTACCGATGTGCTGGGGGGGAACCTGATTGGGGCCTACACGGTGCTGGTTCCTCCTCTTTCTAAGCGGGAAATGGGGTATACCCGGCTGGTGCGAAAGCTCGAACGCTGGGTGTTGCAAAATACCGGCCTGGGGCTTGTGGCGGGTAGCGGTGAGGAATTTGACCCAAAAGAATACCGCCAAGAGCCCACAATGAGCAAAGACTAGGAGGAAGCGAAGCGATGGCCTGCATCACCTACGACCACCAGAAACGAACCGGCGCCATTCATATTTGCAGCCACATCTCACCGGGCGCTGTGCGCTTCGCATAGGAGGACGGGTCGAATGGCAAATGTCTTGACCATAGGGGATAAACGATTGGGCGCAGCCCTGCTGGACATGGGCCTTCTGGGGGATGAGGAACTCCAGCGGGCCCTCGAGCAACACCGCGAGGTCGGCGGCAACCTCTCGGACATCATCGTGGAGCTGGGCCTGCTCTCCGAACGGCGGATAGCCCAGGCCATCGAGGAGACCTTCGGGGTGCCGATGGTCGAACTGGTGGGCCTCGAGATTGCCCCCGAGGCCAAATCCCTGATTCCCGCCGAGCGAGCCCGCGACCTGGGGGCCATTCCCTTCAGCCTCGAGGGCGGCACCCTGCGGGTCGCTCTGCTGAATCCCCTGGACAACCTGGTGCTGGAGGAGCTGGAAGACCTCACCAACCAGATCATCGAGCCCTACCTGACCACCCCATCCTCCTTCCGCTATGCCCTGGCGTTGCACTACCCCGAGCTGGGCCTGCCGGTGCCCCCGCCGCCCTCGGCGGCCTCGCCCGGCGAGATGCAGCTTGGGGAAATCCTGGTCAACAAAGGGTGGTTGAGCCGCGACGACCTCGAGGCCGCCCTGGTCGAGCAGGAAAAAACCGGCGAGCTTCTGGGCCGCCTGCTCATCCACAAATACGGCCTGACCGAAGAGAAGCTCTACCAGGCCCTGGCCGAGCAAGCCGGGCTGGAGTTCAAGGTTGAGCTGGATCAGCTCGAGCTGCAAAACGAGGTGACGGCCCTCCTGCTGCGCCCCGACGCCCTGCGCTATCAGGCGGTGCCCGTCCGCCAGGACGGCCAGCAGGTGTTGATCGTTCTGGCCGATCCCCGCCACCGCCACGCCGTAGCCCAACTGGTCGAACGCCCGACCAGGTTCATCCTGACCCTGCCCAAGGTCTGGGAGTCCCTGTTCAGCCGGGCCTATCCGGAAAAGAGCCGCCTGGGCGAGGCTTTAGTGCAGGAGGGCAAGCTGAACCGCGCGGCCCTGCAAGATGCCCTCTCGGTTCAGCGCCGCATGGGCAAGACCCGCCCTTTGGGCGAGGTGCTGGTGGAGCTGGGCTATGTGACCTCGCAGGATGTGGAGGAAGCCCTCTCCAAGCAGCGGCAGGGTGGGGGCCGCCTGGAGGACACCCTGGTGCAGTCGGGCAAGATCAAGCCCGAGATGCTGGCCAAAAGCCTGGCCACCCAGCTCGGCTATCCCTACATTGACCCCACCGACTCCCCCCCGGATCCTTCGGTGCTGACCATGGTGCCCGAGTCCACCGTACGGCGCTACACCATCTTCCCGCACCACCTCGAGGGCAACACCCTGGTGGTCTTGATGAAAGACCCCCGCAACATCCTGGCCATTGACGACCTGCGCATGATTACCAAGCGCGACGTGATGCCGGCGGTGTCGGCGGAAGCCTCCATCACCAAGCTGATCGAGCGCTTTTACGGCGGCTCGACCGGCGTCGAGGAGCTGGCCCGCGAGTTCGAGGGCAAAAAGAAGGAAGAAGAAGCGGCGGATACCAGCGGCCTGGACGACAACGCGGTGGTCAAGCTGGTCAACAGCATCATCCGCGAGGCCTTCTTGCAGGAAGCCTCGGATATCCACATCGAGCCACGCCAGTCCGACATCCTGGTGCGCATCCGGGTAGACGGTAGCCTGCGCGAGTACATGCGGCTGCCCAAAGGGGCGGGCCCGGCGATAGCCTCGCGCGTCAAGATTATGTCCAACCTCGATATCGCCGAGCGAAGGCTGCCCCAGGACGGACGGGTGCGCTACCGCGACCGCTCGATTGACCTGGACTTGCGCTTGTCCACCCTGCCTACCGTTTACGGCGAGAAGATCGTGATGCGCCTCCTGCGCAAGGCTGCCGACATCCCCGAGATTGAGCAGCTGGGCTTCGCCCCGGATATTTTCCAGCGCTTCGAGGATGTAATCTCCAAGCCCTACGGCATCTTCCTGATAACCGGCCCCACGGGTTCGGGGAAGTCCTTCACCACCTTCAGCATCCTCAAGCGCATTGCCACCCCGGACAAAAACACCACCACCATCGAAGACCCCGTGGAGTACGAGATTCCCGGCATCAACCAGACCCAGGTGAACCCGGTGGCGGGCCTGACCTTTGCCAAGGCCCTGCGAAGCTTTTTGCGCCAGGACCCCGACATCATCATGATCGGCGAGATGCGCGACCTCGAGACCGCGCGCATCGCGATCCAGTCGGCGCTCACCGGGCATCTCGTGCTCTCCACCCTGCACACCAACGACGCCGCCGGGGCGGTCTCCCGGCTGCTCGAGATGGGGGTGGAGCTCTTCAACATCTCTGCGGCGTTGGTGGGGGTGCTGGCCCAGCGCCTGGTGCGCAAGATTTGCGAAAGCTGCAAGATTCAGGTGGAGCCCGATGCCCTGGTCCTGCGCCGACTGGGGCTCAGCAAAGAAGACGTGCGGGGCAAGAGCCTGTACAAGGGCACCGGCTGCGACAAGTGCAACGGTTCAGGCTACAAGGGCCGTGCGGCCATCCACGAGCTGATGGTGCTGGACGACGAAATCCGCCGCGCTATTGTGGAAGGCCAGTCGGCCACCCAGATCAAGGAAATTGCCCGCAAAGGGGGTATGAAAACCCTGCGCGAGGACGGCATTCAGAAAGCTTTTATGGGGCTTACTACCCTGGAAGAAGTGATGGCCCGCACCAATGAATAGAGCTTCTTTCGCAAGCACAGTATAGTGAGGCATGGCAAGGGCCAAGCCTTCCTATGCGGTTTGCAAGCTGTGCGGGTATCGGGGTACCAAGGCCAGCATGACCAAACATCTGGTCAAGTGCGTGGAGAGCCATCCTGCCAAGGCCAGGGGAAAACCCGTCCGGTTATTGCACATTCGGGTGGAGGATGCTTACCAACCCTCGCCTTTCTGGCTGGATGTGGAGGTTTGGGCTGGCGCCCCCTTGCGCGAGCTGGATCAGTTTTTACGGGACATCTGGCTCGAGTGCTGCGGGCATCTGAGCGAGTTTGAGATTAATGGGGTGCGGTATGAAGCCTACCCCGACCGCACCTGGGGGCCCAGCGACTCCAAGTCCATGCGGGCCAAACTGGGCGAGGTCGTTGGTGTGGGTAGTCAACTCCACTACGAATACGACTTCGGCTCTACCACCGAGCTTAAGCTCAAGGTATTGGGCGAACGCGAGGGTTACCAGGATAAAATCCTGCGCCTGCTGGCCCGCAACGAACCCCCGGTCTGGCTCTGTAACGTCTGCGGTCAGCCGGCTACCCAGATCGACACCGAGTGCGCCTACGAGATGGAGAGCCCGTTTTTCTGCGAAAAACACGCTCGGGAGCATGTCAAGAAACAACACGACGGCGACGACTATATGCTGTTGCCGGTGGTGAACTCGCCGCGCATGGGGACATGCGGTTACGAGGGGCCGGACAACGAGGCCCCCTATCTGCCCTGAGGCGGTAGAATCGCCTTGCCATGAGCTGGAAAGACTACCTAACCCTTCACCAAGCCGCCCACCTCGAGGACTTCCGCACCTTCCTCTCGATCCCCAGTATCTCCGCCCAGCCCGCGCACCGGGACGATGTCCGCCGGGCCGCGGAGTGGCTGGCTGCGCGTTTCAAGCAGGCTGGGTTTTTGCAAGCCGAGGTCCTGCCCACCGCAGGGCATCCGGTGGTGCTGGCCGAATACTGCCCCTACCCGGACAAACCAACGATGCTTTTTTACGGCCACTACGACGTACAGCCCGCCGACAACCCCGAGCGCTGGAACTCTCCGCCTTTCGAGCCCACCGTGGTAGATGGGCGCATCGTGGCGCGTGGGGCCTCGGACATGAAGGGCCAGGTGATGGCCTTTCTACTGGCTGCGGAGGCGCTGATTGCCACTGGTCAACTGCAACTCAATGTCAAAGCCCTGATTGAGGGGGAAGAGGAGATTAGCAGCCCCAGCCTGCCCGCCTTCATCGAACAGCACAAAGAGCGCCTGCGCTGCGACCTGATCATCAACGGCGACAGCGGCCAGCTTTCCGAGACGGTGCCCCTGCTGGGCCTGGGGGTGCGGGGCATCTGCGGCCTCGAGTTCGACCTCACCGGCCCCGCCCACGACCTGCACTCCGGCACCTGGGGCGGCCAGGTGCAAAACCCCCTGCACGCCATGGCCGAGCTGGTGGCCTCGCTGCACAACCCGGACGGCAGCGTGGCGGTGAAGGGCTTTTACGACGAGGTGGAGCCCCTCAGCCCCGAGCTGCGCGAGTGGTACAAAAAGATTCCCTGGAACGACGAGGAGATGCGCCAGAAGCTGGGGGTGAGCGAGTTCTTCGGCGAGGCGGGCTATAGCCCCTGGGAGCGCACCACCGGGCGGCCCACCCTCGAGGTCAACGGCATGTGGGGCGGCTACACCGGCCCCGGCGGCATGACCGTCATCCCCTCCACCGCCCACGCCAAGATTACCTGCCGCCTGGTGCCTCACCAGGACCCCGAAAAAATCGTGGCGCTGGTCAAGGCCCACCTGGAAGAACACCTGC
>NZ_JANWVH010000065.1 GCF_025056915.1 Meiothermus sp. | reverse complement strand
CCACACCTGCCCAGGCGGATCCCAGGTGAGCCCCACAGGATCCCATGTGAGCGGCCCCGCGGGCACGTACTGCACGCTGCCGATGCGGGTGTGTGCCGGTTTTATCTGGTTGATAATCCCCAGGATGCGGGCCCGCTCCTCGGGGGTGCCGTCATAGCTACGGCTGGCGGGATAAATATAGATATCGAACTCACTCCACCGCGCAGTGTCGTAGGTCCAGACGGGCACAATCGCGGATGCGTAGCCAAGCTGCGACAGGGCCACCGCGAGACCATATTCTGTTCCCGACCATTGCCAGAATTCCCAAGCCCCGAGCACCCGGGTGCGCCAGCCTTCCAGCGATTCGCCGGGATAGCGGGTCAGGCCCCGTTCCGTTCCCAGCAGATTTAGGGCGTCCTCGGGTGCGATGGCGGCCCAGCGGGCCAGTAGGCCGGTGGCGGTCAGGGAGGCGTACTCGTCCAGGGCCTGGCCCCAGCCAGCCAGCAGCGCCCGGCCCCGGTCTTTTTGCAGCCAGGGCGGGGCCAGCTCGGGCAGCCAGTCCTCGTAAAGCCGAACTGGAACCAAATCAATCTCCGGGGCCGGCATCTACACCTCCTGGTAGGTGGCGGTCAGGTTGAAGTTGGCCACCTGGGTGGGGGTCAGGGTCTGGTCGGTGGCAGGAGCGGTGAGGGCCACATCAAGCACGTTGGTCACGAACAAAGCCTCCACCAACGCCGAGCGGTACACTACCGCGCCGATGGGGAGGCTCTGCTGGAAGGTGGCCAGGCGGGTGGTGACCTCGGCCTGCACCTGGGTAAGGAAACCGGCTTTGAGGCGGATGGTGGCGGTCACGGCGATGTTCACCTGGGTGGCCGCGTAGACCTGCACGTTGGCCGTGAGCGGCTTGCGCTGCTGGATGTAGGCATCCGCCGCAGCCACCGCCCCCGGCCCCAGGCCGCCCTCGCCCCACACCACCACGTCCACCGTGCCCTGGCCGCGCGGGTTGTTGTCCAGCACCCGCACCTTGGTGATGGTAGGCTCTGCCGAGAGCGCCCAGTAGCGATAGGCGTCGGCGGTAGCCCCGGTACCCAGACTGGGCCAGCGCAGGCGGCAGCGCTCGCGGTAGGCAGCGTCACTCTCCTTATCTATGGCCGCCTCCAACACCACCGTGTTGGTGATGCTCACGCCGGGAAGCGGGGTGAACATGATCGTGCCCGAGCCGAGGGGCAGGTTGTAGGCTGCGCCAGGGCTTTCGGCGCGGAACTCCAGATCCAGGGTGCCGCCCAGGGGCAGGGTGCCGCCGCTCAGATTATTGAATCTAAGCCCTGCTGCGTTGCCTACCCAGAGATGGCCGGGCTGGATGCTGTAGGGGCCGAAGCCGGCCTGGGCAGTGAGGCGGAAGGTCTGCCGGGCGAAGGTGGCCTGCTTGCGCGTAAGCGCGTAGGCGCTCTGGCCCAGCAGGTCGAGGTAGTCGCCGGTGGCGGTATCCAGGAAACCGCCCTTGGCGATCTCGAGCCGGAGGGCCTCGAGGTCGGCCAGCCCCGCCGCCTGGAGCTCCACCAGGGTGCGCTGCACGCTGCCTTCGACCCAGTCGGTGGGCGGGTAGCCCTTCGCCTGGAGGAAGGCGATCAGGGCAGCCATCACCTGGTCGCGGCTGCGGGGTTGCAGCAGTTGTTGCAGGTTAGGCACGCAGCACCTCCACAGCGATGTTGTCAATCTCCACAATCAATCGGAAAGGCCCGTCGCTGGTTTCCAGGTCTATTGCAATCTGCAAAGCCCGGGCTTGTGGGGGGGCGTCAATAAGCGTTGCTGAGGCCGATAGCACTCGCTCGTCCTTCTCGCACTCAGCAGCCACCAGGGTTTCGATTTCATAGCGCACCTCGTCGGTAAGGGCTTCGTTTAGGTACTGTCGTAAATCAAGGCCATAGCTGAGGTCATAAAACAATCTTCCACGAGGCGTGATGAGCCGCCGGGCAACAGCTTCAGCCAGATTGGCGGTACCTGATTTGACGCTGAAGTTGAGGTCAGGCAAAGCGCTCAGGTCGGTTCCAAAATCGGCCATACTCACCCCGAGTTAGTTTTCGACGAGCCGCTGATGATGGTGCCGGTCACGGTGGCCGTACCCGGCGCAACCCCGCTCACCTGAATCTGATCGCCTACCCGCGCTACTGCGGGGCCGCCCCCGGCGAGCCGGACGAGCGGGGCCTCCAGCTCGAGCAGGGCCGGGTCGTAAACCCGGGTCTTGCCAGCCTCGTCGTCCAGGCGTACCTTCCGACCGGCAACGGTGGTAACCTCTACCACCACTGTGCCCCCAGCCTCCCACAGATAGGCCACCGGCTTGGCCGGGTCAGCCCCCTCGAAGCCCAGCAGCACCCGGCTGCCGGGTTGCACCTTCACGTAGGCCCCGGGCAAAAAAACCCGCAGCGGGATGCGCACCAGCAGGGGCAGCCGGGGGTCATCGGGCTCGAGGTCCAGCCGCATATCCCCGTGGTCTTGCAGCACCCGGGCTGGATAGAGGGCCAGGTAGTCAATCCGGGCTTCACGGGTTAGCAGGCGCAATGATCGCTTGAGGCGTTCAGTCTGCACACCACACCTCCGTGCGAAGCTCCCGGCCCACCCAGTGGGTCACCCGCTCGATTTTGCCCAGGTTCTGCTCCACCCCGCCCACCACCCCGCGCAGGGTGGTTCCCGGCTGTAACTCTGGCGATAGGGGTAGGGTGTAATGCCGGGCCTCGGGACGGGCCCGCACCACCGGGACCGGGCCTTGCGGAGGGTAGCTATCCACCCCGATCCAGACCCGACCGTCGAGGTCTACCCTCCAGGTGCGATTGGTCCCCGCCAGCAAGGCCATCAACAACTCCCAGGCAGTTCCTATTGGGCGAACATAGTGAGTAAAGGTGCCAGGTAAATCGATTTCACCTGGCTCCTCCCCGGCCTCAGTCAGGATGTCCTTGGCTACGGTGGCCGCCGGGATGCCTTGGTAATAACGGCGGGAGAGTACCCGACCCAGCCCGCCTGCTCCGCAAACCGCTTCCAGCCGCCATGAGCCACGCTCCAAACCGCTCCGCAGGGCGGTGCAAAACCACTCGGTTCCATCCTGCCAGCGCAATCGAACTGGTTCCCCCGACCTCGGTCCCTGTGGGGCGGCCAGGCTGAGGAAGCCCACCCCGCGCCCCACCCGGGGCAGGCTCAGGCTGGCCTCGGCCACCGGGATGCCACCCGCCTCAAGCAGGCTCATGGGCGCACCCCCACTTTGGAAGGCGCGGTGATGTCCCGCCCCTCAGGCAGGCCCGGCCCGGCGACGGTGGGTTCACCAACCGATTTGGTCTTGCTGGTTTTTCTTTTCTCCTTCGGCTGCCACTCGCGCATGGAAATAGTTAAGGTCAGCCCATCTTGGGGGCTCCAGGGAGTCTCCTCGAGAGCGAAAATGTACACCTGCTTGATGTTCCAGCGAGTAGCTGCTGGATGCACGATTCCTATGGGGTTAAAACTGGACTGCTCCCGGCGCGGACGGAAGAGGTCGTTGAGCCGCCGAAGTCGAGGGAGCTGCTCTTCCTCCCAGATAATCACCTCAGCAGTTAGCTCGGCATCGGCGTAGCCCAGCACAGTGCGGGTCGAACCGTCCTGGCCAGGTATTTCCCTGGTGTCCTCACGCAGGCCTCCTGGCTTGACCTTAAGGCGCACTGCTCCCTTGAGATCAGCTTTGGCATCAGGCGCGATTACGAAACGGCGAGTGCCTACCAGAACCAGCCGGTGCTCGAGGTCAATCATGCCCCCTCCTCCCGCGCGGCTCGCTCGAGGGCTTCCAGTACCGCTTCCAGCGCCACCATCCGCACTTCCTCAGCTACCGCTTTGGCCTCCGCCCCGCCGTTCACGGTGATGGGGCCAACCGTGACATTGACGATTCGGCTCGTATTTGGAGCGTTGTAGGCAAAAGAAGGGGAAGCAACCGGCTGGGGCAGGCTCAAAGTGGCAGCCACCGCCAGCCCAGCAGCAGCCCGCTGCACCTGGGCAAGCGAGGAGCGCATCCCTCCCTCGAGCCCGGCCCCCAGCATCCGCCCCAGGTAGGCAAAACGACGGCTGGGAGAGCGGATTTCGAGTGGTCTGGAAAATCCCTGTTGAACTTTATCAGCTAGCTGGGTAGCGGCGTTCTCCACCGGAGTATCCCCGCCCAGCAGACCACCGACCAGGCCCTTAACCACGTCCCGCACCCCTGGGGGCAGCAGGTCAATGGCTCGCCGCAGTAATCCCTGTAGTAAACCTGGTAGGCGAGCAAACGTGTTGCCGATGCGCTCGGGCAGGCTGGTGAACCAGTCCAGCAACCCCTTCCCGGCTTGCTTCAAGCCCTGCCAGGCCCGGGTGACCATGTCCCTGAACCAACCCACTCGTTTATAGGCCAGCACCAATGCTCCGCCCACAAGAGCAATGCCGCCAACGAGCCAGCCGATGGGGCCTGCTGCAAGCAGCCAGGCTCCCGCCATTCGCAGGCCGGCCAGCAAAGCCATGCCGGAGGTGCGAATGGCCGTAACCCCCAGCAGGGCCAGGGCGCGAATACCCGTCCAAATAGCAGAAAACCCAAGTACAGATACGCGCGCAATCGCTGTAAATACCCTTCCCCCCAACCAGGTCAAAGCTCTTTGAAGCGCTATTACACGGCCTCGAGCTAACAACGCTTGCCCGCCCATCCCAATCAGACGAATCAATCCCCGTGTAGCCGCGACAGTGGCTACTGTCCCCCAGCGGGTCAGGACTCCAACGCCACCCAGACTTACCAGGTTCAAAACCCGCCATGCCGCAGCCAATGCAGCAATGGTGCCCAGCAGTCGAAGGGTTCCTGCTATTGTTCCCCCCATACCGGCTTCGGTCTGGCCAAAACTGCCAGATAAGCGTCCAAGCGCAGTTGCCAGCGGTTCTACCCTGCGCCACAGCCCGGTCAGCAAATCGAAACCGCTGCGCACACCGGCGAAAAAGTCCAGGGCGATAGCTCTGACCTGGGGCCAGGTGGCCCGCGCCTGTTCGACAACCGTTGTGGCTCGATTGAGGAATCCGAGAATAGCCTCACCCGCTTGTTTGGGCTCGGTGGCTGCGGCCAGGGGGCCGAAAGCGGCTTTGAACAGCCCGCTAATCCCTTTGGTGAGCCGAGCCCCGATAGTGGAGCCCGGTGGTTTGTTGAAGTCGGTAAGGTCAGCCAGATTGACCAGTACCTGCCTGAACGGCTCAAGCGCCTTGTCCTGCTCGAGGCGAAAGGCCAGAGTCTGAGGCCTCGAGCGGAGGGTGCTGATGAGGCCGAATATAGAGCGTGCTTGCGCGGCCATACCACCCCCGAAACGGCCCTTCAGCCCGCGATGAATGGCTCCCAGGGCCGCCTCAGAGGAGATTTGCCCCTGTTCAATCAGCTTTCGAACCGTAGGGATATCGGTATTGAACGCCTTGGCCAGTATCTCAAAGGCGGGGATGCCCCGCTCGGTGAGTTGGTTGACCTCTTCGGTGTTCAACTTGCCCGCTGAGCGAATCTGGCCGAATACCGTGATCAGATCGTTCAATCCAGTAGACCCCAACGAAAGCGCTGCCGCAGTGTCGCCTAGCGTGGTCAGCAATGGCTCGATCTGCCGGGTGTTGAATCCCACCGCCAGCGCCTGGCGCACGGCCTCGAGCACCTGTGGGGTTTCAAACGGGGTCACGTCTGCAAATTTGATGGCCCAATCCAACGCAGCGTTGGCCCGCAGCGGCGAGCCCAGGATGGTGCCCAGTGCGATGCGTTGCTGCTCGATGAAGCCCACCTGATCAACCACCGATTTGGTCGCAAAGCCGATAGCCCCAGCTATCAACGCGTTTTTCAGGTTGAGCACCGACCCGGCCACTCCGCTGAACGCCCCCCGCAGGGCTCCTACCCGCGCGTGCAGCGCGCCGATGCTCCCCTGGGCTGCGCCGATGGTAGCGATGGCCCCGGTGAGCCCTCGAGCAGCCCGCTCGGAGAGCCCAAATGAGCGCTGTAAGGCTTTTTGGGCTGCCTCTCCCCCTCTGACAACCTTCTTCAGCGCCGCATCGGTGCCCCGGAGGGCCTGGTTGATACGACGGGCCGGGGCGCTCACCCGATCCAGGAGGTCAAAAGTCCACTGGAGGCGGCTCATTTGGGTGGGTTCAGTCGGGCGATCAGGTCAGCCGAAAGCAGCAGGGCCCCGGCCAGGGCTTCAGCCCCCTCCTCCCCGCGCTGGTAGGCCAGCAGGCAGCGGGCGGTAAGGGCCACATCGCGGTTTTGAATTGCCCGCTCGTACATCTCTTTAGAGCGGGCGAAATTCGGCCTCCTCGGTGGCCCCGGCCAGCCGCACCAACTGCTCACCGAAGGGGGCCACCAGCCCCGGCTTGCGCTCGAGCAGCCGAGACAACTCTGAAGGGTCGGGGTATACCGCACAGTCTTGCAGGAGGGCCTCGAGGGCCTCGTACCGGCGATCTTCGCGGGCGGAAAGGTTGAAGAAGCGCTTCATGGCCGCGCGGGAGGGGGGTTTCACCACCAGCGTCGCCCCGGCGGCCTCGAGGATATACACCTCACCATGTTCGGCTTTGAGTTTGTCCACCTGTTTGGCTTCTAAAGGCATAATCCTCCTAGCTCAACATCTTTTTGAGCGGTTTCTTGCCGCCAAACTCAATCCACAGGATGTGCAGATCCAGCTTCACCGTGAGCCCGTCGGTGCCCTGGCTATGAGATTCCTCTACTTTTTTGATCCGGCAACCCCGCAGCTTGTCGGTCACGGTGGGTCGGCCCTCCTCGGCGTAGCTCACGGTGATGTCGAATGCCTTCTCCATGTAGCCGTCGCCTAGGGCATCCAGCAGCTCTTTCCACTCCTCGAGGTAGGTGGTCAGGCTGCCTTCGGCCTTGAGCTCGCCCTTGGTGCGGCCCAGGATCTGGGCATGGGCTCCGCGCACCTCGCCGGGCTCGAGGTCCTGGCTGTAGGACACCTCCTTGTGCCCATAAAACTTCTTGCCGTTTACGTCGGCCTCGATCGAGGCATAGCTGTAACGGTGACCGTTGATCAGCGGATAGTCCACAGGTTACCTCCTTAAGCCGCAGCGGCCTCGAGCGCCGGGTTGGCGAATCCGATGTCCACCTGGATGTACTCGAGGTAACCCAGGGGCCGCACCCGCACGGTGAGGGTGGTGCTGCGGGTAGAAAGCACGTTGGAATCGCGCTTGAGGCTCACCTGCACCGCCGATGCGTGTCCGGGCGAAACCAGCCCGGCCAGGAGCTGGCCTTCCACGAAGGCTTCGATGGCTCGGGCGTCGGGTTCGTAGATGTTGCCCGAACCGTCCACTCGCACATTGTCGTTGAGGTAGCGCAGGGCCGCGTTGCGGGCAATCCGGCAAGCGCGATCCATCACTCGACGATTTTCCAGGTACTGGAAATCGGAACCGGCGGGCGCTTTGATGCGGCCTCGAGTGAAATAGTGACCATCGCGGCCAATCACGGTGCGCATGGTGGTGAAGAACTTCTCGTCGAGGCCAGGGGTTTTGGCCTCATCGCGGTACAGGCTCACCACACCCTGCACCGGCCCGCTGATGATTCGCCCCAGGTGCTCGTGTACCGGGATGGCCGCCAGCCGCCCCGAGGCCGGCCAGGCCACCGAACGCTTCTGCACGCGTCCGGTCAGGGGGCTGGCCAGCTCAGCATACCCACCCGCCACCGCTACCCGCTTATCGGCAAAACTGTTCCAGGCGGTGAGTAGGTTGGCGTCGGTGTCGTCGGCGGCCTCGAGCAGGGCAAAAGCAAAACGATAGTTGGTCTCAGCCTGCTGCATCTTGGTGGCCACCCCGGCGGCAATGGTGGGGGTAGCCTCCCCCACCACGTGCACCCAGCCCCACTCGCGGGGGTCACCCAGCAGCACGTCCAGCGAGGTGTTGAGGTCGGAAAGGGTGTAGCTGGGGGCGGTGGTGGTGAAGCTGTACTGGTCGCCCTGGGCGAAGCTGGTGCCCGAGCCGCCGTCGCTGAAGGTCAGGGTCAACCCGGTGCCGGGCAGGGCGTAGGTGCCGCTCACCGGCAAGGCGATCTCGGGGCTCCAGTTGTCCCCGCCGTCCAGGGTGTAGCGAAAAGCCGCGGTGTTGGCGGCCAGGTTGGTGCCGCTGCGGGTGAGCTCTACCTGTACCTGGTAAGCGTCCAGGGGGGCTCCGGACACGGCCAGGCTCCCGGTGCCGCTACCGGTCTTGGTCACACTGCTCACCGTGCCGGCTACCGAAGCGTTGGTACGGATGGCATAGACCGGGGCCCCGGAGAGGGCCAGGTGGGTAGCCAGAGCCTCGGCCAGAGGGCCGCTCCCGAAGGTGTCCTGCACCTGTTTGAGGTTGGTCACGGCCACAATCTGGTTCACCGGCCCGGCGCTGGCCACGCCAATTTTGGCCGAGACGCCGTCGGTGGGCGGGGGCAGGATGCCCAGAGCGCCATCCTGGATGTCGAACCAAACGTCGGGTAAAAGGGGCTGGGGCATTAGCCGATCACCTCACTCTGGGCTGCCTTCAAGGCCGCCCGGTACTCGCTCTCGCTGACCTCGCGCCCTTCCGGCCAGTTCGCCTTGGCCCTGGCCGCGGCCAGCAGCCACGGGGGGGTAGCCAGCAGGGCTGCCCACTCCTCGAAGGGGCGCATGGTTTCGGTTTTGGTTTTTTCCTCTTTGGCCATCGTTACCTCCTGGTGCTAGATAAATCCACCACACTCCTGGGTAATCTGCTCGAGCTCAGCGAAGGCTTCAGCTCGAAGCAGAGGCGCTGCGACGCTGAAGTTCAGTACAATGACGGTTCCCAGCTGATCCCAACCTTCCGGCTCCCAGGTAGCGCTTTCCAGCCGCAAGGATGTGCCTAAACTCTGGGTCAGGGCGGTCACGGTTTCGCTGAGCAGGGCCTCGAGCTGGGCGTAGTCCTGCCCCCACAGGTGCAGCTCGAGGCCCACCTCGCGGGTCCAGAGCACCCGGCCGGGCTGGGGCTGGGGGCGGTCGGGGGGGATGAAGCGCTCGCTCACCGGAACCAGCACCAGCCGCGGGGGGCGGTCGTGCTGGGCCAGGTGCTGCCGCCCCAAATAAAGCGGGGTGCCCGGGGGCAGCCGGGTCAGCAGGTCGTTGTAGAGTTCAACGATCATGGTGCTTGGAAATAGCGCTGAGCGGCATCGGCAAAGGCCTGCTCCCAGCGGGGAGAGAGCCGGGGCTCGGGGACGAAGGGCCGGGCCGGGATGACCACCCGTTCAGTTTGAACCCACCTACCTCGCCCGCCTTTACGCTTCCCCGAGCCCCCGGCCAGCCGGAAGCGCAGATATTTAGCTCGCTTGGGCCGGATGACCCCGCCGTACTGGTGGATGGCCGCATAGCGCACGTTGGTGCCCACGATGAAGCCTCGGTCGTTGGCGCGGTAGGTGAAACTTCGGCGCAGCCGCCCGGTATCGGAGAGGGTCTGGCCTTGCTCGAGCTGCGCCCTGAGCGAGCGCTTCCAGGGCCGGTCCCAGGGGTCGCGCTCCCGCTCGAAGGAGAGGGCGATCTGCTCGAGGGCGGCTTCGGCCACGGTGCGAGCCAGCCCCTGACGCCACGAAGGTTGGGTCATCTTTTCGGTGGTGTGAATCAGACGATTCAAACGAGAAAACTCCCCTCGCAGTCCCATCACCACCTCCGGGGGTCGCTCACTGCATGCAGGCCCTCGTTGGGGGTGGTGGGGGATGCGTCCACCACCCCCACCGGGGTGACCACGCCTAGCGACACATCGCGCAACCAGCGCAGGGCGTCCTCGTAGCGCAACCGAACGTGTTCATCAGCGCCTTCAGGCGCGAAGCCCCGCCCGGCCAGCAGGTCGTAGGCCGCGATGATGGCCACGGCCCGGCGCAGGTCGTCTCCCCAGCCCACCAGGGGCAGCTTGTAACGGGCCTGCAGGTAGGAGTCGGCCACCTGGCTGGCGGCCTCGAGCGCCGCGCTCTGATCTGCCGAGGAGATACCGCCGAGCGCGGCTTGGCGCAGGGCCAGGCGGTAGAGGTCAGCGGAAGTGGCGTAGGCCATTTAGTCTCCCAGCGCGGCCCGCACAGCCTCGGCTTCCTTCCTGGTCAGGCCCAGGTTGCGCAGGGTTTCCAGGTTTGCCCGCACGTCCTCGAGGGTGTGCAGCCCAGCCGCCAGGAGCTTGGCCCGGGCGGGAAAGTCCTCGGGCAGGGGGGTAGCGGAGGGCGTTGGAGCGCTCTCGCGCATGCGCTGAATGGTATAAAAGCCCATACCGCTCCTTACTGGGTGATCAGCCGCACCACCCCAGGGGCGCTCGAGCCCGGTAAGCGCCCGTAGCGGTGGGCCACGAAATACACGTGTACCCCGAAAAGTTCGCTGTCCTTGGCAATGTCGTAATCACGCACCACAGTGGGCACCCGGTTGTACCACAGAGCCAGGGCTCCGCGTTTGATTAGAAGGGTCACATAGTTGTTAGGAGCGCCCGTGATGACTGGGGCGCGGTCAGAGAGAATGTAGCGCAACGCGATTGGCCCGATGCTGATAGTGTTGTTTTGCCAATTCACGAGCGGATTGCCCGTAGTATCTTTTAGCTTCAACACATCAGAGAAAACTTTGGAGTGAAATACCACTACGCTAGCGTTGGAAATCTCGTCTCCAAAGGCCATTACTGCATCCACCAGTGCGTCGTAGGAAATAGTGGCGGTATTACGGTTTACTGTAATTTGCCCGCTGGATGGGGTAGTGGCATTAGCTGAATCAATCAGTGCCTTATCAAAACGGCGCCTGGCCGCTTCAATCAGTTGGTTGGTGATTTCCGTGTATGGATCGGCATACATGGCAGCAATTTGGGCCCAAGCAGTGATCTCGTTGAGAGCCCCAGAGTGCTGTACCTGGGCAGTCTCAGCTACCATCGAAATAGCCTGAGGGGTGAGCGAGCTACCTTCAGTAATGTCGCTCAGCTCACCAAAGACGTTAAAGTACGGCACCTTGATGGTATCGGTGCCGCGCAGCCCCCCAGGCAGAGTATTGGACTCCACCACCGCCTCGGTGCCGTAAAGGGCAATCTTGCCCGGCCAGGCCGCGGCCACCGCATCGGCCAGTACCTCGGGGACAATCAGGTTGGAACGGGTCGTTACCGGCATCTATTACCTCCTAGTAGCCCAGCGCTTCCTTGCGCAGGCGGCGGTACAGCTCAGGGTTTTGTTCGAATAAATCCTTTCTTTGCTGGTGGCTCAGTTTGCCCCACTCGAGAGGCGAGTCCTGGGGCTCCATTACCGGCTCCGGCAATACCCGGGGGGCCACCTCGAGGAACGCGGTGAGGGCTTCCAGGCTCTGGCCCTGGGCCCAGGGCAGCATGGCCGGGGTCAGCTTGCCCTCGCGCTGGCCGCGCTCGAGCAGGGCGGCCAGGCGCTCCCTGCGCTGGGCCTCCTCGAGCTGGCTCAGCCGCTCCTGCACCCGGGGCAGCTCAAGCGCCGCCTGCTGCCAGGCCTGTACTACTGCCAAAGCCTCCTCGGAGCTCTGGCGCCCGGTCAGACCGGTCAGGGTGCGCTCGAGGCCCACCAGCCGGGTCAGGGTAGGGCCTACCTCAGCCTCCTGGCCGTCTCGAAGTCCTAAAAGCCGCAACACTTCCGTCATTTCTTGCCTCCTTTTTGGCCAATCGTCTTTAGCCACCAGCGGCTCCATTCGCTTGGTGGCCGGGATGTTGGTCAGGGCCAGGTTGATCAGCTCGACAATCCAGCCTTCTTCATTCGCGTAAAACGCCGGGCTGAAGTAGCGGTACTCTCTCGCTTGCAGCAGTTCGCGGGCCCGCTGGGTCCACTCCACCCGCACCGCCCACAGCCCGTCCTCGCGTAGCTCGAGGTCGAACCAGCCCGCCGCCGGAACCGGGCCGTTGGCCACCGGATCCAGGGCCTGATGTTCATAGTCAATCGAGAGGCGGTTGCCGTACTCCTGCCAGGCCGCCATCACCTGCTGACCTGCTTCCGGGTTGAAGAGGAAGAGGCCCTTGGTGGTCTCTATCGACCCGAAGGGAAAGATGCGAAACTCCCCAGGGGGGCCCTGGGGAAGCTCGAGGGTCAGCTTGTGGGGTTGGGGCATGCTTTCTCCGTTCCAAACGGAAAACCCCCACCGGAGTGGAGGTGCAGTTTGGCTAGATTAGCGTTATGTTAGCACAAAGTGGGGCAGAGCCCAAGGGGTATCAGCGCGTTTCAATCCTCACTCGAGCTTTCGCCCGAGTGCAACAGCATCTCAGATCGAAGGCGGCGGGGTAAACCCAAACTCCTTAGCCGCTCGACGAATCTCTCCCAACAAACGCTCGAGGCGGGCTCGTTCTTCAGCAGTATTGGGACGAACAGCTTTTAGCAGATCGTAGACCCGGGTTAGTTCCGATACCTCGCTCAACCACTCCTGATCGTCCCAATCGTCCGGGTTATACAGCGCGTCACGGATAACGGCCCACCGGCTCTCCACCCGCTCTAGAAGCCAAGCTGCGGATTGTTCCTGAGCCAGGTGCGCTTGGGCCATAAGCTGATCGCCTCCAAAGACGAAGCGAGGTATCCCGTTACCAGTGTACCATGCGTCAGGTCGTAGACTACCACGATCCAGGGCTCGGCTTCCGGGCCTAGGTCGTCTCCAACCACCTCACTTGGGGCTATAACCAGGGCAACCGGCCCCCGGGGCGGGGCATGGACGACCACGGCAGCTCCGGGATGGATAGCCGCGCGGCGCAAAATCTCCAGATATCGCTCAGGGGACAGGTCGGGGCGGAATTGCTGGTCGATGATAGCGTGCTGAATCAGTTTCTGGAGCAACCGGGGGGCCTCCTCCCCAAGAAGCGCTCGAACTTCGGGGTCCCTGACCTTTACGGGTCTTTGTGGGAACTCCCCCACCGCCACCAACGCTAGGGCGGATGGGGCATCGTTCTCCGCGGCCTCCACCTCCCCTCGAGCGATGGCCGCCAGTCGAGCCCGGGCCTCCGCCGCTCGGCGCGCATCCCGCCCAAACGCCGTCCCCAACGCCTGGATGTAAGCCGCCCACACCCGAGGATCATAATCCTTTGGATCGGGGCTCCACTCCCAGGTTTGCGGAGCGTTGCCAAAACCGGCCTGGGGGGCGCTCGAGGTTGGCCGTTCGGTGATTCCTCGCTGGCGGGCCTCGAGCTCGGTTAAGGCCCGCACCCCTGACCGACAGTTGAAGTGCAGCGGCGGCCAGTTGCGATTCCACCAGGGGTCATCGGCAGGCAGTACCGTGCCATGTCTGGTTTTGCAGATAGAGGTGGTGCGGCTATCCAGCACAGCATCGTACATCCGGTAGGGGCGGGCCTGTTTGACCTCCGGGGCTTCCATCTGCGCCCAGCGGCCCGAAGCGTAGGCCATCTGCACGTTGGTGCGGAAGATGATTTCGAGCCGGGCCGAATCCTTCCGGCCCCAGGCCGCCTCGAGCTTCCCCCGCATTTCCTTGGCCCACTCGGCATAGGGGATGCCCTGCTCGAGGGCCCGACTCAGGCTCTCCCAGACCTCGGCCAGCAGGTCGAGCTGGACCACCCCGGCTACGGTGAAGGCCTTGCGCCGGGCCCGTTCCTCGAGGGCCTGCCACTCCGCTTTGGGCAGCGGCAACCGGGCCCGGAACCAGGCAATGGCCTCCTCGGGCTGAACCGGGTTGGCGCTAACCTTCCACATCGCTCCACACCGCGTAGCGCCCGGCCAGCTCGCCCAGCAACAGTGCGTTTTCCATCAGGGCGGCCAGGTCATCGGGCTGGACCTCTGGGAATAGCTCGAGCAGCCGCGCCCGCAGCCCCTCGTAGTCGGAGGCTTGCTCGAGGGCCTGCCCCACCCGGGCCACCAGTGCGGCCAGCCGCTCGGGGGCAGCCTCCCGGCCCCGGTCGGCCAGGCGGTCGGTGTAAAGCTGGCCCTGCACGAAGCCGCTCGAGGCCCGCACCCGATCCCCCGAGGCCAGCCGCACCAGGGGGGTGGGGCTCGAGGCCAGGGGCACCCCGTAGGCCTCGAGCAGGGCCAGTACATCCACCGGAGCCCCGGCCTGGGCCAGGGTGGCCACGGCCTGGGCCAGCCGG
The DNA here is from genome assembly GCF_025056915.1 of Meiothermus sp. GTDB lineage: Bacteria > Deinococcota > Deinococci > Deinococcales > Thermaceae > Meiothermus. The sequence continues at coordinate 2,581 of NZ_JANWVH010000065.1, read as the reverse complement.
TTCAGGGTCTCGGCCTGCTGGGCCCGGTCTTCCGGCGGGGTGGTCTCCCAGCGCGGCCAGGGGGCCAGCCGGGCATCCCCGAAGTTGAACTCGGCCCAATAAGAGAGCACCTGTTCCCGCAGGGAGGTGGCCAGGGCCTCGGCGTCGGCCTCGAGCAGGTCTTGCCGCACCGCGTCGTGGACCCGGGCGGCGGCGAAGCTCCCGCCCTGCACCTCGGTGGTCAGGTTCTGGCCCAGGATGGCGGTGGCCAGGGCGGTATTGGCCCAGCCAATAGCGGCCTCCTTGGAGCGCCAGACCTCCCCCGATGGGGCGAGGATCTGCAACTGGTAGCCCTCCGGCAAGGCGATTCCGGTGGAGCTGCCCAGGTCAGCCAGATCCCGGGCCAGCTGCTCCCGGGCCGCGTCGGTGGTGGGGCCGGAGGCGCTGCCCACCCGGATGGCCCCCACCTCGTTGTCCCGCGCCCAGTACCGCACGGCATCGGCCTTGACCAGCCACGGCACCGCCAGGGCCCGCCACAGCCCCTGAGCCCAGGGGCGGCGGGGGCCGTAGGGGGTGTAGAGCCACCAGGCCCCAGGGCGTGGCTCCACCCGGCTGCCCTCGCGGGTCTGGACGTACCAGGCCCCGCGCTGGGGGTCATAGCCCAGGTTGCGCGGATGCCAGACCTCGAGGCGGGGCAGCAGCCGCCCGCTCTCGCCCTCCTGCCAGTCCAGCCGGGCCAGGCCAACGCCCAGCAACAATCCCCACGAAATGAGCTGATAGAGGCTTTCCTCGGGAGCGAACGACCAGAAATCGGCCTCGAGGGCCCGCACGACGGTCTTGCCCTCTCGGTTGTTAGCCGGTTCGAACGCCAGGGGTAGCCCGAGCAGCCCGCGCACTCGCGTGCCCAAAGTGGCCTGCACGCGATCGTCGGCGAGCATCGAATCAACCAGGTCGGCAGCCAGCGAGAGGTTGCCCCCCTGGGCCATCCGCCAGGCGGTGGTGAGGTCGGCAGGGGCCCAGTCGGTACGGGCCCAGCTCGAGGGTTCAGAAACTAGTTGCGGTTGAGGTTTCGCCATATCTCCACCAGTAAGGGGCGAGCCAGGATAGCCTGCACTCGGGTGGGGCGGTCGGCCTGCAAGAACGCAGCCAGATCCCGGGCGGCCTGGGAGCGTTTCTCGGGAGGGCGGTCGGCCTCGAGGGCGCGGCGCAGTTGGGGCTGTACCCGGCTCCAGGGAATCTGGCGCGGCCCTATTTGCACGGCATAGCTGTGGCAGCGGGCGAGCAGGGGTTGTTCGTCCCCCTGGGCGCTATAGGCGATGGGTGGGCCCATCCGCCTCATTCGCTCTCGCAGAGCGGCGGCCAGGAGGAGAGCAGGGTCGGTTCCTCCTCGCTGAGCTCGAAGGTGTGATAGGTAAGCCCGCAAGCGTCGCACCGGTATCGTCTCCTGAGTATCACATCCGGCCATTGGCCCTCCAAAGAAACCCGCTGGCGGGAGCGCACCTGGGTGCTTCCGCAGCGGGGGCAGGGTACAACAAGGTAGAGTTTCCCTAGCTTAGCCATACGATAGCACAAAATGGGGCCTAGCCCCACCTCGAGGGCACCCGCAAGGCGGTGTACTGGGTGGGGCCACCCCGCACGGTCCAGAGGGCCAGGCCCAGGCTCATCACGGTATCGTCGTGAGCCCCACTGGGGGCTTCGTAACTCACCCCATGGGCGGTCTGGCGGGCTTGCAGGGCCCGTAGCTCGGCCAGCAACACCGGCTCGGGGTAGAGCCAGAGCCGCTCCTCGGCCAGGCTGAGGCGGAGCTCGGTGAGAAGCTGGGCCTTGCTGGCCTGGGTGAAGCGAAAGGGGTGGGTCTGGGGCCAGGCCCGCCGCAGCCGCTCGTACACCGGGTCCCCCACCCCGGTGGCGTCCACGGTCAGCCGGGCCCCGTAGGCCCGCAGCACCCCCAGCACCCGGGCCTCGGTGTACTCCCACTCGCCCTGCCAGCGCTCCTGGTGCACCAGCCGGTAGGGCACCTCGGTCACGTCCAGCACGGTCAGGCTTGACCAGTCCCGCAGCCGGGCCAAGTCCAAACCGGCGGCGTAGGCGCGCCCCGGCTGCGGGGGTTCGGGTCCCTCGAGCCTCACCGCCTGCGCAATCAACTCTTCGGGTATGGCCCCACCGGCCTCGACGAATTCGGCCAGGTACTCCTGACGGAAAGCCCATTCGCCCAGTGCGACGCGCTCGGCCTCGAGGAAGTCGCGGCTGATGCGGGGGATGTCGTAGGCGGTGACCCGGATGCGCTCGCCCCGCTCCTCGGCCCAAGCCCGGTAGAACCAACCGCGCATGCCGTAGGGTGTGGAGATGGCGATCAGCCGGCCCCCGGTGACTGCCAGCATGGGCCGGGCAGCCTGGTACAGCTCATCGGGAATCCAGGCCGCCTCATCGAGCACCACCAGGTGCGCCGAGTAGCCGCGTATCCCCTCCTGTGCCCCTGGGAGCGCGATGACCCGGCTGCGGTTGGGTAGCTCGAGACGTAAGGCGCTCTCGCCCGCCAGCTCGAGCCCGAGCTTGGTAGCCAGGGAGCGCACCTTGGCGGATAGCTCGGAGGATTGCCGCA
>NZ_JANWVH010000064.1 GCF_025056915.1 Meiothermus sp. | reverse complement strand
TGAAGTCGTCGTTGCGCGGCAGGCCCCACTGCTGGGCCGCCTCGATAAAAGCATGGGTGAGGGGGTTGGTGTACTTGCGTATCTCCACGTGCAGGGGGCCCTGGTCGCCGTGGTACGCGGAGGGGCCTAAGGGGTGGGTCTCGAGCTTCTTGAAATAGGGCAACACCTCGGCAAACGACCACCCGGGCTGCTGCCAGTCGTCGTAGTCGCGGGGGTTGCCGCGAATCACAATCATGGCGTTGATGCTGCTGCTGCCGCCCAGCCCCTTGCCGCGCGGCCAGTAAAGCGCACGCCCGTTCAGCTCGTCCTGCGGCTCTGTGTAGAAGGCCCAGTCGGAAGGCCCCTTGAAGAGCTTGGGGAAGGCTGCGGGGGCCTTGTGGTAGAGGCCCTGCTCGGGCTCGCCGGCCTCGAGCACCAGCACCTTAAGGTCGGGCCTGGCGCTCAGCCGATGGGCCAGTACACACCCTGCCGACCCCGCCCCCACGATGACGTAGTCGTATTCCTGTCTCATTCGCATTCATTTTAGTCTTGCCCCAATCAATACGCCATGCGCACCTTTATCTGGCCTGTTGTGCCTAGTCCAAAAAGTTTTGTAGTATGTTCTCATAGCTGCCAAGAACCCATTGGCTCGAGCATCGCCCAAGGCTCGTCCGATGAATCGGTGAGAAACCCGCCTTCTTGGCCGGGCTTGATTGGGTCATCGGCTCAAACAGGCCCCTGTGCCGTTAGAGGCCAACCATAGTCTGCATCGGTGGCTTTGCCGGCCCCCGGCCCCTCGCGGCGCCTACCCCTTTGGGGGGTTTACAGGTAAAATCCGCTGGCATGGCCTTATTTGCCGTGAATAAACCACTGGGCCGCACCTCGCACGATGTGGTCGATATGGCCCGTAAACTGCTGGGCACCCGGCGGGTGGGCCACACCGGCACCCTCGATCCGCTGGCCACCGGGGTCTTGATTCTGGCATCGGATGTTTCCACCAAACTGGTGCCGTTTTTATCAGCCGAGAACAAGGAGTACCTGGCCTGGGTTTCGTTTGGCGCCACGACTGAAACCCTGGACGCGGAAGGGCCCGTTCTGGAAGAGAGCGCCCGGCGTCCAAGCCGCCGCGAGATTGAAGCAGCCCTGCCCGCATTTTTGGCCCTGACCGAGCAGCTGCCCCCGGCTTACTCGGCGGTGAAGGTGGGCGGGGTCAAAGCCTACGAAGCCGCGCGAAAAGGACAGGCGCTGAAGCTCGAGGCCCGTCCGGTTCGCTACCACGAGGTTTCCCTCCTCTCATATGACCCGGCCCCCATCGCATACCGCATCGCCCACGCGGCGGCGGGTTGGCAGCTATCCCAGCGGGGCCGCAAGGTAGAGCTGCCCAAGCCCCTGGGCGACTACCCCACCGCCGTCATTCGCCTGGTGGTGGGGCCTGGAACCTATGTGCGCTCGTTTGCCCGAGACCTCGGCGAACGACTCGGCAGCAAAGCCTTCCTCTCGGGCCTGATACGAACCAGGGTGGGGAAGATTGGCCTCGAGCAGGCCCAGGAAATCGAACACCTGGACATCAAGAAAACCCTGGACGAACTCGAGGCCCTCTCCTGTCCCAGCGTGGAACTCTCCCAGGCCGAGGCCAGGCGGGTGATGGAGGGCGTACCGCTGCCCATCCCGGCCAGGGGACTGGTCGCGCTGGTCGGCCCCAAGCGCCGCCTGGTGGCGATGGCCGAGGGGGATGGCTTCAAGCTGCGCATCAAGCGGGTGTTCAAGGAGTAATGCGCAGCCCCAAAGATACTTATAAACGCCCACAGATTCCCAAGACTGATAGCTCTCAAGCCACTCCCTATCGCCCAAAGAGGGTTTGGGGGGGCACAAGACCCCCCATCTGCTCTTGCATGAAGGGCCAGGTCGGCAACCCCACCTGGGGGGAGAGCGAGTCCAGGCCAGGACTGACTGATCGCGCCTGTTCTGTCCAGGACAAAGCTTTCTTACAGTCGAATGGCTCTAAATATGTGAAGAGCGCTCAAAATCGCTCACCGTGTGGGTGTGGATGTACGGGCTTGCATGCGACAGTGTGGTAATACCAACCTTACGCGAACCCTTTGCATACGAAGCAGTGAGGCAGGACGTAGGGGCAGGTGTGGGAGACCCCCACCTTGTGTATTCTTGAAAGCTGCTTGTATGCCTGAAGCGGGTCTAACCGGCCCGTTGTATTCAACCAACCTCGAGGGTCTCTTTGATGATGGGCTGTGAAAGGACCACCGAAGTGCGGGTGCTGCCGTAGAAGCCGAGCTGCTGGATGAGGTCTTGCAGATGCTCGACCGAGGTTGTGATGACCTTGGTCACAAAAGACGCTTCGCCGGTCACAAAATAGCATTCGCGCACCGCAGGGGTGGCCCGGGCAAACTCGAGCATCTGCTGGTAGCGCCCCGGCGGGGTGGCTACCTCGATTAGGGCGGTGATGGTGTAGCCCAGCGCGCCCGGATTGACCCGCGCGCCATACCCGGCAATGATGCCGGCGTCTTCCAGGCGGCGCACCCGTTCCGTCACCGCGGGGGTCGAGAGCCCCACCCGACGGCCTAGCTCACGGTAGGAGAGCCTGCCGTCCTTTTGCAGTTCGTTCAGAATGGCGATATTGGCCTGATCGAGCAGTTTGGAAGCCACAAAGAGCATTATGGCTTAAGTTTGTAAAGCCAATCAACGTTTTGCTTTTATTTTGCCGCTTTCATTTGGGCCGGAATCCCCCTAGGCTTGGGGAAAAACAGGAGGTTGCTATGGTGATTGGTGTACCCAAAGAGATCAAGACACTCGAGAACCGGGTGGCCCTCACCCCGGGGGGCGTGACCAGCCTGGTTCGGCGGGGGCACAGGGTTCTGGTGCAGCAGAGCGCCGGGGTGGGCTCGGGCATATCCGACGCCGAGTATCAAAAAGCCGGGGCCGAAATTGTGAGCGCCCCGGAGGCCTGGGCCGCCGACCTGGTGGTCAAGGTCAAGGAACCCATTGCCGAAGAGTACAAGTACCTGCGTAAAGGGCTTATTCTCTTCACCTATTTGCACCTGGCCGCCGACGAGGCGCTGACCCGGGCCTTGCTCGAGGGCGGTACGACCGGCATCGCCTACGAAACGGTGCAGCTCGAGGACGGCTCGCTGCCCTTGCTGCTGCCCATGAGCGAGGTGGCCGGGCGCATGGCCCCGCAGGTGGGGGCAGCGGCGCTGGAGAAGCCCCACGGTGGGCGCGGGGTGCTCTTGGGGGGCGTGCCGGGGGTGGCGCCGGCCAGCGTGGTGATCATCGGGGGGGGTATCGTGGGCACCAACGCTGCCAAAATCGCCCTGGGCATGGGCGCTCAGGTCACCATCCTGGATGTGAGCAAGGCCCGGATGCAGTACCTCGACGATGTGTTTGGGGGGCGGGTGATTACCCTCTCGTCCACCGAGGCCAACATTGCAGCCTCCATTCGCCACGCCGACCTGTTGATTGGGGCGGTGCTGATTCCCGGTGCCAAAGCCCCCAAGCTGGTCACCCGCGAGATGCTTTCGACCATGAAAGAAGCCTCGGTGATTGTGGATGTGGCGGTAGACCAGGGGGGTTGTGTGGAGACCATCCACCCCACCACCCACGCCAACCCCACCTACGTGGTGGATGGGGTGGTGCACTACGGCGTGGCCAACATGCCGGGTGCGGTGCCGCGCACCTCGACCTTTGCCCTCACCAACCAGACCCTGCCCTACCTGCTCAAACTGGCCGAAAAGGGCCTGGACGCCCTGCACGAAGACCCCGCCCTGATGCTGGGCCTCAACACCCACCAGGGCAAGCTGACCTGCTTGGGGGTGGCGGAAGCCTTCGGAATGCCCTACACCGAGCCTAAAGCCGTGCTGTGATGCTTCTGGGCTGTGCAGTAGAGGCGCCCCTCTGACCAAAACCTCCTCTGCGCTTGCGGTACCCTGGAGGGGAGGCCAGGCCATGTGGCGCGGAGGGTGGTTTTTGCTGTGGATGCTGGTAGGGGTTGGCCCGCTGGCCCTGGCGCAGGGTGTGCCCTGGGTGCCTGGCGAACGGCTGGTCTACCACCTGGCCTGGCAGGGGATTGGGGTAGGGAGGCTCTACCTCAGCGCCGACCCGATTGAGGGCGGCTGGCGCTTTCGCCTGAAACTCGAGCCCACCGGACTGGCCCAGGCGGTCGGCTATGGCCTCGAGGCGGAGAGCCAGGTCGGTTTCGACTTCTTCACCGACCGCTTCTGGCAAACCCTGACCGAGCCCTTCAAGGGCACCACCCGGCTCATTTTCGAGCGCCAGGAGAACAGCGGCTCCCGGGCCCGGGTGATTTACCCCGATGGCAAGCAGTCGGGTTGGAGCAGCGCCAGTGAAGAGGTGATGGATCAGGTCTCGCTGGTCTATTATTTGCGCCTTCGTCCCGAAACCCGTCTGATTCGTGCGGTGGATTATCCCAGGCTGGCCGAGGGCCGGCTCGAGCTTCTAAGCGGCAACGGCCTGGTGGGCTACCGCTTTGCCCGCGAAGACTTGCTGGTGGAGGTCTGGTATCGCCTGGACGCTCGCCGCACCCCGGTTCGCCTCATCTTTGGGCGCGACTTTGGCCGCCTGGAAGCCACCCTGATTGAAAGCCTCAACGGGCGCTAGGGGGCCCGCAATGCAAAAACTTGGAAACTGGCTGGGGGTGCGTTATAGTTGCCCCATAAGGGCTCAAATCAACCCCGGGTAAAATTTTTTCGCCGAATAGGCGGGTGGGGTTGAAAAGTGCAAATCTGGAGGCCTGTTTTGAAAGGGAACATTACCGTAACCGAAAGCGCGCTGGCCGCCATTCTGGGCCTGGCTGCGCATGAAGTGCCGGGTGTGCTCGGGATGAGTCCGGCTGGTATCCGCGAATCCATCAGCCGCATCCTGGGCAGAAGCGAGGCCAGCGAGGGGGTGGTGGTCAAGCCCGACCCGGGCGCCGCCGGAAAGTATCAGGCCGATTTGTATGTGGTGCTGGCGTTTGGCGCCCGCATTCCCACCGTGGTGGATAGCATCGGGGAGCGGGTGCAGTGGGCAGCCAAAAGCCTGGCAGGGGTCGAGCTTTCCACCGTGCGCATTCACGTGGTGGGGGTGAGCCGTGGCTGAGGCCCTTTCGCCTGCCGAGCTGGCCGGGGCTTTTCGTTATGCAACCGACTGGTTTGCCGTTTACGTCGAGGAGGCCAACGCCCTGAACGTGTACCCGGTGCCCGACGGCGACACCGGTACCAACATGCACCTTACCTTGCAGTCGGTGCGACGCGAACTCGACCTGGCCGACACCAGCAAGATGAGCGAGGTGGCGCGGGCCATCAGCTATGGTTCGCTGCTGGGCGCGCGGGGCAACTCAGGGGTTATTACCTCGCAGATTCTCAAGGGCTTTGCCGAGACCATCAAGGAGGCCCGGGCGGTGACCCCCGAGCTTTTGGCCAGGGCCCTCGAGGAAGGTTCTCGCATGGGCTACAAGGCGGTGATGAAGCCTGTGGAAGGCACCATCCTGACGGTCTCGCGCGGGGTTGCCGAGGGGGCCCGGCAGGCCGTTGCAGAGGGGGCGGCGAGCCTCGAGGCGGTGTTGCAAGGGGCCCTGCAGAAGGGCCGCGAGGCCTCCGACCGTACCCCCGAGCTGCTGCCGGTGCTCAAACAGGCCGGGGTGGTGGATGCGGGCGGGGTAGGCCTGTTGCGCTTCGTGGAGGGCCTCGAGGGCTACCTCAGGGGTTTGCCCCTGCCCGAACCGCCCAAAATCGAAAGGTACGCCCAGACCGCTTTCGAGGAAGAAGAGTTCGGCTACTGCACCGAGTTCCTGATGGAAGGGGTGGCCGAGCCGATTGAAAAAATCCGCGAGGCGGTGTCGTCTTTTGGCGACTCCTTGCTGGTGGTGGGGGCCGAGGGCTACGTCAAGGGCCACATCCACACCAACGACCCCGACGGCCTGCTGGCCCGTGTGGCCCGCTATGGCCGGATGGTGCGCACCAAGGTTGAGGACATGTCGCAGCAGCACACCGAAATCCTCTCCATGGCCGGGGCCGCCGACGAGGCCCCTCCGCCCACCGGTCTGGTTGTGGTGGCCAACGGCTGGGGGCTGGTCAAGGCGTTCCGGGGCTTCGGAGCCCGCGTGGTGGCTGGGGGCCAGACCGCCAACCCCAGCGTGCAGGACATCCTGGACGCCATCAAAAGCCTGCCCAACCCCGAGGTGATTGTGCTGCCCAACAACGGCAACGTAATCATGTCGGCCCAGCAAGCGGCGGGCCTGGCCGAGGGCAAGACCGTGCACGTGATTCCCACGCGCACCATGGGCCAGGGGCTGGCGGCCAGCGTGCGCTACCAGGCCGAACTCTCAGCCAGTGAGCTGCTCCCGGAGATGGAGGAGGCCTCCAGGCAGGCGGCCACCCTCGAGGTCACCCGGGCCAGCCGCAGCGTGGAGATTGGGGGGGTTAGCGTGACCGAGGGCCAGCCGATTGGGCTCAGGGACGACAAACTGGCCCTGGCCGCCGACACCCCTGAGGAGGCCCTGCTCAACATGATTCAACTGGCCTCCCAGGATCGGGAGTACGAAATACTGACCATTTTCCACGGCCCCACGGTGCCCAAAGAGACGCTGGGCACCCTGGGGGCCCGCATAGCCCAGGCTTTCCCGGACTTGAGCCTTGAGATTCACCCCGGGGGGCCCGACCTCTACGATTACCTTGCTGTGCTGGAGTAGTTGCGAACCCACCGGCCTGGGCGGGGTCGGATGTTCAGATCCGGCAGTGCGTTTCGCGGCAGCGTTACTTATGTTCGCCAGAGGCGTAATGCAAGCCTGCCGATTTGTTCCGGATAAAACCCGTCCAGCACGAGATAAATCTGGTATACCAGCCCATGAAATATGTCAGGGAGCCTTCATGGCTAAGATGAGAAACCTCAAGAAACACTTTAGCTTGGACTCATAAAACCAAGTCACAGGTAAACCCTGTCTGGCAAATAAAAGTAAAAAGAGCTGGGTGTTGCTCAGGTTAAGGCTCACAAGTAAATGAGAGACGTGACGCCTTTTTCTAAGAGAACCTGAGAACACCCCCCCTACCCTCGAGGAGGTATGGAACGGCTATTCCACCTCCGCATTCCGAGTCTGATCCTGCTCATTGCAGTGTTCGGATTGAGCTGGGCCCAGGCCCCTCGGGTGATGATCCTGAAGGCCACGGCCTACACCTCCTCGGTGCGTGAGACCGACAGCACACCTTTCATCACCGCCACCGGGGCGCGCACCCGCATCGGCATCATCGCGGTCAGCCGCGATATGCTGCGCGAACTGCCCTATGGCTCTAAAGTCTTGCTCGAAGACCTGGGCACCTCCGCCGGGGTGGGCAAGGGGCGCTTCAACTACCTGCTCCAGGGGCGGGTTTTTGTTGTAGAGGACACCATGCACCCCCGTAAACGGGAGCGCCTGGATGTGTGGCTGCCCGACCGCAGCACGGCCATCCGCTTCGGGGTACGCAACCTTCGGGTCACGGTGATTCAGCGCGGGCGAGGGTAAAGTAGTCTGGTGGCACGGGCCTGGCGTCCCCAGGCTCCTGGTTGCTGGGGCCTTCCCACCATGCTTGGGCTCGCTTCCCAGGCACTTCGGCCTCGAGGCAGCAGCCTGATTTCCATGGGTGGTTGGCCTGGTGCTGGCCCCCGACCCCTGGCCCTATGCGCTTTGTCTGGTTTCTCGCCCTGCGCCAGTTGCGCTATCGCCGCACCCAGAGCCTGATTACGCTCCTGGGGGTGGCGGTGGGCATCATGGTGCTCACCACCGCCCTATCGCTGACCAACGGCTTCATCCGGGGGCTGGTTGAGGCCACCCTCAAGGCGGTGCCCCACCTCTATTTGCAGAGCCTGAACCCCGAGAATAGCCCCGCTCCGCCCGCCCACCCGGAGGTTGTCGGGCAGGCCCCGGTCCTGCTGACCAAGGCCCTGCTGACCCGCCGGGCCGAGGCGGGCCGCTCGGCTGGGGCCGACTTTGCCACCCTGATAGGCCTGGGGGAGGGCGGGCAGGCCGTTTACCCCGACCTCGACCTGTCCCGGCTCAGGGAGGGCAGCATCGTTTTGGGCAGCGCGCTGGCCCGCAGCCTGGGGGCTTATCCGGGCGATAAGCTGTTCCTGGTTTCGATTAACCAGAAGCGGATTCAGCTCGAGGTGGTCGCCACCTTCCAGACCGGCAACTACCTGCTCGACGCCGGCTTTGCCTTCACCACCCTGGCCGACACCCGCGAACTCCTGGAGCAGCCCAGCGCCCTTTCGGGCTACCAGTTCCGCCTGCGCGACCCCGACAAAGCCCCCGAGGTGGGGATGGCCCTGGCCGGGCGGCACTACTTCCCCCAGACCTGGCAGTCCAGCAACCGAACCCTTATTGAACAACTGGCCCTGCAAAAGCGGGTGATTGGAATTGTGGTCTTCCTGATTGTGGTGGTGGCAGCCCTGGGCATGGCCAGCGTGCTGGTGCTCACGGTGATCGAAAAAACCCCGGACATCGCCCTGTTGCGGGTGATGGGGGCCGGGAGCGCCCAGGTGGCCGGGGTGTTTGCCTTGCAGGGCCTTGTTTTGGGGGCGCTGGGCATTCTGATGGGCAACCTTTTGGGATTTGGCCTGTCGAGCTACTTCCGCTGGCGCCCGGTGGAGATTCCCGGCGAGCTCTATTTTCTGACCCGCCTGCCGGTGGACATCAAAACCTCCGACTTCGTGTGGGTCTCCTGCTTCAGCCTGCTGGTGGTGATGCTGGCCTCGTTGCTGCCCCTCTGGCGGGCCTTGCGGATCAAGCCGGGGGAGGTGCTGCGATAACGAATCAGTCTTTCAGGTCTTTTGGGAAATCACGAGGACGCCACTTGTAAAGAGCATAAGAAAGTTCCTCTTCAGCCTCTTCTAGTTGTTGCACTGCGTCGAGGAGTCCTTCTAACATGGCTTTATATCGCGAAATGGATGAGATATGAGCAATACTTACTGGGGTAGCTTGCGCTGGCGCATTCAAAGCGTGTGGTAGCAGGACGGATTCCCTATAGTGATGACAGATTTGTATGTGATGGGAGAGTATATTGTTAGCCCGGATGACCCGGTTTGAGCCAACGAAGACTTCATTTGGCAAGATGCCTACACTTCTCAGCTGAACCTCTTGCAGTTGAGTAGATTCAGCTGTGATTATCGGAATTAAGTCAGTTAAGACCACCCAATCGTTTAGGCTTATTGCACCTTGCGCCACAACATTGTCAATAGTTTGGATAACATTATCTATATGATTTTTCACGGGTATTACGTCTTCAGACCTTTTGCGATTCGGACGATTTTTGTAGTAAGCAATCAACCAATCTCGCGTATAGTTTGTTTGCCTAGAATACTGTAGATATACTCCCAGATAAGCCCCAAGACAAACTCCAAGAAATGAAACAACTACCTCTAAGACGTTCATAATCAGATTTTATTTGCAAAAGTAAATGCTGAATATTTATCGCGATAATCAAGAGAACAGAAATCTCCTAATCACCTACACCCAGCTCACCGCCCCAAAGGTATCCTCCCGGCGCGGGCTGGTGGAGAACATCACCACCGGGGTCTGGGTGTAGTCCTCGATCAGCTCGATGAAGCGCTTGACGCTCTCGGGCAACTGCTCGCGGTTCCCGATGCCCGAGAGGTCGCCCCAGCCGGGGATTTCCGCGTACTTCACGCGGCCATCGGGAAGGTGCTCGAGGCCCACTTTCACGGTGGGGAAGCCCGAGAGCACGTCCAGCTTGGTAATGACCAGCCCATCAAAGCCGTTCACCTCGCAGGCATACTTGAGCAGCACCAGATCAAGCCAGCCGGTGCGCCTTGCCCGCCCGGTGGTCACGCCAAACTCGCCCCCCTTCTGGCGCAAAAACTCGTCCTCTTCGCCGTGGAGTTCGGTGGGGAAGGGGCCGTTGCCCACTCGAGTAGCATAGGCTTTGGCCACCCCATACACCTTGTTGATGGCCTTGTGGTTGACGCCGGTGCCCACTATGATGCCGCCCACGGTGGGGTGGGAGCTGGTCACGAAGGGGTAGTCGCCGTAGTTGAGGTCGAGGAGGGTGGCCTGGGCCCCCTCGAAGAGCACCTTTTTGCCGTGCTTGATGGCCTCGCGCAGCAGGGCTCCGGTGTCGGTGATGTGGGGGGCCAGTACCTCGCGCATTTTGGAGAGGTCGGCCAGGGCTTTGGCGGGGGTGTCCCAGCCGGCCTCGCGGGTCGAGTTGGGTTTTTCGGTCAGCAGGGTCTCGACCCGCTCCTTCAGCACGGCCTCGTTCAGCAGATCGCCGGCCCGAATGCCCACCCGCCGCGCTCGGTCGGAGTAGGCCGGCCCGATGCCCCGCTTGGTGGTGCCCACGAAGTTGTTGCGGGCCTCCACCGCCTTGTGGTGGGGGAGCACCAGATGGGCTTTATCCGAGACCAGCACCCTGGGCTGCAAGCCCTCGGCGCGGATGCTGGCCATCTCTTCGGCAAAGCGGAAGGCATCTATCACCATGCCGTCGCCCAGGATGTTGGTGGCCTGGGGGTGGATGACCCCGGTGGGCAGCAGATTGAGCTTGAAGGTTTTGCCCTGGGCCACCACGGTGTGGCCGGCGTTGGCCCCCCCCTGGTAGCGCACCACAAAGTCGGCGTTTTCTGCGAGGGCATCGGTTACTTTGCCCTTTCCTTCGTCGCCCCACTGGGCTCCAATGATGGCAATTCCTGGCACGAGATATAGCCTAAAGCCAAAGGCCGAAAGCGCAAAGCCCGTTGCCCGGGTTCCTATTGTGCTCTTCACAGACGTGGCCGCCCACGAAAACGAGAAGGGACAAAGAGACGTGCCTCACCGAGGTGAGGCACGCTTGTCTGCGTTGCGTCTGGGCCGAGACGCATGTTGGTGAGTTTCCAGGCGGCCACTGTTCTGTTCAGAACCAGGCTTTCTCGAACTCGAATGGCTCACCATATGCGAAGAGCGCTCTAAAAAACAAGCCCCAGGAGTCTGCCTCCTGGGGAAGATTGGCTGGGCCCTTTTACCGGGGGTTCAGCACCACCCGGCAGCTGCTCTGGCCGCGGCTGCCCTGCTGGCCCTGGCTGTAGAGGTTGGCCTCGCCGCGCAGCACGCCGTCTAGGGCGTTCTGGAACTGTTCGTCTAGCAGGCAGGAGATGAGGCCCTGTCCCAGGGAAATGTCTATGCGCAAAGTGCGGCCCACATAGGTGAGGCGCATGGTCCAGTCGGTGGGAAGCAGATCGCCGCTGCGGTTTTCCACAATTTTGGCACCGCCCGAGAACCCGTCGCTTTCGGCTTTGCTCAGGGTGAGGTTCCAGGCCACGTTGAAGGCCTCGAGGCGCCAGGTCTGGCCTGCTACCGGCTCCCGGCGGGCTTCCTTGAGCCAGATGGGGGCTCCGGCGCTGCCCGAGATACCGGCGCTGGCGCTGCCCAAAGAGGCGCTGCAAGGCAGCCCAATCAGCGCCACCGTGCCCTTGCCGTCCGGCTGGATGAGGCAGGTAAAGGGCGAGGCAACGCTCGAGGCCGTTGTAGGGGCCTTGAAATCGAAAACCAGCACGTTTTTGTAACTGGTGCCGGGCAGGGTCTCGGCAAAGTAGGCCACCTGGGCGGCCCGGGTGTCCACCCCCTGGGCCTGGGCCTCGAAGATGCCATTCTGGGCCATGCCCAGGCGCACGTTCCAGGCAAGGCGCTGGCCCTGGGCCTCGATGGTGAGGTTCCAGACCTGGCCGGTCTCGAGCCTGGGCGGCCAGGGGCTTTGAGCAAAAGCTGCGCCGAACAACGCCATCAGAATCAAACCTGGAAAGGGCTTCATATGGGCCGATTGTCTCATGGTGGGGCTGCCGGGGCATGGTTACCCATCACAGGCTTGGCCGAAGGGGAAGAAGAGCATCCTTCAAGCGAGGCCGTAAAGGTTGTTCAGCAGGCATTTGTAGAGGTGTTCACCTCCAAAAACCCTGGGGTTGCGGGTCGAGTGGCTGCACTGGGGTTTGCTCGCCTGTAAGCATCTGCCGAACCCCAGCCATCGGCACACCTCGCCCGCCTGCCCTTCCGATGGCATCGTCATAGATGGGCTTCCTTATGCGCTTTGCTCCATACGGGAAGCATGGCGGTTCGTCGTCTCCGCTTGGGTTGCACAGCCAGCCTGCGGGGCTGTGGTTTGTTTCACTTTCTATACCCCCAAAACGGGGGGTGTGACCTGGGTTGTGCATTTTGAACACGGGATTCCGGTTCACCGTGTTACCCTGCATGAGAGGGTTAACGAAGGAGTTCACGCTTTGAGAAAGGGAGGTAACGAACAAAAGACGCGAGCTGGTGGAGAGCCTCACCGGGCCGTGTCTGTTTCCCGGCAGGGGTTATGGAGGCTATCCCAGGCTCAATCAAACCTGGCGGCATATCTCCATGCACTGATTGCGCGCCGCCGAGACCGCGGCCATTGCCAGCAAGGGATTCACACCGGGACTTTGGCCACGCCCCAGGGGAACTTGCAAGGAGTGTAGGCATGAATAAAGCTGGAGGACCGATCCAACTCAAACTATGGGGCCCGGCCCGCCTGGAGTATCAAGGACGCGAGCTAAAGCTTCAGCGCAAGGGTCTGGCCATTCTGTATTACCTGGCCCTGGAAGGGGCCACCCGGCGGGAAGTGCTGGCCGACCTGCTCTGGGGCCACAGCGCCGCCTCGCAAAACCTGCGGGTGGAGCTGCACCGCCTGAGCCAGGCCCTGGCCCCGCTGGGCTATACCCTGTTCAAAGCGGGCGAAGACCCCTTGCAACTCCCGCCCTTTGTCTCGCTGGACCGCACCCCGGCCCCGGGGGCGCCCATGGAGGGACTGGAGGAGCTTTCGGTGGAGTTTAGAGCCTGGCTCGAGGGCCAGCGTTCGCAACTCATGGCCAATAGCTCGGGAACCGTCGGACGCGAGCGCCTGGTGCAGGAGGTGGCTTCGCAAATAACCCTGCCCTCGGTGCTGATTCTGATGGGCCGCCCCGGTTCGGGCCGCACGGCTTTTGCCCAGGCCCTGGCCAAAGCCCTGGGAATGCCTTTTTTGGAAGGCCCCCGGGGGGGCGGCAAGGCCCTGCACTACCTGCGCCCGCCCTACACCGATGTTTCCATGGAGCGCATCCTGACCGACCGCGACGGGTTGTGGGTGGTGGAGCGCTCTTCCTACGGGGAAGACCCCAAGCTGATCCTGGAGCTGCGCAGCCACTACCCTGCCGAACGCACCCGCTACATCACCCTGCCGCCCCTGTCCTGGGCCGAGGCCCGCGCCTCGATGCTCTCTAACCTGCCCTTTGCCCAGGCTGCCCGCCTGTTCCTGGCCTCGGGCGGCTCGCCCGGCCACCTGCGGGAGCTGCTGGCCGTGCCCCACACCGGCAACGATGTACCCCTGCCCCAGCGGGTGCGGGCCCAGGTGCAGCTCGAGGCCCGCATGCTCTCGCTGGAGGCCCGCCTGGCCCTCGAGCGGCTCTCGGTGCACCCCGGCCCCTACAGCCAGGGCCTGCTGGATGCGCTCGAGGCCACCCCCTATCTGGACGAGCTCGAGCGCCGCGGCTGGCTGGTCTATGTCGGGCAGTGGCAGTTCGCCGACGATGCCAGCCGCCGGGTTTTGTACCTTGGACTGCAACCGGGGCGCCGCCAGCAGTACCACCGCCAGGCGGCCCTGCAATGCGCCATGGAAGAACAGCGCATGGCCGAGGCTTATCATCGCCTGATGGCCGGCGATACCGCCGACTGGGGCAGCTTTGTCAATAGCCTGCCGGGCTGGACCCGCTACGGCCTCAAGGCCTGGCTGGGCATGAACGAAACCCTGCCGATGGGCCCCAGCACGAGTGAAATGGCCCGGGGCAGCGAGCTGGCGCTGCTCGAGGAGGCCCGCTTTGGACAGGGCTTTGAGGTAGATGGCCGCCATGTGCGCTGGATACGCACCCCCTCACAGGCCACCACCTCGGGCATCATGTGGGCCAGCCACGACGAAGCCTCCCTGCTCCACCTCAAAGGCCACATCTACGTGGAAAACCCCCTGGGGGTCGGCATTTCGGGCCGCGCTGCGCCCCTCATGCTCGAAATCCAGGAGCCCCGAGAGGCCCGGGTGATTTTCCTGCCCAGCATCCAGGCCGGCGCCCTGGCCGACAACGCCCTGTTGCTGCCGTTGCAAGACGAACTTGACGTCTGGTTCAGGGTTCCGGCTGGGGCCAGCATCCGCCTCACCAGCAGCGCCGAGAGCTGCCTGATTGACCTGGAGGCCACCTCCTACCGGGTGGCCCCGGCAGCCCAGGCCCTGTCCGCACCAAAAGTGGAGGTATTCGAATTTTTTCGTAGCGCGGTAGAAGCCGCGAGGAAATACTGAATCCTCCAACAAGAAAACTGGGGCGTGGAGCCCCGGTTTTTGCTTGAAGGGGGGGTCTTATCCCATCCTTGCCTGACCCTTCACGGTGGCAGGGGGCCGGAGTTGGAGGCTTTCAACCCACTCTCAGCGGGTGTCTTCTTGAAAGCTGTTGGTGCGCCCGAAAATAGCCTTCAGCAGCGTCACGCCGGGCAGCAATCCGCGAGGCCCGCCTCTTGCAGCCAGCGCTTGAGCTTGGCGATGGAGAAGCGGCTCATGGACGCGGCGTGGCGGCCATAAACCAGGGTGGGCACGCTGCGCTTGCCGTGGTTGAGCTGCATGACCAGCTCGGCGGCGCTCGAGTCCTGCTCGATGTCCACTTCGGTAAATGGTATGCCCAGGGCCGAAAGGGCCTGTTTGGTTGCGCGGCAGTCGGGGCACCAGGCGGTGGTGTACATGGTAATCATAGCCAGGCGTGAGTGTACGCGGGCGGTGGGCCCAACTGTGTGCTTTTGACAACGCTGCGGCTTCTGCCAAGGCCCGTTCCAGCCGCTTGCGTCTTTCCGGGTGCCCTCTGTCTCACCGCGCGGTCACTATCGCGCCCTTCACAGACGTGGCCGCCTGGATAGGCCGCCACGGTTCTGTCCAGGACAAAGCTTTCTTATGCTCGAATGGCTCTAAATGTGTGAAGAGCGCTCTAGGCTTCGCCGACCTCGAGGGCCGCCGTCAGGGCCGCCCCCAGCAGCCCGGCCTCGCTGCCCAGTTTGGCCAGGTAGATGGGGGGGACGATCCAGTTTTCCATGTAGCGCTGATACGAACGCATCACCTCGTCGAGGTAAGCCGGGCCTGCATTGAGGGCCACCCCACCCCCCAGCACCACCACCTCGGGGTCGTAGCACTTGACCAGCGAGGCCAGGGCAATGCCCACCCAGCTTGCGGCCTGCAACACAATCCGGCTGGCCCTGGGGTCGCCTTGCTGGAACAGGGCAAACAGCTCGCGGGTGCCCATCTCGCGCTTGAAGGAGGCCAGGGCCATGCGCTCCATGGCCGGGCCGGTGGCCAGCGCCTCGAGGCAGCCGTCCAGCCCACAGCCACACAGGGGGCCGCCCGGCTGCATGGTGATGTGCCCGATCTCGCCCCCCTGACCATTCACGCCCCGCAGCACCTTGTTGCCCCACACAAAGCCACCCCCCACCCCGGTCGAGACCGTCATGAAGAGGCTGCTCTCGGCGCCCTGGGCTGCACCCAGCTTGTGTTCGGCCAGGGCAGCAGCGTTGGCGTCGTTTTCCAGGTAGACCTTGTGGCCGGTGGCCTCCTCGAGCAGCTCCACTATGGGAAAATCGGTGAAGTTGGCGATGTTGGGCGCAAACTTGATGCGGCCCCGCTTGAAGTCCAGCGGGCCGGGGGTGCCCAGACCAATGGCCTTGACGTGGCCAGCACCTGCTGCGTCCATGGCGGCCCGGGCGGCCTGGGCCATGGCCTCGATGACCGCCCGCCCCCCCTCTTCCGGCGTGGGTACCGTGACCCTGGCCTGAATGACGCCTTCGTGCAGCACCCCTGCCAAAATTTTGGTTCCGCCCAGGTCTATCCCCACTACGCTCATGATGGCTCTCCTTGGTGGTCGCGTTCGATGATCAACATGGCTTCGGTGCAGAGCGCCTCGGGCACCCAGAGGCTCACATCGCCGGTGTAGGTGCCCAGGTAGGCTTCGGGCAGACCCAAGCCGGTAAAAGGGGTCTCGAGGTACACCGGGATGCGCCGCTCTTCCAGCCTTGCCCGGATGCCCTCGGCAACAACCCTGGGCGCCGATAGAAGCAGCCCATAGGGTATTTCCCCAATCAGACGACGGGGCACGGGTTCCTCTTCCTTGCTGGGGTCGTTCATTGGCTAACAGCATAACAGCCCCAGGCCAGGGGTTTACGACACCGTGCATCGGCCAAACTTTTGGACTCGAGGTTCCTGCATTACCCGGGATTTACAAACAAGCCCGCTAAGCTAGAAGGCGGTAGCTATGCTGGCGCAGGTACGAACCTACAGTCTGTTTGGCCTCGAGGCCCTGCCCATCACGGTGGAGGTAGATGTTTCGCAGGGGATGCCCTTCTACGCGGTGGTGGGCCTGCCCGACAAGGCCGTGGAGGAGTCGCGCGAGCGCGTGCGGGCCGCCCTCAAGAACGCGGGTTTCCCCTATCCGCAGGGGCGCATCGTGATCAACCTGGCCCCGGCGGAGCTGCGCAAGGAAGGCACCCATTACGACCTGCCCATCGCCCTGGGCCTGCTGGCCGCTACCGGCGTGCTGCCCATGGAGGCCCTTCGGGGCTACGCGGTGGCCGGTGAACTGGGCCTGGACGGCGAGCTGCGCCCGGTGCCGGGGGCGGTGAACCTGGCCCTGGGGGCCCTGCAAGAGGGCCATAAGCTCCTGATGCCCCACGCCTCCGCCGAGGAGGCGGCCCTGATCGAGGGGGTGCAGGTTTTTGGGGCGACCCATCTGGCACAACTGGTACGTTTCTTGGTGGGAGAGGAAGATCTGCCCGCCACCCGCTCGAGTGAGGGGTTGGAGGGTCTGGAAACCAGCCTCGACCTGCTTGACGTGAAGGGCCAGGCCAAGGCCAAGCGGGCTTTGGAGATTGCCGCCGCCGGGGGGCATCACCTCCTGATGAGCGGGAGCCCCGGCTCTGGAAAAACCATGCTGGCCAAGCGCCTGCCGGGGCTGCTGCCGCCTTTAGCTGCGGAGGAGGCGCTCGAGGCCACCCGCATCCACTCCGCCGCCGGGCGGCTCATGCGGGGCCTCATCAAAACCCCGCCCTTCCGCAGCCCCCACCACACCGTCTCGGACGCCGGCCTGATTGGCGGGGGTACCATCCCCAAGCCCGGCGAAATCTCCCTGGCCCACCGGGGGGTCTTGTTCCTCGACGAGTTCCCCGAGTTCTCCCGCGATGCGCTGGAGGTGCTCCGCCAGCCGCTGGAGGACGGGGTGGTCACCATCTCGCGGGCCCGGGCCAGCTTCACCTACCCCGCGCGGTTTCTGCTGGTGGCGGCCATGAACCCCTGCCCCTGCGGCTGGTACGGCGACCCGGAAAAACCCTGTAGCTGCACCCCGGTCCAGCGCA
>NZ_JANWVH010000063.1 GCF_025056915.1 Meiothermus sp. | reverse complement strand
CAATCGATTGGGGCAATCCTTCGACTCATTCCCCTATCCTAACTTAGGTGTCACTTTGGGTGAGATTTGGTATAAGTGCAGGCTCTTCTTGCTTGCTTTGCGGGGCGAAAAGTATGCTCAGCTCTTTTGGGCTTGGGGCTTGGCTGCTTTGGGGGGAATGGGCTTTGTGTGCATCAGCCAACGCAAGGTCAGAACGCAGTGGGCGAGCAGC
This sequence comes from Meiothermus sp., assembly GCF_025056915.1. Lineage (GTDB taxonomy): Bacteria > Deinococcota > Deinococci > Deinococcales > Thermaceae > Meiothermus. Next base: position 17,330 of record NZ_JANWVH010000063.1, on the reverse strand, counting down.
ACCACGAATATCAGAATCCCGATGGCGTCGGTGGGTTCGGCCCCCCCCACCAGCCAGCCGATGGGGCTGGGTGCGGGCAGGCCCACGGTGTGGGTTAGGGCGTAAATCAGGGCGGTTGAGCTGCCTATGGCCAGGGAAATCAGCAAAAAGGGCTGGGCCTGGGGTTTTGGAATGCTGCCGTTGTGCATGAACCCCAGCATCAATACAAAAAACCCCGTGGACATCAGCAGTGAGATGCCCCACAGCATAATCTGGGCGTAAAAAAAAGTTTGGGGTTGCTCGAGCATCAGCTGGTCGAGCCCGATGGCCCCACAGGGCCCGCCGCCCAGCGGTGTGCCGGCCCAGCCCAGCAATTGCAGCGCAAAGGGGGCAAACATCAGGCCGACCAAGACCCCGAGTTGGCGGTCACGAATGCCAAACATGCCTCAATGCTGGCAGCAATCCAGCGGGGTGGGTAGGGAAAAATATCCCGCTGAGCGCCGCCATTCCGGCTAGGGGTTGCGCCGTCTGCCCCTGCCAACCTACCGCGCTCTTCAAAGACATGGCCGCCCACGAAAACGAGAAGGGACAAAGAGACGCGCCTCATCTCGGTGAGGCACGCTGGTCTGCGTTGCGTCTGGGTTGAGACGCATGTTTTCGAGTTTCGAGGCGGCCACTAGAGCCAGGCTTTCTCAAACTCGAATGGCTCACAATATGCGAAGAGCGCTCTAACCAAACAGCCTAGCGGTAACGAAAAAGGCCCTCAGGCCTGCTCATTGAGCAAGAGAATGTGCTCGATGGCCTGGGCAAAGCCGTGCTCGCGCACGTGGGCGGTGACGTGGTCGGCGATGGCGATGATTTCATCTACAGCGTTGCCCATGGCAATTCCCAGACCCGCATCGCGGATGGCCTCGAGGTCGTTGTGGCTGTCGCCAATCATGGCGATTTCGTCCATAGAAATTGCATAATACTCGGCCAGCCAGCGCAGGCCCGATGCCTTGGAGACCCCCTTCCGGATCACGCCGGTAACCACCTCACGCGGACTCAGATACTCGGCTAAATCAATTTCGGAAAGGGCGGCCAGGTCTGGCTTGACCGTCTCCCACAGGCTCAGGTCGGGCACCACAAACCACAGCCGGACCAGGGTCTCGCGGATTTCCTCAAACTGGGCCGAACGGGCCTCCACCCCGGTTATCTCGATGTGGGTAAGCAGCTCGGGGGGCATCAGGTCGCTCTCGTAGTAGCGACCGCCGTCGGCGCCCATCAGGTCGAAAGGCAGTCCATGCCTGCGTGCAATGGCGATGATTTCCGCCAGCCGGGGCAGCGGCTCGGCATGCAAGGACCGACCCCAGGCGTCGCAGATTGAAGCGCCGTCGTTGAAGACGTGGGGGCCGTCGGGCTGCAAGCGCCGGGCATACTCGAGGCCCACCCCTCCCTGAGGACGCCCGGTACAAACCGCAAACCTCAAGCCAGCCTCCCGGCCTCGTTCGATGGCGGCCCAGGCCGATTCGGGCACCCCGAGGGTGCGTCCGGCGTAGAAGGTTCCGTCCAGATCGAGGGCGACCAGTTTGATCATGGATGTTCTCCTGGAGGAAACGGTTGGATGGAAACAAAGAAATATATCACAAGCCTATTTTGTCGTGAAAAGAAGCACATACTAGAGCCCGCTTAGACCCGAACGAAGGATATCCAGGGCCTGCTCGAGGCCGCACTCGTCTACTGTGCCCACCACCAGGTCGGCGGCCTGCTTCACGTTTTCCGGGGCATTGCCCATGGCAATTCCGAGCCGGGCGGCCTGGATCAGCTCCAGGTCATTCTCGCCATCGCCAATCATGGCACACCGGCCCAGGTCGAGCCCCAGCCGCGCCGCGACCCACTCCGCCGCCGCCCGTTTCGAGACGCCTCTGGCGGTAACCGAGCTGAACCCGACCCCCGGCATGCCGGGGCTGGTGGCCTCGTGCAGTTCGACCTCGGGCATGCGTAAAATATGCGCTCGCACCAGCGACCAGGCAGGGGAGGGGCGCCAGACGAACTGAACCCGCACCACGTTTTCCTTAAGCCCCCCTAAGTCGCGAGGCTCGGCTTCAAAGCCCAGCAGCCTCTCGTGCTGGAGCAGGTCGGGGTGCGCTTGCTCACGGTAGAAGCCCCCCTCGGCGGTGTAGACCTCGAAGGGAACCTGGTGCGACCGGCTCAGCTCGAGGAGCCTCTGAAAGGCCTCTTCGGGCAAGGCCGAAACCCGCAGCAGCTCCCGCCGTCCCGAGACCACAACCGCGCCCGACTCAAAAATATGCAAACCATCGGGGTCGAGCCGCTCGGCGTACTCGAGGGCAAACCCGCGTCCGGGCCGCCCGGTGCAGATGCTCAGGTGCAAGCCCGCTTCCCGGGCCCGCTTGGCGGCCTCCCAGGCGCACGGGGGCACCCCGCCGGGGCCAAACAAGGTGCCGTCCACATCAACCAACACGAGCCGAATGGGTGTGTTCATACCTTCATCGAGGGCCTGGGGCCAAAAAATGCCGATGGCCAGAGTCTGGAGGCCCGATCATCGGCTAGTTGGGACTGCCCCCCAGCTCCACCACGCCGGTTTCGGCCAGCACCGCGGTTCCGCCAATGAACACCGCCAGGATGTTCCCCGCCGGGCCGTACTCCACCCGCACCTCCACCTGGCCGGGGCCGCCCATGCGGTGCCCCTGGGTCACGCTCAGGCTGACCTCTCCTTCCCAGCGGGGCACCACCCCAGCCCGGGCCAGCAGCGCCCCCAGGGCCGCATTGGGCGAGCCGGTTACGGGGTCTTCGGGAATCCCCAGGGCCGGTGCAAAGGTACGCGCATAAAAGCGGCGTGGGCCATAGGGGGCATAGACGTGCATGGTAGCGACCTCGAGCCTCTCCGAAAGCTCGGTCAGTTTTTGCATATCGGGCTCCAGGGCATCCACCAGCCCCGGCGCCACCACCGGCATAAAGAGCGTCCACAGGCCGGTAAAGGTGATGCCGTAGGGCAGCCCCCGGTGCAGGTAGCGCTCATTGGCCCCCATGACCTCGATAACCTCCTGCAAAACCTTCCAGGAAGGGGGGTCGCGGAAGCGGGGGCTGGGGCTTTGCACCCGAACCCGTCCATCCTCGAGCTCCACCCTGAGCGACTCCCCGATGGTCCGCAAGTACAGTTTCTTGGCTCCCGTAGGCAGCCTTTCCTCCCGGGCCAGGGTGAGCGCCAGGGCCACGGCGGCGTGGCCGCTGAACTCCACCTCGCCGTTGGCTGCAAAGAAGCGAACCCCAAAGCCGGTTCCGTCCCAGTCGGTGACAAAAGCGGCCTGGGGCTGGCCCAGCCGGGTGGCCACCCGTTGCATCTCCTCGGTGGTCATGCCCCGCGCGTCCAGCACCAGCGCCACCCGATTGCCCCCACCGGGCACCTCGGTAAAAGCGTCCACCAGCAAATAAGGAATGCGAAGGTGGGCCTCAGGCATGGAACCCCCCCCATGAGAAACAAGCATGCAAGCCCCGCGCCTTCATGCCTCCCTCCGCACGCTCAGCCCCACTGCTGCCAGCTGGGCCTCGTCCACCGCCGCCGGTGCCCCGGTGAGGGGTTCTTTGCCCTCTTTGTTCTTGGGAAAGGCGATCACCTCGCGGATGGACTCCTCGCCGGCCAGGTTGGCCACAAAACGGTCGAGTCCCCAGGCGATTCCACCGTGGGGGGGTGCGCCGTAGGAGAGGGCCTCGAGCAGGAAACCGAACTTTTCCCGGGCCTCTTCGGGGCCGATGCCCAGCAGGGCAAACATGCGCTCTTGCAGGTCGCGGCGGTGGATGCGGATGGAGCCGCCCCCGGCCTCGGAGCCGTTGAACACGAAGTCGTAGGCGTAGGCCCGCACCTGGCCGGGGTCGCTTTCGAGCAGGTGCAGGTCGTCTAGGTTGGGGCTGGTAAAAGGGTGGTGCATGTAGGTCCAGCGGCCCGCCTCTTCGTCCCACTCCAGAAGTGGAAAGTCCACCACCCACAAAAACTTGAAGCCGGGCTCGAGGAGGCCCAGCCGCTTGCCCAGCTCGAGCCGCACCGCCCCCAGGCTCTCCACGGTCTTGCGCCAGGCACCCGCCACGAACAATAGGGTCTGGCCTTCCTGCACCCGCACCTGCTCCAGGAGGGCGGGGGGCACGAACCGGGCGATGCCGCCCGAAAGCGCCCCGGACTCCAGCCGCGCCCAGGCCAGCCCTGCGGCCCCCTTGGACTTGGCCAGGGCCTCCAGCTCTTCAATCTCCTTGCGCGACAGCAGGGCCGGCGCGACCAGAACCTTCACGCTCTCGGCGCTGGCAAAGGCCCGGAACTCGCCGCCTTTGAACACCTCGGTCACGTCCTGAAGCTCGAGGCCAAAGCGCAGGTCGGGCTTGTCCGAGCCGTAGCGGTTCATGGCCTCGGCGTAGCTCAGCCGGGGAAAGGGCAAAGCCAGCTCCACCCCCAAGGTCTCGCGCAGGATGTAGGCGGCCAGCCGTTCGTTGAGCTCGATGATGTCCTCCTGGGTGACAAACGACATCTCCAGGTCGAGCTGGGTAAAGTCGGGCTGGCGGTCGGCCCTGAGGTCTTCGTCGCGGAAGCAGCGGGCAATCTGGAAGTAGCGGTCGTAACCCGCTACCATCAGCATCTGCTTGAAAAGCTGGGGCGACTGGGGCAGCGCATAAAAGTGGCCGGGCTCGAGCCTCGAGGGCACCAGGAAGTCCCGCGCCCCTTCAGGGGTCGAGCGGGTCAGGTAGGGGGTCTCCACGCTGATAAAGCCCTCTGCGTCCAGAAAGCGGTAGATGGCCGCAATCACCTTGTGCCGCAGCCGCAGGTTGTCGTGCAGGCGCTTGCGGCGCAGGTCTACCACGCGGTTTTTGAGGCGCACTTCCTCGTTGACGCCCTGGTCTTCTTCGCCGCGCCAGCCGGCATCAATGGGAAAGGGCGGGGTCTTGGCCTCGGCGAGCACCTCGAGGCCCTCCGCCACCACCTCCACCGCGCCGGTGCTCAGTTTTGGGTTGACCTGCTCGGCAGGGCGACCGCGCACCACTCCCTCCACGCGCACCACCCATTCCGAGCGAACCCTATCAGCCTCCGCAAAGCAGGCAGAATCGGGGTTAACGATCACCTGAACAATGCCCTCCCGATCCCGCAGGTCAATAAAAATTAGGCCCCCCAGGTCGCGCCTTCGGTTGACCCAGCCCTCCAGAACCACTTTTTTGCCCACATGTTGTTCGCGCAAATGACCACAGTAAAGCGTGCGACGCATAGGCTTTAGCATACCTTTTTGTGAAAAGTTCTCAAATGATTTACAGAGAGGGCAGTGTGAATATCTTTTTCACATGCTAGTTATATCGTGAAAATATGCACTTACATTACTCAATGCTTGCTTGAACCCCTCCCATACAATTGAAGAGGCCCAACCCCCACCCCCTCCTGTGCTTCCGCCGCCCACGAAAACGAGAAGGGACAAGCAGACGTGCCTCACCGAGGTGAGGCACGCTTGTCTGCGTTGCGTCTGGGCCGAGACGCATGTTTTCGAGTTTCCAGGCGGCCACTGTTCTGTTCAGAACCAGGCTTACTCGAACTCGAATGGCTCACAATATGCGAAGAGCGCTCTATTTTGGGTCGGGGCCTTCGAAAAGGCTGTGCAGTTGCAGGGGCTCGAGCTCCTTTTGCTCGCCGCTTTCCAGGTGCTTGAGGGTCACCACCCCTTTGGCCCGCTCACCTTCGCCCAGGAAGCCCACATACTTGGCCCCCTTCTTGAGGGCGTCCTCGAGGGCCTTGCGCGGGCTTCTGGGCACATAGCCAAGCTCCACATACACCTTTGGGCGCAGCTGTTCGGCCAGGGCCAGGGCCTCAATCCGGGCCGCCTCGTCCAGAGGGGCCAGGTAGAGGGTGGGGGAGGGGTCGGCAGGGATGCCCACCCCCTCCTGCTCGAGTGCGATGGCCACCCGCTCGATTCCGATGCCGAAACCCACGCCCGGCACCGGCGGGCCGCCCAGCATCTCGGAGAGGCCGTCGTAACGGCCCCCGCCGCCCAGCGCCGACTTGGCCCCAATCTGGGCATGGTGAACCTCCCATGCGGTGCGCACGTAATAGTCGAGGCCGCGCACGATGCTGGGGTCCACCGAGTATTCAACCCCCAGCCTGGTCAGGTAGCTACAAACCTGCTCGTGGAAGGCCCTCGAGGCCTCCCCAAGAAAATCCAGCATCGGCCTCACCTGCAACTCGGCCACAATCTGCTGGTCTTGCTCGCTTTTGGAGTCCAGAATCCGCATGGGGTTGGTCTCCAGGCGCACCCTCGAGTCTTCCGAGAGCCGCTCGGCCTGGGGCCGGAACAGCTCGCGCAGGTACTGGTTGTACCGCACCCGATCCTCGGGGTCGCCCACCGAGCCGAGCTTGACCTCGAGGTTCCTCAGGCCCAGGGTTTTGTAGATTCGCACCATCAGCGCGATGGCCTCGGCATCCAAGACAGGGTCACAGAGGCCCAGGGCCTCGTAATCAACCTGGTGAAACTGCTTATACCGGCCCTTTTGCTGGCGCTCGGCCCGAAAAATAGGCCCCCAGGTGAATAGCCGCACCGGTTGGGGCCAGACCTTCATGCCGTGCTGGTTGTAGGCCCGCACGATGGATGCGGTAGGCTCGGGACGCAGGCCCAGTACCCGCCCACCCCGGTCCTCGAAAGTGTACATCTCCTTCTTGACCACGATATCCGAGGTCAGGCCAACCCCCTTCTGCAAGACTTCCAGGTATTCGAAGATGGGGGTGTGAATCATCTGGGCGCCCGCCCCCCTCAACACCTCCTCGGCGGTCTGGATGATGTAGCGAAAAACCGGCTCGCGGAAGGGATACTCCCTGGCCTGTGCGAAGATGTCGTTGGTTCCGGGGACAGCCTTCAACATGGACCCCATTCTATCGGGCCAGTTGGTTCACGGGGTTTAGCGAAAAAGGTCTTTCTCTACTCCGGCTGTGGCAAAAATGTAATCGCGGCTTTGCTCGAGCCTCCGGCGTAAATTCTCCAGGTCAAAGCCCAGCAGCTCTCCCTGCCACTTCCGTACTTTGCCTCCACATATCACCGTTGAAACGTTGCAACGCTCCATGAGGGTTACCACCGCTCCGGGTGCGTGGTTGAGGGGGGCGGTATTGAGGCAGTTGGTGTCCAGCAAAATAATGTCGGCTTCCTTGCCGGGGGTGAGCGAACCGGTTTTGGCCTCCAGACGAAGCCCGCGTGCGCCGTTGAGGGTAGCCATCTGCAATACCTCGGCGGTGCTCATCAGAGAAGGAAAATCCTTACCGTCCAGGGCAAGCTGGTTGGCGAACATGCGCTGCAGGGTAATGGTTGAGCGCATCTGGGTGAACATATCGGCGGTCATCGTGCACTCTACATCACTTGATAGCGATACCGTCATGCCCAGATCGAGCGCTTTTTGAAGGGGCGGGGTGCCGTGACGCATGTGCATTTCGATGGGCACTGAGAGTGAAACATGGGCCCCAGAATCGGCGGCCCGCTGCCAGGCCATATCCGACATCCCCGTCATGTGGATAAAGATGTTGTCGGGGCCAAACTGGTTTTGTTCAGACAGGCTATCGAAGGTGGGGGCCATGCCGAAGGTACCGACGATGTGCGCTGCAATGGGAATTGCCAGCTCTCTGCCGATCCGCCAAGCAGCCTCGTAACCGGGTAGGTAGATTTCCCCGCCCATCACCATAGTTAACAACTGGTCGTTGCTGGAGAAATGCTGGCTGCGAATGCGGGCTGCGTCCTGCGGGTACTGGCTCTTCTCCCCCCAGCCCTCAAAGTAGCCCAGCACGGCACGCCGGCCTGCATCCCGAAGAGCAGCCACCGCGGCGTCGCTGTGTTCGGGGGAGTGATGGATTTGGCTTACGTCCATTGCGGTCGTGACCCCGGCATCAAGCTGGGCAATGCTGCCATAGAGGATGTTGATGTAAACATCCTCTGGACGATAAACCCTGGACAGCTTCAGCAGCATGACCTCGTAGTAGTTCATGGCCGAGGAGGGTCGGCCATCGTTCAGTAAGATGGCGTCAGCCAGCAACCCTCGCAGGGCTGTTTCAAAGTGGTGATGATGGGTGTCAATGAAGCCCGGCATCACGATGTGACCGCTGGCATCTATGACAGCGGCATCGGACACCTCGATTTTTGGCGCCACCTCGAGGATACGGCTGCCCTTGAGCAGCACGTCGCCCACAGCGAAGTTTCCAACTCGAGCATCCATTGAAAGCACCGTACCCCCCCGAATCAGGGTCAGGCGGTCGGGTTCCCCGATTCCCGGTGGAAGGGATTCGGGGAGGGAACTTGAACCCAAAAGTGGGCTGCCGAACTCCAGAGGAGCGAGTAGGGGGGCCTCGAGTTTACACATGCTTCCTCCTTATCCAGACCCAGGGGTTTGCTGGGCATCAAGAACTCTTACCCGCTTTGCGCAGCGCCAGCTCGGCGCGGATTTCATCTCCGTGTTCATCCAGGGTTGGGGGCGGGATGATATCGGTATCTATCTGCCCATCGAAGTTGTAAGGAGAACGGACAGTGGTAAAGTGCCCCATGGGCGAGCCTGGAACCGTCACCTTGAGCTTGAGGTGCTGGGCTTGTGGATCCTCTAGCGCTTCGCTGGAGTTGTAAACGGGCGCATGGGGCACCCCCTCGGCTGCCAGGCGTCGGCACCATTCTTCGCGGCTGTGCTGTAAGAAAACAGGCGTCAGTATTTCAATCAAGGCCTGCTGGTTGGCAATGCGCTCGAGCCGCTCGGCGAAGCGCGGGTCTTTTGCGAGCGGCTCCTGCTGTGTAGCCCTGAGCAAGCCTTCCCAAAACTTGGTTGGGGAGGAAAGGTGAATGGCAATCCACTTACCATCGGCGCACTCAAACACGTAACTTTGAGAAACGGAGGGGCGTGAGAGGGGGCCCATCACCTCGCCAACGCTAAAGTGATGCGTAAAGCTATCTAGATTGAAGTAGGCCATGGCCTCGAGCATGGATATATCGAGCCTGCGCCCCTTGCCCGTCCGCTGGCGCTCGACGAGTGCGGCCAAAATACCCATAGCAGCGTAGATGCCCGCTACCGCGTCGGCAATGGCCGGGCCAATAACCCGCGGCTTGTCGGGGGGCAATAGCTGCCACAGATACCCCGATGCCGCCTGCGCCACCGTGTCGTACACAGGGTAATCACGCTTGGGCCCGGTGGCGCCAAAACCCGAGATGGCACAGTAGATCAGGTTGGGCCGAATGCGGCGCAGTTCCTCCTCGCCTGCCCCCAGCCTTTCGGCAACGCCGGGTCGAAAGTTGTGGATGAACACGTCTGCGGTTGCTATGAGAGCGTGAAAGGTCGTGCGATCCTCTGCCCGTGCGTTGTCCAGGGCAATGGAGCGTTTGTTGCGGTTATAGGTCTGGAAATGCGGGCTGTACAGACCGCCCTTGAAAGCCCTGAAAGGGTCTCCCTCGCCTGGCCGCTCTACCTTGACCACGTCTGCACCAAGGTCAGCCAGGTGCATGGCCGCTGCGGGGCCAGTGATGTAGGTACCCATTTCAACTACTCGAACACCGGCTAAGGGTTTGGCCATGTCTTTACTCCTTGCGAGTGGGGCCGTCATATTGGATGGCCTGTGCAGCGTGGTAGGACAAGATGAAACCGATTGGGCGCTGGGTCTCCTCGTGCAGATGCGCAGCCAGCCCCGCTGCTCGCGCCACCAACGGAATGGCTTTGAGCCCTTCTACAGGCCAACCGGCATCCAGCATCACGGCAGCGATGGCTCCGGACACGTTGATTGGCAGGCGCCGCTCCATAATGCTTGGGGCCATTTTTCCCAACAGACGCAAAAGCCGCACGTACTGGGCCGACACGGCGTGCTCATCGGCGAGCTCGAGCAGGCGGGCAGCCCGGGGATCGCCCCCCGTGTGCTGGGGGTGCCCGAGCCCTGCTACTTTTGCTCGAGCTGCCTTGAGCCGCTTCAGGCTTTCCTCTACCGCCAGTTCTTCGTTTCCGGTGGCATCCGCCGCTTGTTTCAGCTCGACCAGGTAACGGCCCGCTGCCTCTGAAGAACCTGCAACGACTGTGCCCATTCCCAAAAGGCCCGCAGCCATGGCCCCCTGCCAGGCCTCTGGTGCAGCGGCAAGGGTCATGCGGGCAGCCTGCACGGTTGGCACCAGCCCATGCTCAGCAATGGCTATCAGGCAGGCATCCAGCATGGCTCGCTGACGGCTGTTTGGCAGTTGACCCAGCATCAGCAACCAAAAGAGTTCACCGAAACTGAGCTTGCCTATCAGCTCATGACACAGGTCAAAGCCGCGGATGGTTACACTCTCGGCATCTGAGGTAGCTATGGACGTAAAAGGCTGATCCGTTTTGCCTATGCGCATCCGACCTCTCCTTACTGAGATTTTCGCTATACGAAAACTTTTCCTCTTGACAAATATTATACTCGAGATAAGTTTATGTCAAGGCAAAAGCCGGTCAAACAAGGAGGGGTTAGACGTGCGGGACATTAATGAGTTCTCCATCACCCAAGCAGTTCAGGACTCGTTTCAAATCGAGTCGGGCTCTCGTTTTAGGTTTCTGCTAGATACTTTCGTGCAGCATCTGCACGATTATGTTCGGGAGGTACGCCTCACCCACGAGGAGTGGATGGCGGTCATGAACTTCCTTTACGAGTGCGGGAAGATTTCCAACCCAGAGCGAAGCGAGTTCATTCTCCTCTCAGACGTGCTGGGCCTTTCCGCTCTGGTGGACATGATTAACAGCTACGGGGGCAGCACCCCTCACTCAAATTTAGGTCCCTTTTACCTGCAAAACGCCCCGGAGCGAGAGTTAGGCAGCGACCTGGCCGAGGGGTACGACGGGGTGGTTTTGCTAACTCGAGGTATGGTGCGCGACACTCTGGGCAAGCCAATTGCAGGGGCCATTGTGGATACCTGGCAGGCCGATGCCTCAGGCACCTATCCTATTCAGGAGCAAAAATACGGCAGAGACAAATATGACCTGCGAGGAAGGCTTCGGACCAACGAGAAAGGCGAGTACTGGTATACTACCGTCATGCCTCGGCCCTACACGGTGCCCTACGATGGCCCTGTAGGGGATTTGCTGAGGGCTGGAAAGCGTCACGCCTGGCGGGCTGCACATTTGCATTACGTGGTATCCGCAGAAGGTTACCGCCCCCTGGTCACCGAGGTATTTTTCGAGAACGGCGAGTACCTTGATAGCGATGCGGTGTTTGGGGTGCGGCGCTCTTTGGTAGTCAGGCTCGAGCCCGTCCGGAAAGACCAGGTTATTGACTTACCGCTGAAGCGACGCCCCGACGCCCAGTTTACCTTTGACTTTGTGTTGGCTCCTGAAGGATGAAGCTCGAGCTCCCAACCTCTGAAACAGAGCGTCCGGCAGAATTTGTGGAGGCTTTTGCTCGAGGTCTTTCGGTTTTGGAGGCCTTTGATGCATATCACAGCGAGATGACCCTGAGCGACATTGCTCGCCGGACGGGCCTGCCCCCGGCTGCGGTTCGCCGCAGCCTGATTACCCTCAAAACCCTGGGCTATGTGGGCCAGGTGGGCAAGCGCTACTACTTGCGACCGAGGGTTTTGGGTATAGGTTCGGCCTTTTATTTTTCCGCTCGGGTTGATGAAGTGTTTTTGCCTGAGTTGCGGGCCCTGGTCGAGACCTTTGGCGATGCCTCCTCCGTTGCAACCCTTTATGGCCAGGATGTTTTGTATGTGGCCCATTACTCCGTGCAACGGGCACGGCGGGCTGCCGCGCACGTAGGGGCGCGCTATCCGGCTTTCGCTACCTCGTTGGGGCGGGTCTTGCTGGCAGGTTTGAGCGAGGAGCGCCTGGACACCTGGATGTCCGAGCTGAATCCAGTCCCCCTAACAAACCGCACTGTCACCGACAAAAGCGAACTAAGGCGAATAATCCAGCAGGTGCGTCAGCAGGGCTACGCAACCACGGTAGACGAGCTTGATTATGGCGTAACAGCTTTGGCGGTTCCGATCCGCGCGCCCGATGGCACCACAGTGGCGGCCCTCAACACCTCGGGTTACACTGTACTGACCACCCCCGAAAAGCTCGTGACTGAACGCCTTCCAGAACTACGTGCAGCAGCCCAGCGCATAGCCATAGCCCTGAGCCGGAACCCGGTTATCTTCTCTATGCTGGCTCCCTAAACAATCGGCCAATGCGGTGGCCGTCCAAATGGTCAGCACGTTCTTTGGGATTTCCTATACCAACTTTGGCGTATATCACCCTCTTCACAGACGTGGCCGCTCACGAAAACGGGTATGCGTCTGAGCCAAGACGCATGTTTTCGAGTTTCCAGGCGGTCGCTGTTCTGGTCAGAACCAGGCTTTCTCGAACTCGAATGGCTCATAATATGTGAAGAGCGCTCTATCCAGGGCAAAACTTGAACTGAAATGGCTCAAAACATGTCGCTTTAGCCAGGAATTGTCAGGCGGGTTGGATGGGGCGCGACCTGCGACTCCTCCTGTTCGGCTCGACGCACAATGTCTTCGCTGCCAAGCAGTTTGACCAGTTGGTCTCGGGTCACCATCTTTCCGGCGAACATATATACCAAACCCCGCCGCTGATGGGTCACGACAAAGGGTACGCCCTTGTGATAGCGCACCAGGGTATTGTGCCGCCGGGCATGGCGCGACATGCGGGCCAGGGCCCGTACCTCCTGGTCCACTTTGCGGTTCTGGGCCTGTGGATACCAGGCCGAAAAAAGTATCAAAAACACCAGACCCGCCATGAGCAAAGCCATCAGAAAATTGGTTTCCATACATAGCCGAGTATAGGAAGCCGTTTTTCTGGGCCGGGGGTTACCTTAACAATGGCTAAATGTTTGATGAAAACCAATAGCCCATGTAACGGTAGCTTGTGACAAATGTACAAGAAAGCTGTATGGGACTCTCTAATATTTCATGCATGCGAATGCTGTTCTTTGTAACGGTTTTTGTAACGACGGCCTTTGCTCTTCCAAACGACGTAGCCGCCGACCACTGGGCTGCCCAGGCGGTCGGTCAGGTGACTGCTCGAGGCTGGCTCCAGGGTTTTCCTGGGGGCCAGTTCAAAGGCGAAGTGCGTTTGGACCGTTTCCAGCTGGCCACTACTCTGGCCCGGGTGCTGGCCGATAGTCCCATGCCTGTGCAGGAAGCCGAGGTGCGCTTTAAGGACGTCAAGCCCAACCACTGGGCCCTGCCAGGCATTCGCCGGATGGTGGGGGAGGGGCTGGTGCAGGGATTCCCGGACCAGACCTACCGGGGCACTTCGCTGCTGACCCGGTATCAGCTGGCGGTGGTGCTGGACAAGCTCGCCCAACGCCTGGGCCTGGCTGCGCCTGCTAAGCTCGTCCGGCCCGATGACCTGCCCCTGGCGCACTGGGCCGAGGCTGCCGTGCAGCGGATGGTGGCCCTCCAGATCATGCCGCTGGGCTCGGACGGCCAGTTTCGGGGTAATGAGGCGGTCAGCCGCTACCAGATGGCTCACTCGCTCTGGAAGCTCGAGGCCCACCTGAGCTCGATGGGAGCGGGAACCCAGAGCGGGGTTGCCGGTGTTTCCAAACCTCAACCTGCTTCCGCTGCCACGACCCCCGGAGCAGCCCAACCTGCTCCGGCTAGCGCGGCAAAGGCCTCCAGTTCCCAGCCGTCCGGCGAGCCTGTGGTGCAAAGCAGCGCCAAACCCGCCCTCGAGCAGAACACGCTCACACTCGGCCAGCTGGCCCGGCTACCGCTGCCCGAGGCCTGGGCTGGCTTGAGCCTCGAGCAAACCCTGGTGCACCTGGGCCAGGCCATGCACAACGGCAGGGTGTGGGTCACGCTGCGGCGAGAAGGGGAAAGCGCGCTGGCCCTGCTGCGCCTCTCGGAGCCGCCCAGCATCGAGGCTTTTTACCCGGTGGGCGAGGCAGTGGCCGCTGCCAGCGAGGGCTGGGCCTGGCTCGAGGGCGGCCAGCGGCTTTTGTTCCTCGACCCCAAAACCCAGAAAAGCCGGGTCTACGGGCCCATCGGCCAGCCGGGGGCGCGGGAGGCGCTCCCGCCGCTATTCGCCCGGGGCGTTCACAAGGGCCTATTGGGTGGGGTGGCGCTCGACGAAAGCCGGAATTACCTGGCCATGATGGGGGGGCGGCCCCTGTGCGTGCCCAACTGCGAGGCGGCCTCAAGCTCCCCGGTGCTGCGGCTGGTGCTTTTGGGCCTCAACCCCGACGGCCTTTTTGCCGAGTACGCCTATCTGCTCGATAACCCCAAGAACGAGGTGGTGGGCCTGGCCTGGCCCAAGCCCCGGCTGCTGCTGGTGCACGAGACCGACGGCCAGAAAAGCCGGGTTTACAGCGTGGACTTAAACGAGGCCGACGACCTGGCCTTTACCGAGTGGGACACCCTGGAGGCGGGCCTCGAGGTCAGGCCCGCGGTCAAACCCCTGGCCAAGCGGCTCATCCTCGAGGTCGCCCTGGAAAAGCCCCGCGGCCTGGCAATCCTGAACCCCAGCGAGGCTGTGGTGGCCGAGAAAGGCCTGATAAAGCTCGCCTTTGACAAGCCCCTGTGGTAAAGCCCGAGCTGGCCAGATGCCCCCAGGAAACCCTGGGGGCTTGCCATTTGGGCGACTTGGAAATGCGCCCTTATTTACCTAAGTGCGCTTTTTATATACTGGGGCCATGCTGGTACCGCTCGCCAACTGGCACAACCCCACCAAGCGCCGGCTCGAGGCCATCCGGGCCGCACACGAACGAAACGAGGCCGGCCTGCTCGAGCTTCTACAGGCTTACCTGGTGCTCAAGGGTCGCAAGCGGGCCACCCTGAGTGCTAGAACCCTCGAGAACTACCAGCTCGCCGTGCGCGACTTTCTGGCCTGGGCCTGGTCCGAGACCCAGTCGCTGGACATTCTGAAGGCCGAGGCCGACGACCTCGACCGCTACATCGCCGACCTGCAAACCAAGGGTGGGCATCTCGGGGGTTCCCAGGGCCAGGTGCTCAAGCCCGGCTCCATTGCCACCTATGTGGCGGGCGTGCGGGCTTTGTACCGGGCGCTCGAGTGGGCGGGCGCGGCCAGGCTGCCGCAGGTGCGCTCACCCCAAGACCCCACCCCCCCCGAGGAACGGCGCCCGGCCCTGCCCCCGGGCCTGTACCAGAAGCTTCTAGCCCACCTTGCGGGCCCGGAACCCCAGACCTGCCGGGACCGCCTGGCGGTGCGCCTGATGGCCGAGGCCGGTCTGCGTATAAGTGAAGTTATTAACTTGCAGCTCGAGGATGTGCATCTGGAGGAGCGGCTCCTGTTCATCCGCAGCGGCAAAGGCCGCAAGCAACGCTCGGTGCCGCTGTCGCGGGCCTTGGTGCAGGAGCTTCAGGAGTGGCTGAGGCTTCGGCTGGCCCATGCCGCAGCCGGTGAGCGGGCCCTACTGATTAACCTGGGCGGGCGCAAGGCCGATGGCCGGGCCATGACCGACAAAACCCTGCGTAAAATTCTGAATGGCCACTACCGAACCCTGGGCTTCCCAGAGCGCTACTACGGGGCCCACATGCTGCGCCACACCGCCGGAACCCGCTTTTACAAGGTCAGCCGCGACCTTCATGCAACCGCCCGGCTGCTCGGCCACAGCAACCTCAACACCAGCGCCATTTACGCCAAGATGGATTTGGAAGGGTTGTTTGAGGTGGTGGACAAACTGGAGGGCTGATGATCAACCAAAAAAATCTCCTTACGGTTTTCAGGATCACGACCCGGGTTATCTTCAATCTGGCGCTGGTGGCCCTGCTGGTTGGTTTGCTGGTCAGCGTGGGGCGCACCCTGATGGATTTGGGCCTGGCCGTGAGCCAGCCCACCGTGCGGTTGGGTTTGAAAGACCTGGTGACCAACATCCTGTCGTTGGTGGTGGTGCTCGAGCTGGTGCGCGCGTTCGTGGACTACTTCGAATACGACCGCATTCGGGCTGAGATTCTGGTTGAGGTGGCGGTGATATTTGTTTTGCGGGAGATGATGCTGGGCTTGTTTTCGGGTGACATCAAAGGCTGGGATGTGCTGGTCTGGAGCAGCGGCATTCTGGCGTTGATGGGGGCTCGAGCCCTGGCCATCGCCTTCGCGTACAGTAAGAGCAAGCCTGCTTAGCAGACGCCGCAAAGGGTATATCATGCTTCTATCGAGGAATACGGCATGGACATTTTCTTTCAGCTGTTCTGGCTGTTCTTTATCCTCTCCACGCTGAGCCCCTACTTCAATCAGCAGCTTCTTCTGGCTGCTCGAGCTCGGCGCATAACAGACCTGGAGCGAAAGCGAAAGAGCCGGGTCATTACCCTGATTCACCGCCAGGAGGGCTTTTCCTTTCTCGGGATTCCTTTTGCGCGATACATTGACATAGACGACTCAGAGCAGGTTCTGAGGGCCATCCGCCTCACCGATAAGAGCGTGCCTTTAGACCTTGTGTTGCACACCCCAGGTGGCCTGGTGCTGGCCGCCGAACAAATTGCCGAAGCCCTGCTAAAGCACCCGGCCAAGGTGACTGTTTTCGTACCGCATTACGCCATGTCGGGGGGCACCCTTATAGCCCTGGCCGCTGATGAAATCGTGATGGACGAAAATGCGGTGCTTGGCCCGGTTGACCCTCAGCTCGGGCAGTATCCAGCGGCTTCGGTGCTCAAGGTGCTCGAGCAAAAACCCATCGCCGAGATAGACGACCAAACCTTGATTATGGCCGATGTGGCCCGAAAAGCCCTGGCCCAGGTCAAACGCACTGCAACTGGGCTGCTGCGCAAGCACTTCGACGAGGCCAAAAGCGAGTCGCTGGCCGAACTTCTGACCCAAGGCACCTGGACGCACGACTACCCCATCAGCGTGGAGGAGGCCCGCAGTATGGGCTTGAAGGTGTCTACCGAGATGCCCTTGGAGGTTTACGAGCTAATGAGCATGTACCCCCAGCCCCGCGGTGGTAAACCCAGCGTGCAGTATGTTCCTTTGCCCTATGGTCGAGAGGCGCCGACCCCAGGACGCCGCTAGTTGCAAGGCCAGCTCCCCTACAACGTGAACTCGAGGCGTGCGAGAAACTTGCACCAGCTCAAAAGATGATTTCTCCAACCGCATCGAGCGGGTCTTGAACTCTACAGAATGTAAACCATGGGGGTGAACCGGGCGCAGGACTGGCTTACCCAGGCCGAAAAAGACCTGGAAATGGCTGATGTCGCCCAGAGAGCGGAGCGGCACGAGTGGGCCTGCTTCGCTGCCCAACAGGCCGCCGAAAAAGCGATCGAAGCCCTGCACCGCTACCTGGGCCAGGAGGCCTGGGGGCACTTGGTGGCCCGGCTCCTCAGGGAGCTACCCATGGAGGCTCCTCAGGATTTGGTGGAGAAGGCCCGGTACTGGGATAGCCTCTACATTCCCACCCGCTACCCAGA
>NZ_JANWVH010000062.1 GCF_025056915.1 Meiothermus sp. | reverse complement strand
GTCTTAAAATCCGTTGCCCGCAAGGGCGTGTGGGTTCGAGTCCCATTCCCGGCACCATGCAGAAGAGTTTTCCCAAGCCCCCGGTGAGGTGGGCTTTGTCGTACAAGACGACCATCAAGCGTCAGGGGCGGTGGCGTTACTTGTTCAACAACGGGCGGACCTCAAAAAAATCGCCGGTACGGCAAGGCGCCATACCGGCAGGGGTCGAACCAAGTTCAGCCCAGCTTGGCCCGCACCAGCTCTACAATCTCGTCTATGGTCTCAGCCACCGGTACGTTGGCATCGGCAAAGGCGGCCAGCTTGCTCTCAGGGGTGCCCACATTGCCCATGATGATGGCCCCGGCATGGCCCATTTTTTTGCCTTTGGGGGCGCTGCGTCCGCCGATAAAGCCCACCACTGGCTTGGTCATGTGCTCCTTGATGTAGGCGGCGGCGTCTTCCTCGTCCGAGCCGCCAATCTCGCCGCAGAGCACCACCGCGTCGGTTTCGGGGTCGTTTTGGAACATGGGCAGCAGGTCTTTGAAGGTGGTGCCGATGATGGGGTCGCCGCCGATGCCGATGCAGGTGGAGATGCCATACCCTGCATCGGAAAGGGCCTTGGCGGTTTCGTAGGTGACCGTGCCGGAGCGGGAGATGAGGCCTACCCGGCCTTTTTTGAACACGCTGGCTGGCATGATGCCCAGCTTGCACTCGCCGGGGGTAATCAGGCCGGGGCAGTTGCCGCCGATCAGGCGCACATTGCCCATCGCCTTGATTTCAGCGACCGCCTTGACCATGTCCAGGGTGGGAATGCCTTCGGTGATGAGCACCACCAGCGGAACGCCGGCGTGGGCGGCCTCGAGCGCCGCATCGGCAGCCGCCGGGGCGGGGACAAAAATGATGGAGGCATCCACGTGGTGGTGGGTGGTGGCCTCCTTCACGGTGTCGTAAACAGGTACCCCCAGCACACTCTGGCCCCCCTTGCCGGGGGTGACTCCGGCGACCACCCGGGTGCCGGCCTTGATCATGGCCTCGGCGTGGAAAGCCCCTTCCCGTCCGGTAATTCCCTGCACGATGACCTGGGTGTTTTTGTTGACAAGAATGCTCATTGGGCGCCTCCGGTCATGGAGATGATGGCTTTGGCGGCTTCAACAGAGGTGGGGTACATGTAAACCGGGCGGCCCTTCAGGAGTTCTTTGGCCTCCTCCTCGGCGGTGCCGGCCACCCGCATGGCTACGGGCTTGGTCAGGATGCCTTCGTCCAGGGCCCGGATTACCCCCTTGGCCACCTCGTCGGCGCGGGTGATGCCGCCGAAAATGTTGATAAAAACCCCTTTCACATCGGGGTCTTTGAGCACCACCTTGAGCGCGTTGTAAACGATATCGGCCTTGGCCCCGCCGCCAATATCCAGGAAGTTGGCGGCCTTGCCCCCGGTGCGCTGCACCAGGTCGAGGGTGTACATGACCAGCCCGGCCCCGTTGCCGATCACACCCACATTGCCGTCGAGCTTGACGTAGCTGAAGCCGTAGTTGGAGGCCTCGACCTCGAGGGGATGTTCAGCCTCGAACTCGCGCAGGGGGGTGAGGTCGGGGTGGCGGTAGAGGGCGTTGTCGTCCAGCACAATTTTGGCATCGGCGGCCACCACCTCGCCGGTATCGGTGATCACCAGCGGGTTGATTTCGGCGGTCGAGGCATCAATGCCCACGTAGGCCTGGTACAGCTTGACCAGCACGTCGGCCAGCTTGTTGAGGTTGCCCTCCATGCCGGCCCGCTTGACCAGCTCCCGCGCCTCGAAAGGGCGCAGGCCCGTGTGGGGGTCAATCGGGTATTTGATCAGGGCGTAGGGCTTGGTCGCGGCCACCTCCTCGATGTCCACGCCCCCTTCCTTGGAGAGCATCAGCACCACCCGCTGGGTGACCCGATCCAGAATCATGCCGGCGTAGTATTCCCTGGCGATATTTACGCCTTTGGCCACCAGCACCTTCTTGGTGATGAAACCCTTGATGTTCAGGCCCAGGATCTGGGCGGCTTTTTCGCGGGCCTCCTCGGGGTTGCGGGCTAGTTTGACCCCACCGGCTTTGCCGCGTCCGCCGGTGTGAACCTGGGCTTTGATAACCACCAAATCGCCGTACTCGGTGGCGATTTGCTTGGCCTCATCGGCGGTAAATGCGACCTTGCCGGGGGGAACCGGAATGCCGTACTTGGCGAGGATGTCTTTGGCCTGGTATTCGTGTAGGTTCACATTTGCCTCCTGCTGTTACCTGATTTTCCACATTCGTTCTGCAAGCCGCCCGTCATTATATGCCGGGCCAGGGGTCCGAAGAATCCTGCGGGCCAGACTGGGCGCACCAACATTTTGGTGCTCGGACTGGGCAAACAGGTTTGGGAAGAAGATCTTTTGAGGAAAACGCTATGAACTGAGGTAATTACACCAGTCCGCCTAACGGTCCGTCTTATGGGGGGAACGGGAGGCGTCTCCCTGAAGTTTCCCAAAGAGCAGGCGACCTACCTGGGTCTGAATGGACTGGGTGATGACCACCTCTACTTCCTTGCCCTTGAAGGGGAGGGCGTCGTCCACCACCACCATGGTGCCGTCCTCCAGATAGCCCACCCCCTGGCCCGGCTCCTTGCCCTCCTTGACGATGGTGATGCTCAGGGCATCGCCCTGCTGGAGCGGGGCCCGCAGGGCCGAGGCCAGGGCCTGGATGGAAAGGGTCTTGACCCCGTAGATGCGGGAAAGCTGGGCCAGGGCGTGGTCGTTGGTGACCAGGGCCGAGCCCAGTCTTCTGGCTTCGGCCAGGATCTGGTCGTCTACCGGGTCGTCGGACTCGCTGCCGTCGAGCACCTCGAGGCCCACGCTCAGCTTGAGGCGCTCGAGGGTATCGAGCCCCCGCCGGCCCTTGGCCCTTTTCTGGGCGTCCGAGGCATCGGCAAACTGTTGCAGCTCGCGCAACACCTGCCGCGGTACGAACAGGGGGCCTTCCAAAAACCCCATCTCGACCACGTCCGCAATGCGGCCATCAATCAGCACCGAGGTATCGAGCACCTTGCCCCCCCGGGTCTTGGTGGTGGGGGCCGGCGGGCGGGCCAGCCGGAAGTAGTCCCGGTTGGCGATGGCAAAGGCCGAGAGCGAGGCGACCAGCACGGCGGCAATAATCAGGGAGTGAATGGCGGAAAACCCCGGAATCTGGTTCAGCAAGTTGGTGAGCAAGACCGCCAGCAACAGACCCAGGCCCGAGGCGGCGGTGATGGCCACCGGAATTTCGGGTGGCAGGCGCCGGAGCCAGGCTTGTGTGGCCTCCCAGCGGCGTTCCACCCAGAAGGCCAGGCGGGGCACCAGCAAAAACCCCACCAGCAGGCCCACCACCCCCAGGTAGAGCCGGTTCAGGCTGGTCAGGCTGCCCAGGGGGCTGATGTTGACCAGACCGCTGGCCTCGAGCCAGACCCCTACCCGGTAGCCCAGATAGGCAAACAAAGCATACAGAACCCACCGGATCACGCTCATAAAAACTGGCCCACCGCTGCTTCCAGACTCCTGAACTGAGGGGGGTGCACCAGGCGCTTGAAGCCCGCCCGCTGGCCCTCGCGCAGGCGGCGCTCGAGGCCCTCCACGCTGCGCAACTCCCCGGCCAGCCCCACCTCGCCCACCACCGCCACCTCTTCCGGGAGGGGACGGCCTACCACAGCAGAATACACCGCCAGCCCCACCGCCAAATCCAACCCCGGGTCGAAGACCCGCAGCCCTCCGGCCAGGTTGACGTAGATGTCCAGGTTGCCCAGGGGCAGGTTGAGCCTTCGCTCCAGCACCGCCAGCACCACGTCCACCCGGCGGCTGTCCAGCCCCTGTGCAACCCGGCGGGGGGCCGGGAAGGGGGTTCGGGCGGCCAGGGCCTGTACCTCCAGGGCCAGCGCCCGCTCACCCGAAAGACAGAGGGCCACCACCGAGCCTGGCGCCCCCACCGGACGCTCGGCCAGAAAGGCCGCCGAGGGGTTGGCCACCTCCTCCAGGCCCTCGTGAACCATGTTGAAAACGCCCATCTCGCCCACCGGCCCGAAGCGGTTTTTGCTGGAGCGCAGAACCCGGAAGTGGCCGGCTGTCTCCAGATACAAGGTGGCGTCCACCACGTGCTCAATCACCTTGGGCCCGGCCACGATGCCCTCCTTGGTGACGTGTCCGACCAGCACGGTGGTGATCTGGTGGTGTTTGGCGAAGCGGGTCAGGGCCGCGGTGGCGTCGCGCACGGCCACCAGCGACCCCGGCGCAGCGGTGGTCTCGAGGGTCTGGATGGAGTCCACCACCAGAAAGTCGGGGGGGCTGGCCTCGAGGGTGGCCAGTATGGCGTCCAGCTGGGTTTCGCGCAGCAGCTCGAGCGCCCCCGAAATGCCCAGACGCCCCGCCCGCAGGCGAATCTGCCCCGGCGATTCCTCGCCTGCCAGGTAGACCACCCGCCGGCCCTGCTCCAACAGCTTCTGGGCCACCTGCAACAACAGGGTGCTCTTACCCACCCCGGGCTCCCCCCCCAAGAGCAGCACCTCACCCGGCACGAAGCCGCCCCCCAGCACCCGGTCGAGCTCGCCGATCTGGCTCGAAAAACGCACCTCCCCCCCCTCCGGCACCTCCCCCAAACGGGTGAGGGCGGCGGGGTTGGGCAACGGACGGGACCGCACCAGCCCCCCCTTGCCCGCTACCGGGCCGGGCCTGAGCCCGGAGGCTTCCTCTTTGAAGCTGTCCCAGGCCCCGCAGTTGGGACAGCGACCCAGGGCTTTCACCGATTTGTAGCCGCACTCAGCGCAGCAATATTGAATAGAAGGCTTTGCCATTTGAGTCCCAGTTTAGTCGGAAAGGGCTTAGCATCAACGGTTTCGGTAGGTGTCTTCTAGCTCGGCCCTTTCCAGTTCCAGCACCCTTGCCAGGCTTTTCCCAAACGTTTCGATCGAAATGCCGATGGCCATTCCTGACGTTTCCAGGATGAGGTGATTAGAACAAAAAGCTGAGCGTGCATTTTTTGCTGGCGCTGGCGTTGCAGGGATGGTAGTAAGGTTTAATGTTGGGTTACTAGCCGTGAGGAACTTCTGCAAACAAGGGGGTCGAGAGGTACTTCATCCCCGAGTCGCAGGCGATGGTCAGCACCCGTTTGCCCGGCCCCAGTTCACGGGCCACTTGCAGGGCGGCCCAGATCATCCCGCAGGCGCTCATCCCCACAAACAGACCCTCTTGCTGGGCCAGTGGTTTGGCCAGGGGAAAGGCATCCTCTTCCAGAACCTGTATCACCCGATCCAGCATCTTCACATCCAGGTTGGGCGGGATGAAGCCGGGCCCCATGCCCTGGAACTGGTGTGAGCCCATCTGGCCCCCCGAAAGCACGTTGCTGCGGCGCGGTTCGCAGGCGATAATCTGAATGTCCGGCAGCCGCTCGCGCAAATACCGCCCCACCCCCATGATGGTTCCGCCGGTGCCGGAGCCGTACACAAAGGCGTCCAGTCGGCCTTGCATCTGCTCAAAAATCTCCGGGCCGGTGGTCTCGTAGTGGGCCCGGGGGTTGGCGGGGTTGTCGAACTGGTTGGGCATGAAGGCCCCCCGCTCGGCCACCAGGCGCTGGGCCTCCTCGATGGCGGCCAGCATCCGGCGGCTGGGGTCGGTGAGGATTAACTCGGCCCCGTAAGCCCTAAGGATGCGCTTGCGCTCTTCGGACATCTGGGCCGGCATGGTCAGGATCAGCTTGTAGCCCCGGCTGGCGGCCACCATGGCCAGCCCGATGCCGGTGTTCCCACTGGTGGGCTCCACAATCAGCTGACCGGAGCCTGGCGTGAGGATGCCGCGCTCCTCGGCATCCTTGATCAGGTACCAGGCCGTGCGGTCTTTGATGGAGCCGCCGGGGTTGTCGCCTTCCAGTTTGACCCAGACCTCGGCCATGTCGGGCTCGACCACCCGCTTGAGCCGAACCACTGGAGTCTTGCCTATCACCTCTTCGACGAACATGGGTATAGCATAGGGCAAGCAACGGGTTTGGTATCCTCACCGGTTTACGATTGTTTAATCAAAATGATTTATACTCAAATGTCTCGCGGAAACAAAGCAAGGTTTCTGTGAATGGAGAGGAGTTTTTATGACCGCAAGCAAAGACCAGGTGGTGACCATTCGCTATACGCTGCATGTTGAAAACGAACTCATTGACCAGGGTGAGCTGGATTATTTGCACGGACATCGCAACATTGTGGCGGGGTTGGAAGAAGCGCTGGAAGGCAAAGCCCCTGGCGAACGGGTGGTGGTCTCGGTGTCTCCAGAAAAAGGCTATGGCCTGTACGACCCCGAAGGGGTGCAGGTGGTGGAGCGCGGAGCCTTCCCGAAGGATGCCGAACTGGTTGAAGGGGCCATGTTTTACGCAGAGGACTCGCAAGGCAACCCCATGCCCTTCACGGTGTTGAACGTGGACGCCCAGGAGGTGACCATTGACTTCAACCATGCCCTGGCGGGCGAGACCCTAGACTTCGATGTGACCCTGGTGGCCGTGCGGCCCGCGACGCCGGAGGAGCTCGAGCACGGCCACGCCCATAGCCTGCATGGGCACCAGCACTAAAAATAAGCTTCGGCAAGCAGCAGGGGGCGTGCCCCCTGCTTTTTCCTGACCGAGACCGCTGGGAGAGCGAGCCGGGGCCTGTTCAAGCCGAGAGGCCTTGCAAAATGGGCTGGCCCTTGGGCAGTTTGAAGGCCAGGTACTCGTTTTGTGAGCGGAGCAAGATCAGCAGGTGCTGCGGCGTTTGCAACCGCATAAACAAAGGCAGGGCGTAGCGGGGCTCGCCCCGTTCGATGCGGGTGTTGCCCAGGGTGTAGGCCATAAAGAAGTCCTGGTCGCTTTGCATCAGGTTGGCGGTGTAGAAGAGGGTTAGGTCGGCCTGTTCTTTGTCGGCTCGAGCCAGGGCTTCCCAGACCAGTTCCTGAGCCTGACGGCGGGTCAGATACTCGCCCTGCACCAGGCCAAGCCACCCATAAAAGGCCGCGGGAAACTGCTTGAACTCGTAGTAAAACCCTTCTGAGCTGTGCCACCAGCGGACAATCTCGTTTTCGCCAGGGCTGCCCTGGGCGCTCTCGAGGGCATACTCGCGGGCCAGCGCCAGGGACTTCAGGTCGGGCAGCTCGCCGGATTCCATGCCTTCCAGCAGCAGCCGTTGAGGGTCTATTTCAATGCCGTTCATTCCGGTTCCCCCGGATAGAGCTCCCCGGTGCGGGCAACTGGGGTGGGAGGGCTCAGAAGAGGCTTGTCCCCGATGTGCAAGGCAACAATGCCGCCGGTGAAAAGCTCAAAATGGGTGCTGAAGCCGGCCAGGTTCATCATGTGGGCCAGGGTGGAGGGGTCGGGGAAGCGTTCGACCGACTCGGGTAGGTAGCGGTAGGCCGCCGCACTGCCGGAAATGAGCCCGCCAATTACGGGTAAAATGCGGGTGAAGTAAAACCGGTAAAGCCTGCCCAAACCATGCCGGGGCGGTGGTGGAAACTCCAAAATGCACAGCCTGCCGCCAGGTGCTATCACGCGATACAACTCGGCCAGTGCTCTGGGGTAGCTGGCAAAGTTGCGGAAGCCAAAAGCGATGGTCACCGCGTCGAAGTGGTGGTCGGGGAAGGGCAGCCGAAGGGCGTCTGCCTCCACAAAAGGAATCGAAAGGCCGGCTTTCTGGGCTTTCTGCCGGGCCAGCTCGAGCATGGGGGGGGCAAAATCGCCGCCCGTGACCTCGGCTTGCGGCGCCACTTTCTTCAGCAGCAGGGCCACATCGCCGGTTCCCGTGGCCAGGTCGAGGATGCGCTCGGGGTTATTTTCCAGAGCAGCCCTGACCAGCGCCACCCGCCACACCCGGTCTACCCCTGCCGAAAGCACCCGGTTGAGCAGGTCGTAGCGCGGCGCAATCTCGGAAAACATCTTTTGTATGGCCTGGGCTTTGGCCTCCGTCGCCTCTTGCACTCACAGAGTTTAGCATTCGGGGGGGTGGTTGATTGGAGCAAATTGCAAGGTTGTCCGCTAAAACCCTGCCCCAAAGCCAAAAAATACTGCAAGCAAGAAGAACCCTTGCCCATTTGTGCACTGCTACCCAAATGGAGCCTGCGGTGTAGAATCCGCTCTGAGGAACTTATGGGTCGGTTTTGGTTTTTGCTTGTAGGGGGGCTGGTGCTGCTCGTGATGCTGCTGTCCCCCTGGGCTGTTCCGCTGCGGGAGTTCGATGGAACGGGCTACCTGCTCAATCCGCTGGGCGCCATCAACCCCAAGGGACTCAGCCTGCCGGAGGGCCTGGCGTTCAACTGGCTGGGGGTGGCCTTTGGCTTCTGGGTGCTGCTGGTGCTGGCGGCTGGCGGGGCGCTGTTTTTGCCCAACGCCGAAACCAGGGCTCGAGTGCTGTACATCCTGGGCGGCCTGGGCCTGGCAATTTTTGCGGTGGAGGCGATTCTTTTTTACCAGGCCATCCATGCCGCCAACGAGGCGGCGGTGGCTGCCGGGGCGCGCCGTCCGCCCCTGCGGCGGTTTGCGCTATCGCTGGGGGTCTACGCCGGGTTTTTCTACGCGCTGGGCCTGCTGTTGCTGGCCCGAATGCAGCTGCCGGGGGGGCTGGCCTTTCTGGTGCGCTTCCGGGGGGTGGTCGTGCCCATCGTTTCGCTGTTGCTGGCGGTGGTCCTGGGAGCGATGGTGGTGGCCATCCTGCGGCCCGGACTGGGCACCCAGGGGGTTGAAGGGCTGGGGCTGCGCGAGCTAATCGCTGGCAAACTGGATCTGGTGACCTACACCTTCCAGATTCTGTTCAGCCCCATCCTGAACCTGACCGGCATCTTCACCAGCCTGGGCTTTGCCACGCCGCTCATTTTTACCGGCCTGGCCGTGGCCTTCGGGTTCCGTGCCGGGATGTTCAACATCGGCGCGCCGGGGCAGCTGACCATGGGGGCGATTTTCGCCATGCTGGCCGGGGTGTATTTGCCGTTCCCGAGCTGGCTGTTGCTGCCGAGCGCCATTCTGGCGGCAGCCCTGGGGGGGGCGTTGTGGGGGGGGCTGGTGGGCTGGCTCAAGGCCCGCTTCGGGGCCAACGAGGTCATCAACACCATCATGATGAACTACATTGCGGCCTCGGTGCTCTTGTTTTTGATTGCCGCCAATGAATATCGCTTCTTTGGGCAGACCGTGCGGCTGCCCTTCAAAGCGGAAGGCTTCGAGGGGCGCAGCGAGGAAATCCAGGAGGGGGCCCGCATTCCCCTGATGATTCACATCCTCGCGCCGGACAGCACATTTTCCTGGGCCCTGCCGCTCGCGGTGCTGGCAGGTCTGGGGGTGTATTACGGTCTGAGGCGGTTGGAACTGGGAAGGCGCTTGCTGTTTGCCCTGGGTGCGCTGGTGCTGGGGTTTGTGGTGGGAGGCTTTTTGCCCGGTTTCCCGGTGACCATCAGCTCGGCGCTGGCCTCGCAGTTGCTCAATGGTTCGTTTCTGATTGCGGTGATGGCCCTCTTGTTCTACAACTTTTACCTGTTTCGAACCTCGGCGGGCTACGAGCTGCGGGCGACCGGCCTGGCGCCCAAAGCAGCCGAGTATGCCGGGGTCAACCTCCGGCAAAAGATGGTGCTGGCAATGCTGATTTCCGGTGCGCTGGCCGGCCTGGCCGCAACCCACTACGTGCTGGGTGCGGGGATGGACGGCACCTATCGGCTCAAGACCGCCATCCCATCGAGTGTGGGTTTTGACGGTATCGCGGTAGCCCTGATGGGTCAGAACACGCCCCTGGGTATCTTTCTCTCGGCCACCCTGTTTGGCGTGCTGCTGGCGGGAGGGGTCTCGCTGAATGCCCAGCTGGGCATCAGCAACCAGATCATCCAGGTCTTGCAGGCCCTGATTATCCTTTTTATCGCGGTGGGAGGGTTGCTGCCCCGCTACTTTACCGATCCGCTGCGGGCGGCCCAGGTCGAGACCGAGGCCAAAGCCGAGCAGGAGGCCCGGCAAGCCAGGTCGGCACCGGCAGCAGGAGACTAACCTATGGAAATTGTCATTGCCTTGTTTTTCTCAACCCTGCGGCAGGCCGCGCCCCTTTTGCTGACCGCGTTGGGCGGGTTGTTCTCTGAGCGGAGTGGGGTGGTGAACATCGCCCTCGAGGGCATGATTCTGTTCGGCGCGGCGGCAGCGGCCATCACGGTGAACCGCATCGAGGTGGCGACCGGGGGCCTCGAGGCCTTCTGGATTCCCTGGGTTGGCTTGCTGGTCGGGGCTTTGGTGGGGGGTTTGGTGGGGCTGGTGCACGCCGTTGCCTCCATCAAGTACCGCGCCGACCAGATTGTCTCGGGTACTGCCATCAACATCGCAGCCCTGGGGGCCCCCTCGATTGTCTTGCAGGTGCTCTACAACAACACCTCCACCTCCCAGGAAGTGCAGAACCGGCTGCCCAATGTAGACCTGGGGCCCAGCAGCGTCTCCATTCTGGTGATTTTTGCCTTTTTGCTGGTGCCGGTGGTCTGGTGGGTGCTGTTCAAAACCCCCTGGGGCCTGCGTTTGCGGGCGGTGGGCGAGCACCCCGAGGCAGCCGAGACCATGGGCGTGAACGTGATTCGTATGCGCTATACGGCGGTGATTTTGTCGGGCGTGCTGGCCGGGATTGCGGGGGCTTATCTCTCGATTGGGTTCCTCAACCAGTTCATCCGGGCCATGAGCGCCGGAGCCGGTTTTATTGCCCTGGCCGCCCTCATTTTTGGCAAATGGCACCCCTTTGGCGTGCTGGGGGCCACCTTGTTGTTCGGCTTTGCCCAGGCCCTGGCCATCCAGCTTCAGGGCGGGGACATTCTGCCGGCCACCATCGTGCAGGCCCTGCCCTTCATCCTGACCATGCTGGTGCTGGCAGGCTTCATCGGGCGCAGCCGCCCCCCGGCGGCGGTGGGCAAGCCGTACGACAAATAGGGCAAAAGGGTCAGGGCACCGGGTTTAGAGGCAAGGCACGGCCCTATGGCTCGAAGGCCCGGGAGGGCACCAGTTGCACATAGGCCACCGCCCTGGCTACGGTGGAGAAGCCCAGCAAAAGCAGGTACATGACTACCTGGAAGGGAACCCAGGTGGACAGGGTCGAGACCAGCACCAGCGACTCGAGGATGGCAATCAGCAAAAGGTGCTTCAGAAGCCCGCCCTGTTGCATCAAGTCCCAGCCCTTGCGGATGGCCCTGGGCCAGGTCTGGTCGTCGTCAACCATGATCTGAAAGGTGTAAAACCACAGCAGGTTGATGGCGGCCAGACCCGCATAACCCAGCACAGAGGCCAGCAGCGCGTTCGGCACCGTCACCGGAAGGCCCACCACAAACGCCGCCAGGGCGCTGGCCCCAAACACAATGCCAGCCACCATATTGTGGCCGGTGGTGTTGCCCCACAGCGCTTCCGGGTTCCACTGGCCGGTGCGGGCGTAGCGCATCAGAACCGTGTAGACGCCGACCTGCATGGGCCCCGCCATCAGGCCCAGGGTGCACACGCTGACCAGCAGGGCCTGCACCAGCAACCAGACAATGCCCAGGGGGTGCTGGGCCAAAAGCCCAAAGCTACGGGTGAGCACCTGCCCGAGGTCAAGCACCGGATTCCTCCATAAATAGGCTCTGTAAATTTCGGTGTGAGTTGATTTCAAAAGGCATGGTCGCCCCAAGTGTAGCAGAGCGCCAGGGTAGCCCCATATGGCATTGGCATGGACGACGCCTTGATCCAAGATTCGGCGTTATATTGCTGTAAAGATTGGCTAGCGCAAGAACCCCGCTAACCCCGCTGCACGATGTGCTGGGTACGCACCGGCAGCGCCCGCAGGGCACTTTTGAGAAAATCGGGTTTGAGGTTGGTTTGGGGCAGGTTGTGCAGGGGTATCCAGCGGAACCACAGGTCTTGCCCCCCCTCCTGCCCGAGTAGGGGATCTGGGGTGGGCTGAAGTGGAAGATCCAGCGCAAAATACAGAGCCACTTCGTGGAAATGGCATCCGCTCAGCTCGAAGAAATTTTCCACGACCCAGAGCAGCCGACCCACTTTAGGCCTGACCTTTAACTCCTCGGATATCTCTCGAGCCAGAGCCGCTCGCGCTTCTTCGCCGAGCTCCACCCGCCCACCTGGCAAGTACCAGAATTCCCCTTGGGGTTCGTGGCACACCGATACCTGCTGATGCTGGATGACCACCCCACCCACCCGATAGTTGAACCGGATTCCCTGGTGTTCCAGCACAATCACACCAAAAGTTTACGACCTGGAACTATTTTGGTCTGGCGATGGCGGCGTTAGACGAACGAAGCAGAAGATCACTCGCGCCGTAGCTCACTCTTGTGCACCGTGACCAGGCTGCCTTCCTCGGTAATCAGGTCCACGGTTCCGGCCAGGGGGTTGAGCTTGGCGACCTTGCCGCAGGTGCCCTGGATGCTACAGGCTTTGGAGTTCTTGCGGGGCAGGTCGGCCAGAAGCTCCTGGTAGTGTTCGTGTTCGTACTGCAAGCAGCACAGCAAGCGCCCGCAGGGCCCCGAGATTTTCTCGGGTGAGAGGGGAAGCTGCTGGTCGCGGGCCATCTTGATGGAGACCTGGGCAAAGTCCTGGAGCCAGCTCGAGCAGCACGACTCCATCCCGCAGGCCCCCAGGGTGCCCAGGTAGGCGGTCTGGTCGCGCGGGCCCAGGGCGATGAACTCCACTCGAGCCCCGGCCAGCTTGTTCAGCTCGTTGACCCACCGCCGCAGGTCTATGCGCTGCTCGGCGGCGTAGTGCACCGAGATGTGGTTGCCATCCAGGGTGAACTCGCAGCCCAGCACCTTGGCCTGGATGCCCTCCCGGCGCAGGCGGGCCTTGAGCCACCACTGCACCTCCTCGCTCCGGTTTTTTAGCCGGGCGTGGTGGTCCAGATCCTCTGGGGTGGCTACGCGCACCACTTCGCCCACGGCGTTGCCCAGGTGGGGCCCGGTGCGCACCTTGGCCAGCTCCAGCCCCCGTGCGGTGCGCACCACCACCCAGCTACCCAGGGGCGGAGGCTGGGTGCTGAACCTGTAATCGTAAATTTTGGGGCTGTGCGCGAATCGCACGCCGACGCATTCCATGTTAAACCTCCCACACAGGGCCGCAGCGCTGCCGATGGCCCGTGAATCGTCCTACGGCGGATCGCAAAGTTACAATCCGTACCTAGACTAAAGCAGACTGACTCCGGAAATCTAGAGCCGGGCCAGCTTGAGGGCCAGCCAGGTCTGAACCAGGTCCTCGCCGACATAGGCCGAAAGGGCCTCCTGGGCGCGGCTGAGGGCCTCGAGGGCGGCAGGGTAGGCCGGGCTTTCGACAGCGAACACCTCGCCCAGCCGCCGCCCCAGGTAGGGGAGGGCCTCCTCATGCTCCAACAGCAGCTTGAGGGCTTCCAGGGTCGGGGCAGGCCCGGCCCGCAGGGCCTCCAGAACCCCCTGGGTGCGACTGGTTAGCTTGCCGAACTCGGCGGGGTGGTTCAGGGCCCAGCGCACTTTGCCCGGCGACCCCTGGGCAAAGGCCAGCACCTCGGGGTCTTGGGTCAGGGTGCGGAGTTCGGCCTCCGGCAAGGGCGCGAACCCGACCTCGAGGCTCCGGCTCACCAGCGTAGGGAGCACCAGCTCGCGGCTGGGGGCCACCAGGATCAGCCGGGCAAAAGCCGGGGGCTCCTCCAGTACCTTCAGCAGGGCGTTGGCCGCAGCCTCCCCCAGCCAGTGTGCCCCGTCTATGACCGCGACCTTAGCCCTGAAGCGGGGGTAGGTGGCAATCCAGTCCAGCAAGCTCGGTTCCTCGCTGCCCTCGCGGGGGGCAATCTGCTCGAGCCGGATCTGCGGAAGGCGGGCTTTCCTGCCGGTCTTGGTCTCGGTTTGGGGAGTAATTTCGAGGTAGTCGGCGTGAGGCTCCTGGCGGCAGGAAGCGCAGCGGCCACAGGGCGGAAACCCCTGCTCGCAGTTGAGCCCCGCGGCAAACCAGCGGGCCACCGTGCGGCGCCCCACCCCCTCCGGGCCGGTGAACAGGAAAGTTTGCGTCCGCAGTCGGGGTAATAGCTCGAGGATTCGTTGATGTCCGAGGATTTGCATGGCTCTGCGCTGTGTCGGTACCCCAGTGGTTGCTCCGGTCGGATGGCCGCCTTCACCTTTGGGCTATTAGCTACCCCGAGGATTGGGGGCGCTGCAACCTGCGACCACTACTTTCCCAGCACCAGCCGCTCATACAGCCACATGGGGAACTGCTCGTGGTGCAGGCGGGAGAGCACGTGCTCGAGGTTGTACTTGGCGCGACAAAACTCCACCGTGTCCTCGTCGGAGTCCCAGATGGCATAGGCCGCTCCGGTCACCCCATCTCTGGGCTGGCCGGTGGAGCCGGGGTTGATGATGGCCCGGGCCTTGGGCGCGACGATGAGTTCGCCGCCGTGGGCGTAGCGCTGGTAGCGGACCCAGCGTCCCTGGGCGCTATTGGCCTCGGCGCTGGTGGCCTGGCCGCGCACGGTGGTGCTTTCCAGGCTCAGGTAGCTTCCGGCCAGGTGGGTGTGCCCGTGAAAAACCCAGCGGTGGCTCACCTTGTCGAACACATCTCGGGCCTGTTCGACCTCTTCCAGGTAGGCCAGCGGGTCCAGCGGACTGCCGTGTACCAATAACGCACCCTCGACCTCGGTGGTCCAGGGCAACCTGGACAGGTACTCGCGGTTTTCGGGGCTGATGCGCTCGGCCTGCCAGGACAGAATCTCCAGCACCGGCCCTTCAATCTGCATGGACTTAATCTCCAGCAGCCAGATGTCGTGGTTGCCCATCACACCCCGGGCGTTCACCGAGCGCAACCAGTCCAGCACCCGGTTCACATCGGGGTAGTAGCCCACCGCGTCGCCCAGGAAGAGCACCTGGTCGTAGTCCCGCGCTTCCTTGAGGACGGCCTCGAGGGCAGGCCAGTTGCCGTGTAGGTCGG
Source organism: Meiothermus sp. (assembly GCF_025056915.1). Classification (GTDB taxonomy): domain Bacteria; phylum Deinococcota; class Deinococci; order Deinococcales; family Thermaceae; genus Meiothermus. Next base: position 2,900 of record NZ_JANWVH010000062.1, on the reverse strand, counting down.
ATACAATCAGATAGCGCACAACACTCCCATCATACCCAGCTTTTTTGGAAATGCGCGGTGAATCCAACGGCTGCCCGGCAACCCTGTCCGCTTTTCCAACCTCATGCTAGCAGCCCCCACCGGGTTGACCGGGCCATTTGCGCCCACCGGGCTCGAGGGGCCGCTTGGGCCCTGGGCCATCACCCCCGGAGCTTGAAGCGCTGAATCTTTCCGGTGGGGGTGAGGGGCAGCGCGTCCACGTAGTGAACCTCCCGGGGGTAGGCATGGTGCCCGACCCGCCGGCGCACCTCCTCTTGCAGTGCTTGGGTCAGGGCCGCCGAGCCGGACTGCCCCTCGCGCAGCTTGATGTGGGCCACAATGCGCTGGCCGCGTTCAGCATCGGGCACCCCCACCACCGCCACCATGGCCACGGCAGGGTGGTGCATGAGGGCTTCCTCCACCTCGAAGGGGCTGATGCGGTACCCGGCGGCCTTGATCAGGTCGTCGGCGCGGGCCTTAAACCACAGATAGCCCGCCTCGTCTTTGTGGCCGAGGTCGCCGGTTTTGAGGTAGGGGCCGATGAACTTTTGCTGGGTGGCCTGGGGGTTGTTCCAGTAGCCCAGAAAGGCCACCGGGTCGGGGGTGCGCAGGGCAATTTCACCCACCGCCCCCGGCGGCAGGGGCTGGCCGGCCTCGTCGAGGATTTCGACCTGGTGCCCCGGGTAGGGCAGCCCCATCGAACCGGCGCGGATGGGGTCGGTGGTGTAGGAGTTGCCTACGAGCAGGTTGGCCTCGGTCTGGCCGTAGAACTCGTTGACCGGCAGGCCCAGGTTTTCCTGCACCCAGGCCAAAAGCTCGGCGCCCAGCGGCTCGCCCCCGGAGTGGACGCTTTGCAGGAAGGGCGGGGCCTTGACCCGGCCCAGTTGCCGCAGCAGCTTGAGGGCGGTGGGGAAGAGGAAGGTGTGCGTGACCGCCTGGCTGTGCAGCAGGTGCAGGGCTTCCTCGGGGTCGAAGCGCCGGGTGCGGTAGGCCACTACGGTGTAGGCGTGGGCCCAGGCACACAGCAGCACATTCAACAACCCCCCAATCCAGGCCCAGTCCGCCGCCGACCAGTAAACGGCTTCGTCTTTGGGAAAGTTGCAGAAAAGGCGAAAGCCGGGCAGGTGCCCAATCAGGGTGCGGTGGGGCAGCAGCACCCCTTTGGGTTTGCCGGTGGTGCCCGAGGTGTAAATCAGAAGAGCAGGGTCGTCGGCTTTGGTGGGGTGGGTTCGGAACTGGGGCTGGGCGGCCTGGAGCAAGTCTAAAACCTCATCCTGATAGAGAACCCCGATTTCTGCGGGCAGGTGGGGGTTCAGGGCTTGCAGGGTTGCCCGGTCGGCAATCAGCAAGCGGGCCCCGGCGTGTTCCAGGCGGTACAGCAGGGCATCCTCGCCAAAGAGCACCGAGAGCGGCAGGGCAATCGCACCCAGTTTGTAGACGGCCAGGTGGGCCAGGGCCAGCTCGAGCGACTGCCCCATCCACAGACCCACCCGCTCTCCGGGCTGCACACCCCGGGCCTGTAGCGCGTTGGCCAGGCGGTTCGAGAGGGCCTCGAGTTCGGCAAAGGTGGTCTTGCGGTCTAACTGCGGCTCTACCAGCGCCACCCGCCCAGGGCAGCGGGCGGCGGCCTGGGTTACGGTGGCCTCGGCGATGTTGTAGAAAGCCGGTACCTCCCAGCGAAACTGCTGGGCCAGCACCGCCCGGGGGGCTGGGGCCAGAAGGAGGGGGTTCACCAGCCACAAATATACCCCTACGGGGGGATATTCTGCTATTGTGCAGACCATTATGTCTTCCACCGACTGGCTCGAATCGCTGCTGGCCGAACGCACCCGAACCTTTGTGGACGAGTTCGGCAGCTTTTACGCCTGGCTCGAGGGCTCGTATGGGGGCGAGACCCTGCTGCTATGGATGCGAGCGGCCCTCCTGGAGGCGGTGCTGCCCCAACTGCCGACCTGGTTCAAGGGCCGAATTGTGCTGGGCCTCGACATATCCGAAGACCACAAAGCGCCTTTTGCCAGGGCCCTGCACTGGGCCAACCCCCGTCGGGTGCTGGTGGTGGGGCCGGGCGAAGGCCTGGGCACCGCCTACCCGGGCCGCAAAGAGGTGGCCGAGGGTGAGTGGGTTCCCTGGGATGACCCGCGCCAGGCCCGGCAGCTCGAGGTGGCGCTCCGGCCCGAGTTCGGCTACCAGGAGCTTCGGGCCTATGCCCCCTGGGAAGCCCCGGCCCCGGCCCCGCTGCCCACCATGGAGGGGCCGCGGGTGGGCTCGGTGGGCTGGGAGCGGGGTATACCCACTTATGGCCTGGGTTTGGTAGGCTTAGACAGGAATCTCGAGGCCCTGCTGCGGGTGTGGCGTATGCGCTGACCCGCCCGGCCCACAGGAGGAGAAAGACGTGCTTTTTGCCATTTTGTTCACCATCGGCTCGATTCTGGTCACCTGGCTCTTGTACCTGGCCCTGCGCCCCCGCACCCTCGAGGTTGAAAGCGAAGGGGCCGATTTGCGCTATATCGGCATGGCCCTGGTGCTGATCATCCTCACGGCGGCCACCATTGCCTCCATGCTGCTTTTGGGCAAGCTCGGTCAGGTCACCATCAGTTTCTAAAACCAGGCCCCCCAACCCCCGGCCCCGGGCCGGGGCGTTTTTCTTTGTGCGTGTGCTTCCCCCGTTTCGGCTGGCCCGGGCCGTTAACTCCAAAGCGCCGCCTCCGGTTCAAAGGGGCCTGTTTTTCTGGTGTGGTTTTTTGGGGGGCAGAGGGCTTTTTGGCGTGAAGCCCTGGGTTCGCTTTGCAACTTGCCTTAACCTCGAGCATAACGCTTATCTGCACTGCCGAGCGGTATTTGAGCCGTTACAATTGAAAAAGCCTTGGCCTGCCAAGCCAAAC
>NZ_JANWVH010000061.1 GCF_025056915.1 Meiothermus sp. | reverse complement strand
ATGAGCACGCTGAACTTCGCCTGCTCCAACTTCACCACGCCGAAGCGCTGTTTACCCTGACCGACGCCAATCGCAAACACCTGCGGCGCTGGCTTGGGTGGGTTGATGACACCACTTCCCCATACGATACGCTCGACTTTATCCGGGGAGCCCTGGAAGGCTTTGCCAGAGGAGAGCAACTGCCCCTCACAGTCTGGTATCGGAAAAAGCTGGCCGGAACCCTCACCTTGTTCGACATCAAGCCCCGCCACCGAACCGCCGAGATTGGCTACTGGTTGGGCACGGCGTTTGAGGGTAGGGGCTTGATAACCCGTGGGGTGGAAGCACTCATCAATCATGCATTTTTTGAGATGGGCCTCAATCGCCTGAAAATCAGGGCCAGCACCCAAAACCACAAAAGCCGGGCTATTCCTGAGCGACTGGGGTTTACGCTCGAGGGCATTTTGCGCCAGGAAATCTGGGTCGGCGATAGGCCGCAGGATCTGGCCCTTTACGCGCTCTTAAAGCAAGACTGGCCCATGCAAAAGCCCCGCAGCAAGCGGGGCCGAAGTTGAGTGGCGTTGGTCTTACTCGCGGTTTTGCATCATGATGGCCACGTAGTGCAGGATGGTGGCCAGCGAGTTGGCCAGGGCCGCCACGTAGGTCATGGCCGCGGCGGTCAGGACGGCTCTGGCGCCGCTCATCTCGCTGCTGTCCAGGAAATTCATCTTTTTGAGGATGTTCAGGGCCCGGTTGGAAGCATCGAACTCCACCGGTAGGGTCACCAGCTGGAACAGCGCGGCAGCGGCGAAGAGCCAGATGCCAATGCTCATCAGGCCGGTAGCCCCCATGAACATTCCGGCAATAAAGATCCAGGGGCCAAACATGCTGCCGATGTTGGCTACCGGCAGAATGCTGTGCCGAACCCTGAGCCAGGCGTAGCTCTTGGCGTCCTGGATAGCGTGTCCGACCTCGTGGGCTGCTACCGCGAGGGCGGCGGCTGAGGGGGAGTGAAAGTTGGGCTCAGAGAGGCGCACAGCCTTGGCGATGGGGTCGTAGTGGTCGGTCAGGGCACCCGGCACCATCTCCACCCGCACGTGGTGAAGCCCGTAGGCGTCCAGAATCGAGCGGGCTACCTGCTCACCCGTCACCCCCCGGCTGTTGGCGACCCGGCTGTAGCGGGCATAGGTTCGCTGGAGCCAAAACTGTATGAACAGCGTTGCCACAAAAACCACAATCATTAGCAGAAACGTAATCGTCATTCTTCCCTCCTACACGTATAAGGTAGCAGACCCCACATGAGGGCTCTGAGTCCTGGGTCACTTGCCTGGACTGGGTGCAAAAGGTCACAATTGCAGGCAAACCTGGGGGTGTCGAGCCTGGTTCACAGGTTTTCCTGGATAGACAGCCGAAGGCCCATAGCATCACTCCTTGCGACCTGAAACTTTTATGGTTATGCAAGGGAGCAAAACATTAGCCAATAAAGCTTCACTCCAAGCGTAACAAGGAACCTTCTCAGGGTGTGGTCTGTGCTAAGAAGCTGTAGTTTTCCGTCGTTCCATATTCTCGACGAATCACTGCGCCTTCACAGAGTGACGGCGCATTTTGGCTGAATTTTGAAAATCTTTGTACTTCTAGCCTGGCCCCTGTTCGCAAGTGAGCCAGGACCCTACACTATTGCGTTCTTTACAGAGGTGGCTTCCCACCTAACGAGAATGCGCCTGGGTTCAGATGTATGTTACACACCCAAGCGTGGGCCGGGCCCGGCCCACGGGTGCTTGGGTCTCGAGTTTCTGACTGGAGCGTCATCTGACCCAGCCCACCCTGGAAAGCGTTTTACACTGGGCGAAGAGGGAAGTATGGTCGAGTGTATCGCCTTCGATGCCGACGGAACGCTGTGGAACGGCGAAACCCAGTTTTGCGAGGCCCAGGCCCAGTTCAGGCGGCTGATGCAGGAATATCTGAACGGCTCGTACGAAGATCGGTACCTTGAAGAGACCGAGCGCCGCAACATCCAGCACTACGGCTACGGGGTCAAGAGTTTCGGGCTTTCCATGATTGAGACCGCCCTCGAGCTCACCGAGGGCCGCATTTCGCCGGAGCACATTCGGTTTCTGGTCAACCTGACCAAAGAAATGCTGGCCGCGCCGGTGAGGGTACTGCCCGAGGTCGAGGCGGTGCTGGATGAACTTTCGGGCGATTATCCCCTGATGGTGATTACCAAAGGCGACCTTCTGGATCAGGAAACCAGGTTCCTGCGGTCGGGCCTGAGCGAGTATTTTCGCTCGCTCGAGGTGGTCAGCGCCAAGGACCCCTTCAGCTACAGCCGCATCCTGCGACGCCACCGCATACGCCCCGAGGTTTTTCTGATGGTGGGGAACAGCCTGCGCTCGGACATCTGGCCGGTGCTGGAAATCGGGGGTCAGGCGGTATATATTCCCTCGCCAGGGGCCAAAAACGAGGTCTTGCCGATGGACGACCCCAAACTGGGGCAGTACGCGAGGCTCGAGCACATCGGCCAGTTGCCGGAGTGGTTGGAAGCCCGGCTGCTGGCTGCCTGAGCGGGGCGGGCTCTTATCATTTGGCTAGAGCCCTCTTCACATATTGTGAGCCATTCGAGTTCAAGAAAGCCTTGTCCTGAACAGAACAGTGGCCGCCTGGAAACTCGAACACATGCGTCTTGGCCCAGACCCAACGCAGACACTTGTCCCTTCTCGTTTTCGCGGGCGGCCACGTCTGTGAAAAGCGCGATAAAATAGCGCCCTCGCCTGGCGATGCCCATTTTTGCCCAAGCGCCACCCGGTGCGCCTACCACAAAGTGAGAATCGCTATCCTCTCTCGCAATGGGGAGAGGGAAAGTAGCAAACGATAAAAGCCTGTGAGTTGGGTCAAATAACCCACCAACTTTCCGGTTTCGCGCTATTTTGAAGGGGAAGTCGGGTGCACTCATACCATCGCTTCGTTCGCCAGGCCTGTCTTCAACACCCCAAGCCCGCCAGCCGCCTCCCTGGCGGGGTTGGTGTTTTAATGAACCGTGCAAGGGTCTTTTGGTTTAGACAGTAGACTGTAAGCATGATTTTTTCGCTCGAGCAAGCCCCCCCTGGGCTTCCTGAAGTGGGCGAACTGCAAGCGCTGCAACAGGCGGGCCTGGCGGTCGCGCCGACCTGGGTGCTGGTGGGGGTGGAGGCCGAGTTTTACCAGCTCGGTAACCTGGCCGAACAGATTCGGCGGGCCTTCGCGGGGGTGTTTGGCGCGCGGCTGGACGAAGAAAAACTGGAAAGGGCCTCTGCCTTTGCCGAGAGGCTCCTGCGCGAGTCATACCTGCTGCCCGAGCGCGCCGACGAGATTCGGGCAGCCCTGCCGGAAGGCCCCTTGCTGGTGCGCTACGCCGGGGAGGTGCCCTTTGGCCTGGAGGTGGGTCAGCAGGAAACCCTGTGGGCCCTCAAACGGCTGTGGGCCAGCCGCTGGCAACTGGACGCGGTACTTTCACGCCAGCCCCAACTGGCCCCGCCCGAGGTGGCCAGCCTGGTGCAGAGCGTGGGGCCAACCCTAGCCCTGGACGAGGCTTTGTCGGCCCAGGCCCGCGAGGTGCTGGGGCGAGCCACCCAGGTCTGGGCCAGCGAGGGTCGGGTGGTGCGGGTAGGCTAGGCCAGAAGGGAGACCCTGTGTACGACAGCCACATGCACACCCCCCTCTGCAAGCACGCGGTGGGCCAGCCTGCCGAGTATGTGCGGGCCGCTCGGGAGGCGGGCTTGCAGGGCGTGGTCATCACCGACCACAGCCCCATGCCGGCCTGGTTCGACCCTGAGGTTCGCATGGAGCTGGCCGAGCTGCCCTTTTACCACGCCATGTTGGAAAAAGTGCGTTTGGAAGCGGGTAGCTTCTACGTGGGGATTGGCCTCGAGGCCGACTTTCACCCCGGCACCGAGTACTTTGTGCGGCGGCTCTGCCGGCAGTATGCCTACGACTACGTGATCGGTTCGGTGCACTACATTGGGGCCTGGCCCTTCGACAACCCACGCTACCAGGCCGAGTTCGAGGAGCGCGACCTGCGCGAGGTGTACCGCGCCTACTTCAAGCTGGTGGCCGAGGCCGCCCGCACGGGCCTGTTTCATGCCATCGGGCACCTGGACTTGCCCAAGGTGATGGGCTTTCGGCCCCCCGAGGGCTACGCCGACTTGGCCGAGGAGGCCTTGCAGGTGATTGCTGGGGAAGGGCTGGCCCTGGATGTGAACACTGCCGGCTGGCGCAAAAAAGCCGCCGAGATTTACCCCAGCCCGGAACTCCTGGCTCGGGCCGCAGAGCTCCAAATTCCGGTGGTGCTGGGCTCCGATGCCCACCGCCCGGAAGACGTGGCCCACCGTTTTGCCGAGGCGGTGGCCCTGCTGCGTTCGGTGGGCTACCGCGAGGCGGTGGTGTTCAAGGCCGGGAGGCCGGAGGCCTATGCGCTGGCCAATCGCCCGTAGCCGATGCGAACGAAGCTCGACGGGTTTCTGGCGTTAGGCTATGGGTATGAACCGTAAAGACCTGGCGGAAATGCTCGAGTACGCCGCCGACCTGATGGAGGTGCTGGGCGAGGGCGAGTTTCGGGCCAAGGCCTACCGCAACGCCGCCCGCAACCTCGAGCAACAGGAAACCGACCTGAGCGAGCTGGCCGCCCGGGGTTTCAAAGGCGTGCCGGGGGTGGGGCCGGCGCTGGCCCCCATGCTCAGCGAAATTGTACAGACCCAGGAGTTTCCCTACCTGGCCGAGCTCGAGGGCCGCATCCCGCCGGGGGTGCTCGAGCTTTTCCGGGTGCAGGGCCTGGGCCCCAAGCGCATCCGGGCCTTGTGGGAGCACGGGGTGAACAGCCTGGAGGAGCTGGTGCGCTGGGCCGAACAGGGCCGCATTCGCGCTCTACCGGGTTTTGGCGCCAAGAGCGAGGCCAGCCTGCTGGAGGCGGCCCGCTACGCCCTGGCCAACCTGCGCCGGGTGATGCTGCCGGTGGGGCTCGAGGTGGCCCGGCTGCTCCTGACCGACTTGGCCAACGCCGGGTTCAAAGCCGAGCTGGCGGGCAGTGTGCGGCGGGGTCTGGAAACGGTGGGCAACCTGGACCTGGTGGTGGTGGGCACGCCCGAGCAGGTGCGCCCGGTGCTTGGGCGCTATGTGGAAGAAGTGCAGGGCGAGGTGCTGCTGGGGCGGCTGGAGGGCCTGCCCTTGCGGGTTTTCTGCACCCCTGCGGCCTCATTTGGCTCGGTGCTGGTGCAGGCGACGGGCTCGAGGGCGTGGTTGGAAGCCCAGGGGCCCATTCCCCCGGGCCTGGCAAGCGAGGCGGAGGTGTTCCAGGCCCTGCAACAACCCTTTGTGCCGCCTTACTGGCGGGAGCAGGAGCATATTGGGCAGCCTCCCCCCGAAGCCCCCCTCCAGCCCTCGCAACTGCGGGGCCTGATTCACGTACACTCCACCTACTCCGATGGCAGCGCCACCCTGCGCCAGATGGCCGAAGCGGCCATTGCCCAGGGCTTCGAGTACATGGTCATCTGCGACCACTCCCAGACGGCGGCCTATGCCGGGGGGCTGCGCGAGGCGGACGTGCTTCGCCAGTGGGCCGAAATAGAGGCGCTGAACGCTGAACTGGCCCCCTTTCGCATCCTGCGCGGCATCGAGTCCGACATTTTGCCGGATGGCTCGCTGGATTATCCCGACGAGCTGCTGGCCCGCTTCGAGGTGGTGGTGGGCAGCCTGCATGCGGGTCTGAACCTGGGCCAAACCGAGCAAACCCAGCGCCTGCTGCGCGCCCTGGATAACCCCTACCTGAGCATCCTGGGCCACCCCAGCGGGCGCCTCATCCTGCGGCGCAAAGGGGCTGAGGCCGACTGGGAGGCGGTGCTGGAGCGGGCTCAGCAAAATGAAAAGGTGGTGGAGTTCAACTGTAGCCCTTACCGCCTCGACCTGGACTGGCGCCTTATGCTGGCCTGGCGCGACCGCCTCTACTTTTCGCTGGGCCCCGACGCCCACAGTGTAGAGGGCCTTGCGGACATTCAATACGGCCTTCTATTTGCGCTCAAATCGGGGCTGTCCCCCGAGCGTGTGGTCAACACCTGGCCCGCCGAGCGGCTCCTGGCGCTAAAGAAACGGGGCTAGGCCATCCTTATCGCGCTCTTCACAGACGTGGCCGCCCATCCAGGCGGCCACTGTTCGGTTCAGAACCAGGCGTTCTCGAACTCGAATGGCTCATAACATCTGAAGAGCGCTCTAAGGGGTTATGGATTGGTTTCCGCACCCACCAGCAGCTCGGCCTCACGCTGCAAGAAAGCCTTCAGCACGTCCGTCACGGTGATGATGCCCACCAGCTTGCCCTCGTGAACCACCGGCAATCCCCCCACCTTGTGCTCGAGCATCAGCTTGGCTGCCGCCTGGAGGGGCAGGGTATCGGAAACCGTAACCGGGTCGCGGGTCATGATCTCGCCCACGGTGAGCTTGGAAATGAGATAGTTAAGCTCCCAGATGGAAAGCGAGGTGGCATCCGAGGGCATGGCTTCCTTGAGGTCGCGGTCGGTGACGATACCGATGACCCGGCCTTCCTTGACCACCGGCAGGCGGCGGAATCCCCCTTTCTTCATGATCCGGGCGGCCTCGGGCACCGTAACATCTGGGGTCACCACGTCCGGGTTTGGGGTCATGCAGTCTTTAACCAGCATCGCTATCACCTCACGATCAAAGTTACTCTCCCCGGCCGGGGGCAGATGTCTCTACAGCCCTGGCAGCGGGGTCTTTAGCCTGAGTCTGTGGAGACTTGGCGGGTTCTGATCGCCTATGCCAGCCGCCTGGGCAGCACCCGGGAAATTGCCCAGGCCATCGCCCAGGTCTTGAGCGAGCGCGGGGCGGTGGTGGAGGTGCGAGGCGTGGACGAAGTGGAACAGGTGCAGGGTTACCAGGCGGTGGTGGTGGGCAGCCCGATTCGCGAGCAACAGTGGCTCCCCGAAGCCAAAGACTTCGTGCAAAAGCACCGCGAGACACTCCGTCGGTTGCCCTTGGTGTACTTTGCGGTCTCGGGTCTGATGAGCAATCCGACCCCGGAGCATTTTCACGAGGTTTACGAGTATTTATCCGAGGTTCGAGACTTTGCGGAGCCCTTGGAGGTCGGCATCTTTGCGGGCTCGCTGGACTATAATCGTCTCAACCACGATCAAATGGTGAAAGTGCTCAGCAAGGGGCTGCCCGAAGGGGATTTTCGCCGCTGGCAGGACATCCGGGCCTGGGCCGAGGAGGTGGCAGACCGCTTGCAGCTCGAGCTAGCCCGGCGTCAGGCTTCCGAACCGAAGCCCTGATTTCTTTGGGTTGGAAACGACCTCTGCCCGACCCAAAAGTTTTTTTCCAGCCGATGCGCCCGTGTTGCTCCAATGCGTTAGTACGCAGTCGTAAAGATACCCATACATGCCCACAGATTCCAAAGAGTGATAGCCCTCAGGCCCCTCCCTACCGCGTAGGGAGGGTTGGGGAGGGTATCGGACAAAACCCCCCATCGGCTGGTTGCGTGAAGGGCCAGTCAGCTACCCCACCTGGCCTACCTTAGGAGGTAGGGGAGAGCGAGTCCAGGCCAGGATTGACTTGATTCGCTCACCGTGCGGGTGTGCTTTTATGCGACACAGTATCTAGAGCGCTTTTACCTTCTGCGCTTGCTGCCCCCCAGCAGCCCCCCCAGCACCCCCCGCACGATGCGCTGCCCCTCCCGGCTGGCCAGGAATCCCACCGCCCCCTTGGCCAGGTCGCCCAGGAGGTTGCCCCCGGTGGGCTGGGCCTGGGCTTTGGGGGTTGAAGGGGCGGGCTGCACCGACTCGGCGGCCCGGCTCCGCAGGACTTCGTAGGCCGACTCGCGATCAAGGGCCTTCTCGTAGTGCCCATAGACAGGCGACTGTTGAATGACCCGCCGGCGCTCCTCCGCCGAAAGGGGCGGTAGCTGGGTGCGGGGCGGGTAGATCAGGGCCCGCTCCACGATGCTGGGAATGCCCTTCTCGTCCAGGGTCGAGACCAGGGCCTCGCCCACCCCCATTTCCAGGATGACGGTGGCCACGTCCAGCTTGGGGTTGGGCCGGAAGGTCTCGGCGGCGGCCTTGACGGCTTTCTGGTCGCGCGGGGTGAAGGCCCTCAGTGCGTGCTGGACGCGGTTGCCCAGCTGCCCCAGCACCTCGTCGGGGATGTCTAAGGGGTTCTGGCTCACGAAGTACACACCCACCCCCTTGCTGCGGATGAGGCGCACGACCTGCTCGATCTTCTCCCGCAGGGCCTTGGGGGCCTCGTCGAAGAGCAGGTGGGCCTCGTCGAAGAAGAAGACCAGCCTGGGCTTCTCGGGGTCGCCCACCTCCGGCAGCCGCTCGAAGAGCTCGGAGAGCATCCAGAGCAAAAAGGTGCTGTAGAGCTTGGGCGACTGCATCAGCTTGTCGGCGGCCAGGATGTGGATGACCCCCTTGCCGCCCTGGGTCTGGAGGAGGTCCTCGAGGTTCAGCGCTGGCTCGCCAAAGAAGCGGTCGCCCCCCTGTTCCTCCAGGGCCAAAAGCCCCCGCTGGATGGCCCCGATGGAGGCCGCCGAGATGTTGCCGTACTCGGTCTTGAACTGCTCGGCGCGGTCGCCCACGTACTGCAGCATGGCCCGCAGGTCTTTGAGGTCCAAAAGCAACAGCCCGTTGTCGTCGGCAATCTTGAAGACCAGGGTGAGCACCCCGCTCTGGGTCTCGTTGAGGTCGAGCAGGCGGGCCAAAAGCAGCGGCCCCATCTCCGAGACGGTGGCCCGCACCGGGTGCCCCTGCTCGCCGAACACGTCCCAGAACACCACCGGGCAGGCTTCGTACTGGAAGTCCGCCAGGCCCAGCTTCTGCACCCGCTCGGCGACCTTGGGGTTGTCGCCCCCCGGCCTGCACATCCCCGAGAGGTCGCCCTTCACGTCGGCCATGAAGACCGGTACCCCGATGCGGGAAAGCTGCTCGGCCAGCACCCGCAGGCTCACGGTCTTGCCGGTGCCGGTGGCCCCGGCAATCAGGCCGTGGCGGTTGGCCATCTTGGGGTACAGGAATACGTCCGATTCACCTCTGGCAATGGGAATGGGCTCTGGCATAGTCGGCTCCTGCTGAACATGATACCGCTCGATGTGCGGGCACCCCCAAGGGGCCAGGGGTCAGGCGGCGGTTGGCTAGGCTGGGCTTCGTGAAGACCTGCCTCAGAAAACCCGCCCGCCCAGCGGTACCTCGCGCTCTGCCGAGAGCAGCACCACCCGCCCCGCTTCGTCAGGCAGGCCCAGCACCAGCACCTCGGATTTGAAGCCGGCAATGTTGCGCTCGCCCAGGTTGGTCGCACAGATCACCAACCGCCCCACCAGGGTTTCGGGGGTGTACAGGTCGGTGAGCTGGGCGCTGCTCTGCTTGATGCCCAAAGGGCCCAGGTCTACCCAGAGCTTGTAGGAAGGCTTGCGGGCTTTTTCGTGGGGCTCGGCTTTCTGGATGCGTCCGACGCGCAGCTCGAGGAGTTGAAAGGCTTCGTAGGGCGTCATGTGTAAAGTGTCTATGGTCAATCGTCCATAGTCAATGGTAGTTTTGAACAACATCAAAACCTCGGTACTTGTCGCAGTTCATCTGGTAAGGCCCAACCTGACCACCCAGGCTCCTTTACTACGCTGTACGGGGCGCTTGCTGGCCCATATACTGGGAAGGTGCAACGCTTGCTCGACCAGGCGGCCACTCTGATTCGGGATGCCCGCGAACTCGCACCCGAGCAAGCAGTGGGCTCGCTGAAAGAATCGGTGGGCCTTCTTGAAGCGGTACGACCCTCCAAAGAGCGCGATGGGATGATGGCGCTGGCCTATTTGCGGTTGGCCCAGGTGCAACGGCAGCTGGGCAGGCGCAACGAAGCCGAACGGGCTTTTATGCTGGGGTACAGCTATGCCCGCAGCTCGAGGGAGGAGCGGGTGCGCCGCCTGGCGGAAAAACTCAGCGCGGAGTTCGTAAACAATGGCCAGGGATAAATGTGACTGGCGAAAATAGGCTATTTTGAAACAGCTACAGGGAGCACCCTGTGCACGACCAGGAGGAAACAAGAACCATGGGTCAGATGTTGGGCGATATCGCCGCCACACTAATTGCTCTGTCCGGTCTGGCAGTTGTCATCGGGGTCATTCTTATCAAGCGGGGGGATCGGGTCTGGCATCCTCGAGTGATGCTGGTTGCCACCGGTCTGGCAGCGCTTTTTTTGGTTTTCTACCTGCTCAAGTGGGGGCTTTATGGAACCACCCGCTATGTGGGGCCGGAAGAGTGGCGGGGGGCCTACTATGCCTTGCTCATCAGCCATACCGTTCTGGCCGCCATCAACGGGCCCCTGGTGTTGTGGCTGATCTACAACGCCCTCAAGCAGCGCTTCAGCATCCACAAGGCCTGGGCCCGCTGGACGGTGCCGGTCTGGCTTTATGTGGCGGTAACCGGCTGGATTATTGACCAGATTCTGCGCGCCTACGGCGAGTCGGCGGGTGGGATTGGCTTTTGAGGTGAGACAAGCCGCGGGGGTTTGGGGGCGCCAGCAAATCCTGGAAATCCCCTACCCTCCGACCACCCACCCCCACCTTGCGGTTCCTTGAAAGCGGCCTGGATGCCTTTGGTGCAGGAGCCTTTCTCAAGCTTTCTTACCCCAGGCTTCCAGTACAATTCGACCCTCGGCCACCCTGGCCCGTTCGGGGCCGCGGGCGCTTTTTTCACCGTCGGGGGACTGGGCCACATGGTGGGCAATGCGTAGCTGCTTGGCTTCCAGGCTCATAGCCCAGATGGCGGCCTCTTCCTGCCCGGTGGCTCCGGCATGGGCCAATCCGCGCAGTTTACCGACCACAATAATGTCCCCAGCCGCAATAATTTCGGCCCCTGCGTTGACATCGCCCAGCACGACCACCGTGCCGGGGGACTCCACCCGGGCGCCTGAGCGCAGGGTCTGGTCTATGACCTCGGTGTAAGGAATGTATTTTTCACCTCGCTGGGGCCTGAGCTGAAGGCCACGTTCGCGACCTAGCTCGAGCAGGGCTTCCAGGGTTCCCTGGGTCACGACCCCGGCCACTTCTACTTCCAGGGGTAGGCTAGGGAGTTCGGCCAGGGCTTTGCGGAGCATCTCGGGGGTCTCGTTGCCGTCGAGCCGTAGGGCCAGCGCGTTGAGGGTTGCACGAATCCGCATTGAGGGAAGTTATACCAGCCCAACGGAACCCTCACAAGTCGCAAGGGTTCTCAGCAGGGCCGAACACGCCACCCACTTCAAACTACGCGCTGAACTTAGCGATTGGCGATGTGGATGGCCTGACGGTGCAGGTGCTCGGCGGCCTCCATGATGCCCTCGGAAAGGGTGGGGTGGGCATGGACGGTCAGGCCCACATCGGTCACGGTGGCCCCCATCTCCAACGCCAGCGCCATCTCGGCAATTAGGTCGGAGGCGCTGGGCCCCAGGATGTGGGCCCCCAGCAGGAGGTCGGTCTCGGCATCGCCGACCAGCTTGATGAGCCCCTCGCTGGCCCCCAGGGTCATGGCCCGGCCCGAGGCCGAGAGGGGGAACTTGCCCACCTTAATCTTGTAGCCAGCTTTGGTGGCTTCCTCCTCGGTCAGGCCAACGGCGGCCCACTCCGGGCTGGTATAGACCACATTGGGAATCTGGTAGTCCATGACCGCATTGCCCCCGGCGGCGTTCTCGGCGGCAATCAGGCCCTCCTTCATGGCCTTGTGGGCCAGAAGGGGCGGGCGGGTCACGTCGCCGATGGCATAGATGCCGGGCACGTTGGTCTCCATGCGCTCGTTGGTGGGAATGTAGCCGCGCTCGTCCACGGTTACGCCCAGGGCCTCGAGCCCCAGCCCCTTGCCCCGGGGCCGCCGCCCGGTTGCGACCAGGATTTTGTCCACCACCAAGGTGTCCTGCTGGCCGCTCTGGGTGTGCTCGAGGGTGACGTGCAGGCCGTCTTTTTTCTTCTCTACGCCGACCCCTTTGGTCTGGGTGCGGATGGCAATGCCCTGCTTGGCCAGCACCTTCGCCAGCAGGCCGGCGGTCTCGGGGTCGGCGGCGGGCAGAATCTGGCCCATGAACTCGATCACCGTGACCTCGGCGCCGAGGCGCTTGTAGACCTGGGCGAACTCCAGGCCAATCGCGCCGCCTCCGATGCAGAGCAGCCGCTTGGGAAACTTTTCCTCGACCCGCAGGGCCCCGGTGGAGTCCACGATGTCCTTTTGGTCCACTGCAAAGCCGGGCAGGGTGTTGGGCTCGGAACCGGTGGCCACGATGAAAGTTTTGCCCTGGATGCGCTCTCCCCCGACCTCGATGGTGTTTTTGTCGACAAACCGGGCAAAGCCGGTTCTGAGGTCCACCTTGTTGCCCTTAAAAAGCTGGGAGACCCCGCCGGTGAGCTTTTTGACGATGCCGTCGCGCCATCCGGCCAGCTTTTTGGTGTCGAGCCTGGCTTCTTTCACCTCGAGGCCAAAGGCTCCCCCGTGACGGAGGGCCTCGAGTTCCTCGGCGGCGTGCAGCAGGGCCTTGGTGGGAATGCAGCCCACATTGAGGCAGACCCCCCCCACATGCTCTGCCTCTACCGCCAGCACTTTTTTGCCAAGCTGGGCTGCCCGGATGGCCGCATGGTAGCCGCCAGGGCCGGTGCCAATCACGATTACATCGTAGATGGTCGACATAGACTCCCCATTCTAGTCAGTGCTCAGATGAAAAACAAAATCTGCCTGTTGAAAAACTACAGCGCTTCCAGGAAGAGCCGCTCGGGCTTTTCCAAGAGCCGGATGACTTCCTTGCAGAACCGTGCGGCCTCGGCGCCGTCTACCAGCCGGTGGTCGAAGGAGAGCGAAAGGTACATCATCTGGCGCACTACAATTTCGTCCTGTTCGTTTACCACCGGGCGCTTCTGGATGGAGTGCACCCCCAGGATGGCCGCGTCGGGCACGTTGATGATGGGGAAGCTGAAGAGGGCCCCAATGGAGCCGATGTTGGTCACGCTGAAGCTGGAGCCGCTCACCTCCTCCGGGGCCAGCCGGCCGGAGCGGGCCTTTTCGGCCAGGTCGGCAATCTCGCGGGCCAGTTGCAGCAGGCTTTTGCGCTCCACGTCCCGAACCACCGGCACAATCAGGCCATTCTCGGCGGCCACGGCCATCCCGATGTTTACATAGTGCTTGAGCACCACTTCCTGCCGGGCCTCGTCGAGGGAGCTGTTGAGCGAGGGAAACTTCTTGAGCGCAACTGCGATGGCCTTGAAAATGAAGGGCAGGTAGCTGAGCTTAACCCCCTGGGCCTCGGCTTCCGGCTTGAGCCGCTCGCGCAGGGCCACCAGCTCGGTCAGGTCGACCTCGTCCACCGAGAGGGTGCGCACGGTGTAGAGGTGTGAGGCCACCATCTGCTGGGCGATGGCCCGGCGCAGGCCGCGCAGGGGAAGGCGGGTCTCGAGGTCCTCGTAGCCTTTGGGGGGCTTGTACTGAACCGGCGGAGGAAAGCCAGCGGGCGGTTTGGGGGCCGCAGGCTCCGGCGAAGGGGGCTGGGTCTGCTTGGCCGCGTAGGCCCGCACATCCTCCACCCGCACCCGACCCCCTGGCCCTGAGCCCGGAACCTGGGCAATGTCCAGGCCCAGCTCGCGGGCCAGCTTGCGGGCCGCCGGCACCGCAATCACCCGCCGGGGTTGGGCTACGGTACTGCTCTCTGCAGCTTGGAGCGGGGCTGCCTTGCTGAAGGGGTTTTTCACCTGCTCCGGCTTGCTGTCGGGTTTGAATAGGGAGAGGTTGGCCCCATCGTCCTCGGCGACCTGGCCCGGCTCCACAATGGAGCGTTCCTCCTGGGCCTGGATGCTGGGCGCGGGGGTGGGTTTTTGGTCCGAAATGGGGGCGGTCACCTCACCCGGTTCGGCCACCAGGGCAATGGGGGCATGCACGGGCACCACGTCCCCTTCCTTCACCAGCTTTTGCAGGAGTACCCCGGCCAGGGGGCTGGGCAACTCCACCGTGACCTTGTCGGTCATCACCTCTACAAACGGCTGGTCTTTTTGCAAGGGGTCGCCCTCGTTGACCAGCCAGCGAAGAATCTCACCTTCCACCACCGATTCTGCAAGTTCGGGTAACACCACTTCTTTGGGCATGCGTCCTCCCTAGTAGTCGAGCAGGCGTTTGGCTGCATTCAGGATGCGCGTCACGGTGGGCATATAGAGCTTGTCCTGGGCCAGCGGATAAGGGGTATCGAAGCCGGTTACCCGCAGGGGCGGGGCCAGCAACTGGTCGAACAGCTCCTCCGAAACCGTGGCGGCCACCTCGGAGGCGAGGCTGGCCGTGCGCGGAGCCTCGGAGATCATTAGCAAGCGTCCGGTTTTGGCCACCGAGTTCAGGACGGTTTCCTTATCCCAGGGCATCACGGTACGCAGGTCAATCACCTCTGGCTCTACCCCGGCAGCGGCCATCTCCTCGGCGGCCCTGAGGGTCTCGACCATCGGCCCCCCATACGAAACCAGGGAGATGTCGCGGCCCTCACGGCGGACGGCGGCCTTGCCGATGGGAATCAGGTAGTCGTCGGAGGGCACCTCTTCCTTGATGGCGCGGTAAAGCCGCTTGGGCTCCATGAAAACCACCGGGTCGTCGTTGCGGATGGCCGCCTTCAGAAGCCCTTTGGCGTCGTAGGGCGTGGAAACCACCACCACCTTGAGGCCGGCGGTGTGGGCAAAGTGGGCTTCGGGGCTTTGTGAGTGGTGGTGCCCCCCCTTCACACCGCCGCCGGTGGGCATCCGCACCACCATGGGGGCGGTGAACTGCCCCCCGGAGCGGTAGCGGAGCTTGGCGGCCTGGGAGAAAAGCTGGTCAATGCCGGGGAAGACGTAGTCGGCGAACTGAATCTCGGCCACCGGGCGCATGCCGTGGGCGGCCAGGCCCACCGCGGCCCCCACAATGGCCGCTTCGGAGAGGGGCGAGTCTATCACCCGGTCAGGGCCATACTTTTGTTGCAAGCCCTCGGTGGCCAGGAAAACCCCCCCGCGCTTGCCCACATCCTCCCCCAGCAGCATTACCCGCTCGTCGCGGCTCATCTCTTCGTCCAGGGCGGTGTTGATGGCCTGGATTAGGGTCATGGTTGGCATACAATCTCCGTCTTATGTCAAAAGAGGACAGACCTCTGCCCTTAGGACTGCAACTCGTCCATGACCAGGCGGCGCTGCTCCTCTAAATGCCAGGGCCGGGCCGCGTACACATCGTCGAACATTTGCAGCGGGTCGGGTTCGCCGGCCTCCTGCGCGGCTTGCAGGGCGGCCTCGAGTTCCTTGGAGATTTCCAGGCGCAGCTCGTTGGCCCACTGGGCATCCCACAGGCCCTGCTTTTCCAGGAAGCGCTGGTAGCGCGGCAGGGGGTCGTGCTGGCGCTCGGCGGCCAGCTCCTCGCGGGAGCGGTAGCGGCTGTCGTCGTCGGCGGAGGAGTGGGCCCCAAAGCGGTTGACCACCAGCTCCACCAGGCTGGCCCCATGCCCGAGCCGGGCTCGCTCGATGGCTTCCTGCATTACAAAATAGCTGGCCAGCACATCCAGCCCGTCCACGTAGTATCCCGGAATCCCGTAGGCCTGGGCCTTGACTGCGATGTTCTCGGAGGCGGTTTGCTTGGAGATGTTCACGCTGATGGCGTAGCGGTTGTTCTCGCACACAAACACCGCCGGAGCCCCCTGCACCGCGGCAAAGTTGACCCCGGCGTGCCAGTCGCCCTCGCTGGTGGCCCCATCGCCAAAAGTGCAGACCGCGACCTGCTGGGTGCGGCGCAGCTTCATGCTGATGGCCGCCCCGGCCGCCGGGGGCACATGGGAGGCGATGGCCGAGCAGACCGTGAAAATGTTCAGGCTTTTGCTGCCGGGATGCGAAGGCATCTGGCGGCCCTTGGCGGGGTCGGCGGCGTTGCCCAGGGTCTGACCAAAGATTTCCACCAGCGGAACCCCCATGGCCAGCACCAGGCCCATATCGCGGTAGTAGGGGAAGAGCCAGTCGTGCCCCCTTTGCAGGGCGTGGGCGATGCCCACCTGGGCGGCCTCGTGGCCCGCGTGGGGGGCGATGAAGCTGGTTTTGCCGGTGCGAATCAGGATGACGAGTTTCTCGTCCAGCAACCGCGCCGCCAGCATATCGCGGTAGAAGCGTTGGAGCTGCTCGGGGGGCAACCCATGCTCGAAGGGGGCATTCCAGTGGCCCTGTTCGTCTATCAGCCGGATGGGCTCACTGCTGAAGGGTTGGAAGCGAATTTTCTCTTGAACCATGTTTCCTCCCGGCCTGCTGGGATGACCAGCCAGCCCGACCTGCCAAGCCTTGGGTAAAGGCTTTTTCGTCCGCGGCGCCCTGGGTAAGGACGGCCACGGGGAACAACCACCCAGCAATACCAAAAAACCTCCTGTTGAGGAGGCCTGGGGTTGGATTTTGGTATACCGGGCTCGAGGTTTCGGGAGAGCCAATCACTGCCGGTAGCGCCAGGCTCTTTCCCATACCGACCTCTTGGTACCCAAGATTATAGCCGGTTTTGCCCGGGGCCAAATGGGGGCGGGTTTGTAATGAAGAATAGGCAATTTCGCTATGCTTATTGCGTTTGGTGGTTATTTGGGCTGGCCCTATGAAGCTTCGCATATGTGTGATTGGCAAACCCAAGCTGGCCTACGCCAAAGCTGGTGTGGAGGCATACCTGGAGCGGTTGCAGCGGTACGGGCGGCTCGAGCTCCTCTACCTGAAGGAAGGCCCCCAGGTGCAGGAGGGACAGCGCTTGCTCCAGGCCTCCGAAGGCTATAAGCGGGTGGTGCTGGACGAGCGGGGAGCGTTGCCCGATACCCTGGCCTTCAAGGCGCGGCTCGAGGCCTGGGAGATGGGGGCCGAAAAAGGCGTGGCGTTCCTGATTGGGGGCGCCGAAGGCCATGCCCAGGCGGTGCGCGACCAGGCCGACTGGCTGCTGGCGCTATCCAAACTCACCCTCCAGCACGAGCTGGCCCTGGTGGTGCTATTGGAGCAGCTCTACCGGGTCGAAACCCTCAAGCGGGGCGAGCCCTACCACCGGTAAATGTGCCTTTCTGGGGCCCCCACGGCAAGCGTGCAAACCAATCCGTGAAAGTCAATGGCATCCCTGCAAGTGCGCACTGGACAAGCTTACCGTGGGGTCTCTTCGCGGGCCGGGTAGCCCATCTGTTTGAGCCACTTTTCGCGGGTGAGGGTGGTGGCGAGGATGGGCTCTAAGGTGATGTCAATCCGGCTTCTGCTGGGCATCACCGTAGCGATGTTGCCGTTCTCACGGTACCAGCCGAAAAGGTCCCCCACATCCTGGGTGCCGTTGTTGTTCACATCCTTCCAGGCTGAGATGCGATAGCCCACCAGCCCGGTCGTCGAAAGCTCGTTTCGGCTGTAGGCTGCCTGGGTGCCGGTCTGGGTGATGACCACCGGATTGAAATCCAGCAACAGGCTCAGGGTGGGGGTTTCGCGCAGCACCGCGTCGAAGTACACCCGGGTGCCCTGCACGTTCTGGGCGGGCGGGGGGGTGGTGGGGGGCTGTACCACGGTCAGGGTGATGCGGGTCTCGCCCTGCACGGTCTGGCCGCCCACGCTGGCGCTGCCGCTGACCACCAGGGTATAGGTGCCGGGGGTGCTGCCCGCGGGGATGGTCAGGGTGGCGCTGCTCTCGGATACGGGGCTGGCGGGGCTGAAGCTGGGGGTGGTACCGCTGGGCTGCCCGCTCACGCTCAGGGCCACCGGCTCGCTAAAGTTGGTGCGGCTGATAGAGATGGTCACGCTGGCGCTGGCGCCGGTGTTCAGCGTAAGGGCATTGGGATTGGCCGAGAGCACCAGCGAGCGGGGGGGCGGGGTGTTGAGGCGCTCGAG
>NZ_JANWVH010000060.1 GCF_025056915.1 Meiothermus sp. | reverse complement strand
AAAAAGATCAACCATGCGGACTGCTTCTTTACGACTAACCTTTGAAAGTATGGCGCTAAGCTCGCTTTTTCTGCTATAGTGGATGCCTTGAACAGCATCTTCATAGTTTTTGCCGTCTAGTTCGTCGAGATGCAAAAAATACTCATAGGGTGACTCAGTTTTACAAATAGGAGAAATACCGCTCGGCAACATGGCTCCTTTAGATGTATGTGTTACGTGCAGAGCTTGGTAAAGAGCAGTGAGGCGTTGCTGGCCGTCAAGAACGACCATAACCGTTCCATCAGTGGATAGAGAAGCGGTCGGGTTGACACATTTCACGCCTTCAAACAATCTGAGCGAAAAGGGTGGCTTTGCGGGATCCACTTTGTCGAGCAACAGTAGAGTGCCGATAAAGTAACCTTCAAAAATCGAAGCGAACAGTTCCGAGACCTCGGAAGGTTTCCAAACAAACGAGCGCTGAAACTCAGGTAAGACCAGCTCTCCCGTGTGTATATGTTTAATAACATCAACAAGAGCCCTAGATGCAGGAGTTGACACCATACTCATAACTTCTCCTGAATGAGATTAGATAGACTATGCGAATAATAGCACAGATTGACCCTGAAGTTATCGCAGGAAAAACACCGCGTACACCACGCCGATCACGATGCGGTAAATGGCAAAGGGCACGAAGCTGTTGCGGCTGACAAAGCCCAGAAGCCAGCGCACCGTGAGCAAAGCGGCCACAAAAGCGGTGAAAAATCCCACCGCCAGAAGCCCCCAGCTATCGGCCTTAAACTCGTCCAGGTTTCGCAAAAGCGAGAAGCCGGTGGCCGAGAGCATGGTGGGCACGGCCAGGATGAAGGAAAACTCAGCCGCCGCCTTGCGCGACATTCCCAGGGCCATGCCCCCCACAATGGTGGCCCCACTGCGCGAGACCCCCGGCATCATGGCCACGGCCTGAAACAGGCCAATCAACACCGCCTGGGGCACGGGCATCTGGTTGACGTCGTCGTAGCGCTTGTGGTGCTGTAGCCAGCGGTCCACGAAAAGGAGAAGAACACCCACCCCAATCAGGTTCACCACCACAATCAGGTCGTTGCCCAGAAACACCTTCTCAATCACATCGGCCAGCAAAAACCCCAGGATGCCAGTGGGAATGAAGGCCACGATGATGCGCTTCCAGACCTCCATATCCCGCAAAAAGCGCCGGAAGTACAGGGCCAGCACGGCCAGGATGGCCCCTAGCTGAATCACGATGATAAAGCTCTTGATGAAGGGGTCGTTTTCGATGTTGAGCCTGAGCAGATGGGCGGCCAGGGTCAGATGGCCGGTGGAGGAGATGGGCAAAAACTCGGTCAGGCCCTCCAGGAGCCCCAGGATGAAGGCCTCGAAAATGGTCACGCCCCAGAGAATACCACGCAACGTGATGGCCAAATGAAGGTTTTGAGCAAGCCGACAGGGTTTTATCATTCGCCACTTTCCCTCTTACCTTTGCGGAGGGGGTGGCGATACCGGCTCTGTGTTCAATGCACCGAATGGCGTTGGGAATAAAAGCCGTTGCGATGAGGTAGTGCTGGGGGAGGGTATTAGAACCAGAGCGAGCCGGTTCATGGCTTTTTCTGCGCAAGGCTCAAAGATGCCAACTTTCATTCGGGTGGGACGCAATGCCTCTTTCCGGCTTCGCCACCAGACCCGCCCCCTGGCCCGTTCAGATGCGGTACGATGCCGGGCGTGAAGGTTTCGGTGCTGTTGCCTGCTGCCGGTTCGGGGGAGCGAATCGGGCGGGGGCCTAAAGCGTTTCTCGAGGTCGGCGGCAAAACCCTCCTGGACTGGGCCCTCGAGGGGTTTGCCTGGGCCGATGAGCGGGTGGTGGCGCTGCCCCCGGAAAGAAGTCTGGAGACCCCCGGCATCAAAACGGTTTTGGGCGGCCAGACCCGCCAGCAAAGCGTGTTCAATCTGGTGCAGGCCGCCACAGGCGAGATTGTGCTGGTGCACGACGTGGCCCGGCCCTTTGTGGTGCGGGCTGCCGTCGAGCGCCTTCTGGAGGCGGTGCGCACCTCCGGGGCGGCCACCCTGGCGGTGCCGGTGCCCGATACGCTGGTGCAGGAAGCGTCAGGTGAATACGGCGCGGTCATCCCCCGTGAACACCACCGGCTGGTGCAGACCCCCCAGGGTTTTCGGCGCGAGCTGTTGTGGAAGGCCCACCTGAAGGCCCGGGCGGAGGGCCAGGAGTTCACCGACGATGCCCAGCTGGTGCGCTGGCTGGGCCATCCGGTTGCGCTGGTGGAGGGCGACCGGCGGATGTTCAAAATCACCTATCCCGAGGATTTGCTGCTGGCGGAAGGACTGGCGCGGGTATGGAACTCCTAGCCCCGGCCAAGGTGAACCTGGGCCTCTCGGTGCTGGGCCGACGGGCCGATGGCTACCACGAACTGCACACCCTGTTTGCGGCCTTGAGGGTGGGCGACCGGCTTTGGGTGGAGGCCATTCCGGAGGGGGTGGAGCTGGAGGTACGCGGCTTTGGCCTGCCTGCGAACACCGACAACCTGGTGTACAAAGCCGCGGTGGCCTACCTGAATGCAGCGGGCTGGCCGGGGGGGGTGAGGGTGGTGCTGGAGAAGAACCTGCCCATTGCGGCGGGGCTGGGCGGGGGTTCGTCGGATGCGGCGGCGGTGCTGCGGGGCCTTAGCCAGCTTTATCCGGCTGCGCTCGACGTGCCAGCCCTGGCCCTCAGGCTGGGGGCCGACGTGCCGTTTTTCCTGGAGGCGGGCCTGGCCGACGGGCGGGGGGTGGGTGAGCGGCTCAGGGCGCTGGAACCGCTCGAGGCCCACCTGGTGGTCTTCAATCCGGGTATTGCGGTTGCGGCAGCAGAGGCTTACCGCCACCTTCGCCCCGAGGAGTGGCAGCCCGAGCTGGACGTGGCGGGCATCCTGGCGGCCATTCGTGCAGGGGCCGAGCCGCCTTACTGGAATAGCCTCGAGCCGCCCGTTTTCCGGCTGGTGCCCGCCCTGAGGGAACTCAAGCAAGAACTGGTGAACACAGGGCTAAAGGGGGTGTTGATGTCGGGGTCGGGCTCGAGCCTCTTCGGCCTGGCCCGCGAAGCCGAGGAAGCCCTTTTTGTAGCGCAAAAACTACGGGCCAGACACCCCCGTTTCTGGGTGGTGGCCACCCAAACCGTGACCTGAGGGCTGTACAACCCCACCCGCAGGCTTTATCATCCGGGTGTCATCGGGGGTGCCTGGGAAAACCAGGCTGAGACAGACCCTTTGAACCTGATGCGGTTCGCACCGCCGTAGGGAGCATGACACCGCCCTCCCGATGACATGGAGGGATTTTTTTATGCACCCAGTCCGCTGGCTTTTCGGTCTCCTTTTCTTGCTGGCCTCGCTGGCCTTGGCCCAGCCCACGCTCACGGTGCTGACCCACGACAGCTTCAACCTCGACAAGCAACTGCTGGCCTTATTCGAGCGTCAGTCGGGCATTCGTCTGCGCTTTTTGAAGGGGGGCGACGCGGGCGAGATGCTCAACAAGGCCATACTGAGTAAAGGGGCCCCCATTGCCGATGTCATCTACGGCTTTGACAACACCCTGCTCTCGAGGGCGCTGCAAGCCGATATCCTGCAGCCCTACCGCTCCCCGGAGCTGGCCAGCCTGCGCCCCGACCTCCTGCTCGACCAGACCTTCCGGGCTAGCCCGGTGGATTTTGGCTACGTGGCCCTCAACTACGACCGGGATTACTTCAAGGGCAAGCCCCTGTCTGAGCGGTTCGCCGACCTGGCCTCGCCCGAGTTCGCCCGGCTGTTGGTGGTGCAGAACCCGGCCAGCAGCTCCCCAGGGCTGGCCTTTTTGCTGGCTACCGTCGCGGCGTTTGGCGAGGAAGGCTACCTGGGCTTCTGGGAGAATCTCCGCCAGAACGGGGTCAGGGTGGTGAGCGGTTGGAGCGATGCCTATTACACCCATTTCACCCGCGCCGGGGGGGATCGCCCGCTGGTGGTCTCGTACAGCACCAGCCCGGCGGCTGAGCTTTACTACAGCGAGGCCAAACCCAAACCCGCCGAGCCCCCCACCGCCAACCTGTTTTTACCCCGCAGCTCCTTCTTTCAGGTCGAGTACGTGGGCATTCTGAAAGGCACCCGCAACCTGCGGGCGGCCCAGCGCTTTGTGGACTGGCTGCTTTCCCGGCCCGCGCAGGAGAACATCCCCACCCAGATGTGGGTCTACCCGGCCCGGCGCGATGCCCGCCTGCCCGAGGTCTTCCGCTTTGCCGAGGTGCCCGCCGAGCCAGCCCGCCTCTCGCCCCAGCAGATTGCCCAGAACCGCGAGCGCTGGATTCGCGAGTGGACGCAGGTGGTGGTGCAGGGCCAGAGCGCCGAAGCAGTTAAGGCGCGGCGGTAAACCGGGCTCAGGTGCTTCAGGCTGGAGGGGTGGGGGCCAACCGAAGTTTTACCCTTGACCACCGGCATTTTGCCCCCAAGCTATGCGGACCCCCAAGGGAACCTCGAGGCCTCCGGAGGGCCGGTGGCTGGGCCTGCCGGTGCTGGCCTTCCTGGCCCTGGCGCTCCTATATCCTCTGGGGCGCATCCTGGCGCTGGGCCTGGCCGAGGGCTGGCAGGCTGTGCTGACCAACCCTTACTACGGCTCGCGGCTCGCCTGGAGCCTGGCCTACGGGCTGGGCTCCTCGCTTTTGTGCATTGGGCTGGCCTTGCCACTGGCCTATGCGTTTCGCTATCGCTTTCCTGGGCGCGACTTTCTGCTGGGCTTTTCCACCGTGCCGTTTGTGCTGCCCCCCCTGGTGGTGGCGATGGGCTTCCTGAGCCTGGTAGGGCCTAAAGGGCTGCTGGGCCTCAACCTCTACGGAACGGCCTGGGTGCTGTTCTGGGCCAGCCTGCTCTACAACCTGGGGCTGGTGCTGCGCCCATTGGTAGCGCTGTTACCGGCCCTGCAAACCCCGCTGGCCGCCGCCCGCACCCTGGGCGCTTCCCCGCTGCGGGCCTACTGGCGGGTGGGCATCCCGTTGCTGGGGCCGGCCCTCCTTTCGGGGGGCAGTCTGGTGTTCCTGTATAGCTTTACCAGCTTTGGGGTGCCGCTTTTGCTGGGGGGATCCCGGTGGGCCACCCTCGAGGTCGAGACCTACTATGCCCTGGCCCAGCGGCTGGCCTTCCCCGAGGCCACCGCCCTGGTGCTCATGCAACTGGCCGTAAGCCTTGTCGTGTTGATGGGCTACCTGCGCCTGCAAGAACGGCTGGCCCTGGGCATTGGCGGCTACGGCTCGCACCTGCCGCTGGCCCCCCGCCCGGCAGGGGGGCTGGCGCTGTTGGTCTGGGGCTTCTTTCTGCTGCTTTATAGCCCCCTGTGGAGCCTGCTGCTGCGGGCCCTCGAGCGCCCTGAGGCCTGGCTCAGCGTCTGGAACAGCCCGGACTTCACCCCAGGCGGCACGGCCCTTTTCAACACCCTGGGGTTTGCCGGCCTGGCCCTGCTCTTGGTGCTGCCCCTGGGTGTTTTGTATGCCTATGCGGTCTGGCGGGGTCATCGGGGGCTGGACTGGCTGGGTCTACTGCCCCTGATGGTCTCGCCGGTGGCCATTGGGCTCGGCTACTTGCTGGCCTATCCGGGGTTGCGCGGTTCGCTCCTGATTCTGATTGTGGCCTATGCGCTGCTCAGCTACCCCCTGCTGGGACGGGCTTTGCTGCCGGCTTTGCGGGCCATGCCCAAAGGGGTGGTGGAGGCCGCCCGGGTGCTGGGGGCGGGCCCCTGGCGCCGCCTGGTGCGGGTGGAGTGGCCAATGGTTCAAAAATCGGCGCTTTCCGGGGCAGGGCTGGCCCTGGCCGCGATTGTGGGCGAGTTTGGCGCCACCCTGACCCTGCAACGCCCCGAGTGGGCCACCCTCTCCCTGGCCATCTACGAGCGGCTGGGCAGGCCGGGTGCGCTGCCCTTTCACGAGGCGGTGGTGCTGGCCGTGGTGCTGATGGGCCTGAGCATGGCCTTGCTGGCCCTGCTGGAGCGGGGTTTTCGGGAGCCAGGATAGGGAAGGGCCTTCTGCGGAGGGCGGTTGCCACGCATACCCGCTGAAGCCGATTGGGCCCGGGCCTCTCCATTACGCGCCCGATGAGGCGTATCGCGCTCTTCACAGACGTGGCTGTCCATCCAGGCGGCCACTGTTCTGTTCAGAACAAGGCTTTCTCGAACTCGATTGGCTCAAAATGGGTCGCGGGTGCTCCAAAGGCCCTGCAACCACAAGCGGGCTTCGAATCTGCGAAGGTCGCGGTCAGACCCGCTCCGTTTCGCCCTGTTTGGCGGGGTCGCTTTGCAGGGTGGCCACCAGGCTCAAAAACTCTTCGTAGCAACCCAGCAACACTTCAGTAAGGACGGGGTGAATCTCGAGCCAGCCCAGGTCCTTGGGCACCACCCAGTTGAGGGCCTTGCCCAGCTTTTTCTTGTCGCGGCTGAGGAAGGGGGTCAGGTCGTCCCAGCTAAAGCGGGGGGGTGGGGGCGGGGAGAGCCACTGCAAAAACTTCAGCACGGTGGGCACCAGGTCGTTGCCACCGTGGGCCCGGCCCAGCAGGGCCGCAAAAAGCAGGCCGTAGGCCACCGCGACCCCGTGGGGCATGGTGCCAAAGGTGGCCCCCTCGAGGGCATGGGCCAGGGTGTGCCCCAGATTGAGCTTGCGGCGCTCGTTTTGCTCGGTGGGGTCGGCCTCCACAATCTGCAACTTGACCGAGACCGCACGGGCCAGGTAGTTTTCGAAGCCTTCCCAGTCCAGCGAGAGCGGCTCCACGTTCACCAGCAGCTCGTCCCCGGCGATGAGGCCGTGCTTGAAGGCCTCGACCAGCCCCTGCTTGAAGGTATGGGGGGGCAGGGTTCGCAGGGTCTCGAGGTCGGCATACACCCCGTCGGGGGCATGGAAGGCCCCGACCAGGTTCTTGCCTTCCGGCAGGTTGATGCCGGTTTTGTTGCCCACCGAGGCGTCAACCATGGCCAGGGTGGTGGTGGGCAGGCTGATGTAGCTGACCCCCCGCAGGTAGGTGGCCGCGATAAACCCCCCCAGGTCGGTGAGGGAACCGCCGCCCACGATGTAGAGGGTGGTGTCGCGGGGGAGGGCCTGCCCCGCCAGCCAGGACAGGGCTTTGCCGTAGGTGGCCAGGCTCTTCGCGGCCTCGCCGCCCGGCAGGCCCAGGCCCGCCGGGATGTCCAGCCGGGCAGCCAGCTTTTTGGCGAAGTCCTGCACGGCCAGGTCGAAGATCATGGCCCGGGGGCCTTCGGCCTGGGGCACCTCGAGGTCGAACCCAATATGAATCGGGTAGGGGATGGGGTGTCTAATCTTTAGCTTCCGCATAATCCCACAGTCGGTCAATGATTTCGTCCACCACCTCGGGAACCCGACGGCCATCGGTGGAGATGTGCAGGGTGGCCTGGCGGTAGATGGCTTCGCGCTCGGCCAGGAGCTTCTGAATGCGCTCGAGGGGGTCGGGGTTTTCCAGCAGGGGACGCTGTCCGGGGCGGCGGCTGACCCGTTCCAGGATGGTTTCCGGGCTGGCCCACAGCGCGACCACCGGCCCTCGCTGCAACAGGCGCTGTCGGTTCTCCGGGTTCACAAAGGTGCCCCCTCCCAGTGAGAGTACCAGAAAATCTTTTTGGCTGAGTTCATGAACCGCCTCGGCCTCGAGCTGTCGAAAGGTGGGCTCGCCCAGGTGGCGGAAGATGTCGGCAATGGAGAGGCCCATCTCGCGCTCGATGTACCGGTCCAGGTCTATAAAGTGCAGCATGAGCTCGCGGGCCAGTTCCTTGCCGATGCGGCTCTTGCCCACGCCCATAAAGCCGGTGAGGGCGACCCAGGTGACGGGGCGCTCGACCTCAATCATAATGCCGCCAGACCTGCAATGCGGTCGGGTGGAGCGCACGGGTTCGCTCTGTGGGCGCCCCTCTTCCGAGGCGAGGCCCAGGGCCCAGAGGCCTCCAAACCGAGCCCCGAAAAACCGGCCCTTCCGAGGGGGCGCCTCGGGCCCACTTCGCGGGCAGGCCGGCAAGGTGTGGCCTCGAGTTGGCTCGGGGGCCTGGCCGTCGGAATGGGCCGAAACAAGCCTTGCATTGCACATCTCGCATCAACGCCCTGGCTGTGTGGAGACTGCTCTTGCGGTCGTTCACCGGTGCTTCCTTGTGTGCGTTTTTGAGTGCCCGCCTCGGGAATAGCCTAGTACGAAAGCACCCGCGCCTTGTACCGTTCGACGCGTTCGACGAGTTCATCCAGGGTATCGCCGCCGAATTTTTCCAGGTAGGCCTGGGCCAGCACGATGCCCACCAATGCCTCGAGGATGACGCTCGCCGCCGGCACCGCGGTCACATCGGAGCGTTCGCGGGCGGCATCCGCAGGCTGGTGGGTCACCACGTCCACGGTAGGCAGGGGGGTCATCAGGGTGGCGATGGGCTTGAGGGCCGCCCGGACGATGAGTTCCTCGCCGGTGGTCATGCCGGCCTCGGTGCCGCCTGCGCGGTTGGTTTGACGATAGTAGCCCCGGCCCTCCGCCCAATAAATCGCGTCGTGCACCTGCGAACCGGGTTTCATGGCGTTCTGGAAGCCAGGGCCGATCTCCACGCCCTTGATGGCCGGAATGCTCATCACCATCTGGGCAATGCGCCCGTCCAGCTTGCGCTCCCAGTGCATCTGGGAGCCCAGGCCCATCACCAAGCCTCGGAAGCGGGCCTCGATAATGCCGCCCAGGGTGTCCCCGCTTTTCTTGGCCTCGTCCACCCGGCGGATTACCTCGGCCTCGGCCTGGGGATCGGTCATCCGCACCGGGCTTTCCTCGACGCGCTCCTTGAGGCTCCAGTCGAATGGCACCTGACTCCACACCCCGGCCATCCCATCCACAAACGAAGCGCTTTGCACCCCAAAAAACGAGAGCAGTTTGTGGGCGATGGCCCCGACGGCCACGCGCATGGCGGTCTCGCGGGCCGAGGCGCGCTCGAGCACATCGCGCAGGTCCTTGTGCCCGTACTTGACCCCCCCCGATAAGTCGGCGTGGCCGGGCCTTGCTGCCGTGAGGGCTTTTTTGCGTGGCTCGTTTCCGGGGGCCGGGTCCATAATCTCGACCCAGTTGCGGTAGTCGGTGTTTTTGATGACCAGGGTCACCGGTGCCCCGGTGGTGCGGCCCGCCCGCACCCCGCTGGCGAACTCCACCGTGTCGGTCTCAATCACCATCCGCCGCCCGCGCCCATACCCCCCCTGCCGCTTTTTGAGCCAGGGATTGATGTCCTCCACCGTGAGGGGAAGCTGGCTGGGCAGGCCCTCCACAATGCCGGTGAGCTGCGGCCCGTGGGATTCTCCAGCAGTCAGAAAACGCATGAACAGAATCTAGCACAACTGGGGGTGATGTCCAAAACAAGCGCGCATGGTCTGGGGTCCATGGGAGGGAGCGGAAAAGCAAGGGATATTCCTGGATGGAACGAGAGAACTGCATTCCTCTTCCGAAACCCGGTATGGGTGCCGTCGGATTTCCTTCAAACGAAAAAGCCGGGACTGCTCCCGGCTCTTTTGGTCAAAAGACATTCAGCGCTGGGCTGCATCCTTGACGATGTTACCAGTGATGATCACAATCAGCTCGTCGTCCTTAATCGAAGAGGTGCGCTGCTTGAACAGCTCGCCCAGCAGGGGGATGTCGCCCAGCAGAGGGATTTTGGTCTCGGAGGTGTCGGTCACTTTCTGAATCAGGCCGCCCAGCACCACGGTCTGGCCGTCGCGGATGCGCAGCTTGGAGAGGGTGGTCTGCTGGGGAATGCGGATGCTGCCCGCCGGGCCGTCGGCGGGGTCGCCGCCGGTCTGGGTGAAGACCTCGAGCAAGATGTTCCCATCCGCCGAGATTTGCGGACGAACCCGTACCAGCAGCCCGTAGTCGAACTCGCGCACGCTGACCTCGTCCCCCAGGCGGATGGGGATCAGCAAGCGTCCACCCACCTTGATCTCGGCTCCACGGGCCCCCGTTGCCCTCAAATCCGAGGCGTCGGCGCCGTAGTTGTCTTCGACCAGCACATTGGCGTCGCTCAGTCGGCGGGAAAGCTGTTGTTTTTCCAGGGCATCCAGCACCGCCCGGATGTTGAGCGAGGCCAGGCTGCGGGTAGCATCGAAAATCAGGTTCAGGCCGGTGGACAGGAAGCTGGCAATCAGGTTGCCGCCCGAAACGGTTTCCCACTTGATGCCCAGGTTGCGAATGACCTCTCCCTGCACGGCCTGCACCCGGATCTGAAGCTGAACCTGCTGCACCGGGCGGTCGAGGCTCGGAATCAGCCGCTCGGCCAGGGCAATCTGCTCGGCGGAACCGGTTACGATAATCGTGTTGGTGCGGGGTTCGGCCACCACCGTGACCTGGGGTGCGGCCTGGGCTGCGGCCTGGGCCTGACCCTGAGCCGGCGCTGCGGGGCTTTGGGCCTGGGCGGCAATGGCTTTACCCAGCACATCGGCCAGCTCGGTTGCTCGAGCATGGGAAAGGGCAAAGGATTTTTGTACAACCGGGGCGGCGGCCACGGTGGCGCGCGGAACATCAATGCGTTGCAGGAAGTTGAGCGCTTCCGTGACCTGACGCGCGGGCCCACTGATAGAAAGCACATTCTGCCCCGGCACGGCCCGCACGGTCACACCGGGAACTTCTTGCTGCACGAAGTTGGCGAGCGCAGCAGGGTCGCCCGAGCGCACCTGGTAGAACTCACGGGCCGTCGGCTCGCTCGGCTGGGGGGTTGGCTGGGCGGTTTGCCCGCGGGCCCGGTCGACCACTTCCTTGGGTCCAACCACGATTACGTTGTTATCCAGAAGGGCGTAGGTGATGCGCCCATCGCCGTAGGTGTTGATCAGCAGATCCCAGACCTGACGAAAGGGTTTTTTGTCGATATCCGCCGAGACATTCACGTTGGGCACATCGCGCAGGACGGGCGAGAGCCCCACGCTGCGGGCCAGGGCCTCGAGCAGGGTGGGTAGGGGCAGGTTGGTGCCAATGTTGCTTACGGGCTGGTCAAAGCGCGCATCCCTGGGCAAAGTACCCTGAGCCAGCGCCAGACTCAACACCACCAGAAGGGCAAGAACACGCTTCATATTCACCGCCTAGGGATTGTCCATCGTCAGGTTCAGGCTTTCTGAACCCTGTACCAAAAGGGCTTCTTTGGCGCTCAAGCTTCTGAGCAGCACGTCGCTACCGGGAAGGGTGCGGCCAACCGGCAGCACCACAAACCCTTCCTTGCTCTGGAAAATGGCCACGCTGGTCGGGCCCAGCACCACCCCCGAGAGCTTCAGGTTTTGCTCGCGCACAAAGCGGGCCAGGCTGCTCTCCTGTGCTGTTTCCTGGCCTCGAGCCAGGCTGCTGCGGGGCTCGAGCACCTGGGTCAGCCGGGCGTCAATCTCAGCCCGTGCGAAGTCCAGATTCCCACTGCTGGCCGTTGGGGCAGGGGCGGCCTCGACATCCAGGGCTGCGGCTTCCTTGGGCGTTTCAGCCACAGAGGGGGAGAGTTCTCGATCCAGGGGCGCCAGCCGGATGGGCAGCGCACCCGAACCCAGGCTGACCGCGCCCGGCAGGCTGGTGCGGGCACCTCCCTGGGCCAGGCGGGCCTGGCCTGGGGCTGCGGTGGGTGCGGGTGTGGGGGTGGGGGTGGCGACCCCAGGCGTGGGCCGCGTACCGGGCAGGCTGGGGCGCGGCAGGGGCGTGGTGGGCTGGCGTACCTGCACCCGGGCGGTCTGGCTCGGGATGGGTTGCGAGACTACCGGTGGGGTGGGGGTGGGTCGGCTGACGATGGCCGGAGCCGGCGGGGTGGGCTGGGCCACGGCGGGCGGCGTGCTTTCGATGATCAGGGGTATGAAGGGGTTGGGCGGCACGCTCACCCGAGGCCGCGCAAGGGTTGTGCTGGCGGTGGTTGGGCCTTGCTCGGCTGGCTCGGTGGGCCGGGTGGCCTCGGTGACCAGGAAGGGCAGGGGCAGCACCTCGAGGGGCCGGGCGGTGGTGGCTGGAGGGGTGGTGGCCGGGCCGGGCTCCGCCGGCGCGGGGGCCGGGGCTGGGGCAGTGGGCTGCTGAGCGGTCTGGCTGGGACGGAAAAAGCCCAGGTACCAGGTGGCCACCGCCCCCACCAGCAAGGCCGCCACCAGGGCCACCTTGGCCGATTGGGGCATGCGTTGCAGGAAGTTCATGGCCGACCTCCCGGCTGGCCAGGCTGGCCTGGTTGGGCGGGCTGTCCACCCTGGGCCGGCTGGGCCTGCCCGGTGTAGGTGTAGACCGTCATGGTCAGGCTGGTGTTGATGGTGGGGTTGGTGGCCTGGGCCTCACTGACCGTAGTCCCACTGCCCCCGAGCGTCAGGTTCAGGCCAGAGACCGTGGCGAAGCGCTGGAAGCCCTCGAGGTTCCGCAAAAACACGTACAGCTCCGGGAAGGGGGACTCCACCTGCAAGGCCAGGTTGGTGGCCCGAACGTTGGCGACGCCCTGGTTGTCGCCGGCGCCACGGCTCAGGGTGCGCAGCACCACCCCGCTCTCGCGGGCGGTCTGGGCCAGCGAGCTCAGCACCCGGCCTAGCTGCTCGGTGGGCGGCAGCTCGCGCAGGAACTGCTGACGCTCGGCGTCCAGGCGGGCAATGGTCTCGCGCAACTGGGGCAGCGCGCGCTGGGCTGCGCGGCCCCGGTCCCGTTCGGTGGTCAGGCGGTCCACTTCGGCCTGAATCTCCGGGATGCGGCCCTGCAAGGGCTGGGTCACCAGGAAGTACCACATCACGCCCAGCAACAAGGCCGCCACCATGGCCACGATGGCCCACTCACGCTGGCCCATTCTAGCGAGAAGGGCTACCACTGCCTTCACCTCCTGTTGTGTTGCTGGCGGTTGCCGGGGCCTGGCCGACCAGACCCACCGTAGCGCCAAAGGTGTAAAGCTGGCGCTGCTGGTCGAGGCTGGCGTTCTGGAAGTTGATGCCAAAGCGCGGCGAGGTCTCGAAGGCTTCTACAAACCTGATCAGGGCGTTCTGGCCGAGGGCCTCGCCCTGGAGGTTGAACTCAACACTGACGGGCTTGCCATCGTAGACGCCGTTCTGCACGTTGCTCTGCACTTCCTGGGGGGTGAGGGCCTTGGTGCCGATGCTGCGCAGCGCCACCCCGAAGCGGCGGCCCTCGCGGGGGATTTGGTTAATCACCTGGGCCAGGTTGTCCGACCAGGGCACGAAGCGCTCGCGCAGCTGGTTGCGCACCGCGAGGAGCTGCTCGAGCTCACGCTGTTGCTGGTTGAGGCGGTTCTGCTCGGCGATGAAGGGCCGCAGCACATCCACTTCGACCTGAAGCTGGTCGCGCTGGTTCTCTAGGGCCTGAACCCTGGAGAGGGTGGAGAAGTGGAGAAAAGCGACCGTTCCCAGCACGGCCAGCACCACTGCCGCCGCGGCCAGCCGCCACCAGCCAGGCTCGACCCGGCGGCGCAGGTTCTTGGGGAGGAGGTTGAGTTTAATCAAGCGGATTCACCCCCCGTAGGGCCAGGCCCACCGGAACCGTGAACTCCGGCGACAGACTGCGCAGGTATTCCAGATCGAAGCGGCTCTTGTCAATCTGAATGCCCTGCCAGGGGTCGGCGATTTCCAGTGGAATGCCCAGCGTGTCGGCCAAAAGCGGCACCAGGCTGCGCAGCTTGCTGCCGCCCCCGGCCACAAAGCCCTGGTCCACACCCAGGTCGCCGACCTGCACCCGGAAAAACTCCAGGCTGCGCCTGAGCTCGGTGGTGAGCTCGACCAGCACCGGGCGAATCGCATCGTACATGCGGGCCGGGTTGAAGCGCTCGCGTTCGGCGTCGAAATCCAGGAGCAGGTCTTCGTCCTCGGTGGGGATGGTGGCCAGGCCGTAGTTTTTCTTGGCATCCTCGGCGGCGACCACATCGAGGTTAAACGCCTTGGAGATGGCCGCGGTGAAGTCCTTGCCGGAGAGGCTAATCACGCGGTTCAGCAGCAGCCGCTCGCCGCGGGTGAGCACCAAAGCCGAGGACTCGGCCCCAATCTCGAGGAACAGGGTGATGGGCTCGCGGTCCGTGGCCACCAGCCGCCCCGTCAGGGTACGCAGTCCGGCGAAGGGCTTAACATCAATAACCAGGGGCTCCAGTCCGGCTGCCTTGAGGGCTTCGACCAGGCTGGCCACGGTTTCCTGTCGGGCGGCACCCACCACCACGTCCATCTGCTCGCCCTCCGGGATGGCCTCGAGGGGGTCCAGGGGCGCGTAATCCAGCACGACCTCGTCAATGGGGAAGGGGATGTAGCGCTCGGCTTCCCAGCGCACCGCCTCTTCCATCTGCTTGAGGGGCATTTTGGGCACCTGCAGGGTACGGGTAATCACTGCCGCATTGCTGGCAGCCGTGACCACATACCGCTTTCGGGTGCGCATCTCGGCCAGCATCTCCTTGATGACGTCGGCCAGTGCGCCCGGCTCGGTGATCGACCCCTCCTGAATAACCCCCAGCGGGGTGGGCCTGATGCTCAGGTTCTTCAGGCTGGGGGGAGTTCCGGACAGCTCGACCAGCTTGATGTTGGCCGATCCAATCTCGAGGCCAAGTGCCTCGACCCTGGGTCTCAGCAACCCGCCAAAAAAATCACGCACGCTGCCCCCTTTCCCACATAAATCTAAAACTATGTGTCAGTATAGCACGGTAAATCTGCGTAGCAGCGCCCATATTGCCCACTCTAGCCCAGGTCTTAACCTTGTGGCCGTGCATTTGACCATTGCTTCTTAACCAAAGCCAGCCCGATGCCTCGCTATGCAATCTAAAGCGGCTCATCGAAGGGTTCCTGGTGCGGTGGGCGGGTCAGCGATTCATTAGGAACGGGCCGGCTCCGGGCTTCTCATAAGGCCCGGGCCACCGCCTCGGCGAACTGGAGGGTGGTGGCGCTGCCGCCCAGGTCGGGGGTGCGGGGGCCTTCCTGGAGCACCCTGTCCACCGCCGTTTCGACCCGGCGGGCGGTCTGGTGTTCGCCCAGGTGTTCCAGCATCATCACCGCCGAAAGGATGGTGGCTGCCGGGTTGGCGATGCCCTGGCCCGCAATGTCCGGCGCGCTGCCATGCACCGGCTCGAAGACCGCATGCTTTTCGCCGATATTGCCGCTGGCCGCGATGCCCAGCCCGCCCACCAGCCCGGCGGTCAGGTCGGAGATGATGTCGCCAAACAGGTTGGTGGTCACGATCACGTCGAAGCGCTCAGGGTTGCGCACAAGTTGCATGGCGCAGTTGTCGATGATGATGTCCTGGGTCTTGAGCTCGGGAAAGCGAGCTGCTTCGGCCAGCGCAGTTTTCATGAACAGGCCCTGGGTCAAGGGCAGCACGTTGGCCTTGTGGGCCACGTGGAGTTGCTTGCGCGGGCGGCTCATGGCCAGCCGGGCCGCATACTCGCCGATGCGGGCACTGGCGCGGCGGGTGATGACCGTATCGGCAATGGCGATCTCGCCGTCGAGGTAGCTGCGTTCCTGCTCCACATACAGCCCTTCGGTGTTTTCGCGCACCACCACCAGATCTACCCCCGGCCTCGAGCCCGGCACGGGGTGGTGTTTGGCCGGGCGCACGTTGGCGAACAGGTCGAGCTTGCGGCGCATATAGCGGATGGCCCCAAAAAAGCCCGGCACCTTCTGGGTGGGGCTGGTGGCCGCGCCAAACAGGGTGGCGTCGGTATGGGTGACGGCCTCGAGGGTGGCCTCGGGCACCGAGATCCCTGTTCGCTCGAAGGTCTCCCAACCGGCCTGGGCCTCCACGAACTCGAGCTTGAGCCCGGTGGCCTCGAGCACCAGCCGGGCCGCAGGAATCACTTCATGACCGATGCCGTCGCCTTCAATCAGACAAATCTTGTAGCTTTTGCTCACAGTATCACCCTCGATATTCTAACGAACCCTGAGACACCCCTCAGGCCAGACCGCTAGTTTCCACAAGAAGCAACTTCCTTAGAATCGCAGGTCTATCTCGAAAGGTTCCTGCGCCTTGCGCCTGGCCTCGAGCGCCCCGTCCAGAATGGTCAGGGTTATCCCCACCATCAAGTACACGTCCCCCAGGCTAATCACGTTGGTATAGCCCAGAATGCGTACCGGAATCACATCGGCCAGAAACCAGAGCCGGGAAGACTCGTTCATCAGGGTGTGAACGGCGTCGTACTGCTGCTGGAGTTTGGGAATGTAGGACTCCATCCCCACCTTGTGCAGGGCCTCGGCGCTGACGGGCATATGCCCCCGATTGGCAAAGATTACCAGCGCATTGCAGAAAAGGCCCAGCCCCACAAACCACAGCCCGCGCAGGTGGCTATTGGCCCACAAGCCATAGCCCACCAGCACCAGCACCAGCGTTTTGGCGGTGGGGCCAGCAATTTCGGGGGCAATCAGGCCGCGCGAGGTTGCAAAGGCCAGCCCCCCTTCCAGCAGAGCTGCGCCTATAAAAGCCCAGGCAGCCCTTAGCTCGATGTGGGCAAGGTCGCGGAGGCGGGCCCGGAAAGCGAGGGCGAGGACAAGGCCGATAAGTGCGCTGGCGAGGTATAGCGTCGTAGGAATTCCTCCCGGTCTTTCCAGATGGGATCCTCGAGCCACAGCTCTTCGAAGATCTTGACCACCTGCGGGTCGAACTGCCGCCCCGCGAACATAATTATCTCATTGAGGGCTTCTTGAGGGGGCTTGGCAGGGGTATACGCCCGGCCTGCGGTCATGGCCTCGTAGGCGTCGGCCAGCGAGACAATCCGCGCCCACAGGGGAATGCGCTCACCCTTGAGGCGGCTGGG
Organism: Meiothermus sp.; assembly: GCF_025056915.1. Taxonomy (GTDB): domain Bacteria; phylum Deinococcota; class Deinococci; order Deinococcales; family Thermaceae; genus Meiothermus. Next base: position 1,426 of record NZ_JANWVH010000060.1, on the reverse strand, counting down.
GTAGCCGGTTCCGTCCCAGCGTTCGTGGTGGTGTACAATTACGCCCTGCACATCTTTGGAAAGGCGCTGGCGCATGGGGTGCAGCACCTCCAGTCCTTTGGATGGGTGGGTTTTTATTAGGCCATACTCCTCGGCAGTCAGTTTGGTTGGCTTGAGCAAAACCGAGTCGGGAATGGCCACCTTGCCAATGTCGTGAATCCGTGCCGCGTAGGTGATGCGCTTCACGTCCTGCTCGTCGAAGCCCATCCTCTTGGCGATGCTCTGAGAAATAGCCGCCACCCGCTCGGAGTGCAACCTGGTAAAGGGGTCTTTGGCGTCTAGCGCGGCCACCAGCACCTCGATGGTCTCGTCGAAAGTCTCTTCCAGCTTAACCTTTTCGTCCCAGTAATAGCGCGAGAAGTACAGCAACAGCATCATGAACAGCACGGTGAACCCGCCCCACCCCCCAATAAGCGGAACCTGATAAGCCTTAGCCAGCAACAACCCCACCGGCGCCTGAACCAGGTAGCTAACCCAGAGCCAGCTATAGTTCTCAGACCAGATTTTGCGAATGCTGGCACCGCTAGAAAGGTAAATGACGTAGATAACCGATGATATGTTCACTGCAAAGTAGACTACGGATATTACAACGATACCGAGGGCATCTAGTATGTTTCGGTCAATATAGGTAAGAGAGTGAATGTGCCACCAAACCAGCGAGGCTAAAGCAGTGGCTAAAGCGTGCTGCGTTCTGTTGAACAAGTCTTTGTACCAGGGATAGTTGGCTTTTCCCTGATCTTTTGCGAAGCTAAAAAAGAAGATCAGCAGGGACGCAAGCCAGGCAGGAAAAAGTGCTACGGCAGCAAGAGCCACAATAAACGAATGTGACATTGTGGCGTTTAGGGGTAACTTTACCTCAGTACGTTTAGCTATGAGAACCAGACTTGCCCAAAAAAGAACATCGATCCATACAAGTTTTTTATTTTCTGGTAAAGAGAACAAGGCTGTTTGAACAGCTATGAATGCTGCAAACAGTCCCAGGATGAAGGCAAGAACTTTAGGCGAGGGAAGCTGGAGCAAAAATCGCACAGGTTGAGTTTAGGGTAAAACAAAGTAATGGCGAGTGTGGATTTCACAGCCACACTCGCCTGAGCGTTACGTGTTTTAGTTCCAGTCAGTGCCAGCGCCAGCGGCCACAGCCAGGGCAACAAGGGCGGCAACCAGGGTCATGATTTTGAAGGCGATCTTTTTCATGTTTTCCTCCTTCTGGACGGCTTGGAAGCGCTTTTATTTGTTTACTTCCAACCTTGAGGAAAACAATAAAACACAACCCCCCGTACTGTCAATGCGTACGGGAACAAATAAACTTGATTCAGAATGTATCAAGATTACAATGCGGCCAATTTGTGGTGCCTACCGAAGTAGACAGCTCCAGCCTAGAGGGTAT
>NZ_JANWVH010000005.1 GCF_025056915.1 Meiothermus sp. | reverse complement strand
TCGACTCATTCCCCTATCCTAACTTAGGTGTCACTTTGGGTGAGATTTGGTATAATACCAAATCTACGACGAGGTAACACATAAAGCCTCCTGAATCCAAGCCCTTAAGCAAAGCTATCTGACCCTGGCAAGCTGGACGAGATGCCACCCGGCAGCCAGGCGTTAATGTCCAGCCAAGGGTACTTGCTGCCTTCAGGGTTCTACCTGCCCCTTCCAGGTCGTAGGGCCCGATTCTGGCTTCAAGCCTGGCTTTTAGCGAGATTTGGTATTCTTTATCGCGCCCTTAACAGTCGTGGCAGCCTGGATAGGCGGCCACTATTCTGTCCAGGACAAGGCTTTCTTATAGTCGAATGGCTCCAAATATGTGAAGAGCGCTCTAGGCGTACAGGCAACTTTCAAGGAAACACAGGATGGCAGAGGGTGGTTGGAGGTGGAAGGTCTCCAACACCTGCCCCCTGCGCTCTAACCCCTGCTTCAACGCACCGCTTCAATAGTATGCAAAGTGTTCAAGCAAAGTTGGTATGAGACCATCTGAACCGTTCATCGAGCACAAAAACGACCCAATTTTCAGTCCAGCAGCCCCGAACGGGCCAGCAGGGCTTTGGGGTCAGGGTCGCGGCCCAGGAAGCGGCGGAAGAGTTCGGCGGGGTCTACCGCATTGCCCTTGCTCAGAATGTGGGTGATGAAGTCCTCGCCGGTCTGCCGGTTGAATATGCCCTCGGCCTTGAAGCGCGAGAAGGCATCGGCATCGAGCACCTCCGACCATTTGTAGGAATAGTAACCCGCTGCGTAGCCTACCGGATGCCCGAAAAGGTGGGCAAAGCCGGCCACAAAAGCGTAGTCTTCGGGCAGGGGGGCCGGCACGAAAGGCTGCATCACCTGACGGGCATACTGCATCACGTCGCCATCGCTTGGGGTATAGTGCACGTGCAGGGAGAGGTCGAGCATGCCAAAAGACAGCTGCCGCATGCCCAGGTTGGCGGCCCAGTAGTTGCGGGCCCGCAGCATCTTTTCGAAAAGCGCGTCCGGAATGGGTTCTCCGGTCTGGTAGTGGCGGGCAAAAAGGTTGAGGGCTTCGCGCTCCCAGCACCAGTTTTCCATGATCTGGCTGGGCAGTTCGACAAAGTCGCGGGCGACCTGGGTGCCAACCAGGCTCCGCGCCTCGACGCTCGAGAGGGCCAGGTGCAGCAGATGGCCAAACTCGTGGAAGACGGTCTCGACCTCGCGGTGGGTGAGGAGGGCGGGCCGCTCGCCGACCGGAGGGGTCAGGTTGCCGCACATCAGGCCCAGGTGGGGTTCGGTGGTCTCGCCGCTGCGCACCCCCCGGATGAGGGAGTTCATCCAGGCCCCGCCGCGCTTGTTCTCGCGGGGGTGCCAGTCGGTGAAGAAGCGGCATATGCGCTGGCCCTGGCGGTAGATTTCGTAGGTCTTGACCTCGGGGTGCCAGGTGTCCACGCCCTGGACCTCACGCACTTCCAGGCCAAACACCCGCCGTGCGATTTCGAAAAGGCCTTCCAGCACGTTGGGCAGGGCAAAGTAGGGGCGTAGTTCTTCTTCGTCAAAGTCGTAGAGCGCTTTGCGCTGTTTTTCCGCGTAATAGGCGATGTCCCAGGGTTCCAAAGGGGGGGCCTGGGGGCCCTCGAGCGCCTGCCGGAAAGCCTGCAGGCCCGCCACCTCCTTGCGGAAGTGGGGTTCGTAGGCCGCCCATAAATCCTGCTCAAACTTGAGCGCAGTTCCGGCTTTGCCAGCCATGCGGTTTTCCAGCACGTAGTCGGCGAAATTGGCATAGCCCAGCAGCTCGGCTTTTTCACGGCGCAAAGCCAGAATTTCTTCGATCAGGGGGCGGTTGTCGCGGCCCGGCTCGGTAGCGCGGGTGTAGTAGGCCAGGTAGACCTGTTTGCGGATGGCGGGGTCGTCCAGATAGGTCTGGATGGCCAGGAAGCTGGGCTGTTGCAGGGTAAAGCGGTAGCCCTCCCGTCCTTTGGAGCCGGCGCTCTGGCGGGCGGCCTCGAGGGCGCTGGGGGGCAGCCCGGCCACCTGGGTTTCGTCCAGGTAAAGCTCCCAGCCGGCGGTGGAGTCGGTGAGGTTTTGCTCGAACTGGGTGGTTATCTCCGAAAGGCGGGTGTTGAGGGCCTCGAGGCGGGCCTTTTTTTCGGGTGGGAGGTCGGCCCCTTGGCGGCGGAACTCGTCCAGGCGCAGCTTGAGGAAGCGGGCCCAGTCGGGGGAGAGCTGCGAAGCCTCGGGCGTGGCCGCAAAGGCTTTGAGGGCCTGGTACAGCTCGGCGGAAATCTGCACCTTGGTGCTGAAAGCGGTGATGGGGGGGATGATGGCGTTGTAAGCGGCGCGCAGCTCAGGAGTCGAGACCACGCTCTCGAGGTGGGCCACCAGGGTGAAGGTGTAGCCCAGGGTTTCCCCCAAGCGGTCGAGGGCCAGCAGAGTATTTTCGAAGGTGCGCGGCCCCTCCACCCTCAGAATGGCCTGAAACTCCTCTTCGGCACGGGCAAGCAGGGTTTGGATGGCAGGCTCGATGTGTTGGGGCTGGATTTCGCTGAAGGGAATGTCGTAGCGAATCTCCAGCAAGGGGTTCTCCGACATAGCACCCCAGTATAAACGGGGCCGGGTGTGGAGAATGTGCAGCTTTTAGGCGTAACGCAGCACCGCCTGAATCACAGCCTCTACCTGCGCCTCCTGCAAAAAAGGGTGCATGGGCAGGCTCAGCACCTCGCGGGCGGCAGTCTCGGCGGCGGGGAGGGTGCCTTCGGGGGCCAGGTCGCGGTAGGCCGGCTGCAAGTGTGCCGGAAGGGGGTAGTGGACGCTACTCCCGATGCCCTGGTCTTTGAGGTGGGCGGCCAGACGGTCGCGCTCGGGGTGGCGGATGGTGTACTGGTGGTAGATGTGCAGGGCGTAGGGCATTTCGCAGGGGGTCTGGACTTTGTTTTTGAGCCCCTGGTGGTACATCTGAGCGATTTCTCGGCGACGGGTGTTCCAGGTTTCCAGGTAGGGCAGCTTCACCCGCAGGATGGCCGCTTGCAGGGCGTCGAGCCTCGAGGTGTAGCCAGCGGGCCGCACATGGTGGTAGCGCACCCTGGAGCCGTGGGCGGCCAGCAGGCGCGACTCTTCGGCAATGGACTCGCTCTGGGTGGCAATAAAGCCCCCGTCGCCATAGGCGCCCAGGTTCTTGGTGGGGTAGAGGCTGAAAGCGCCGGCATCGCCCAGGGTTCCGGCCAGCGGGTGGGGGCAGTCGCAGGCCTGGCCCACCGGGTGCCGGCAGCCCGCCGCACAGTAGCGGGCGCCGATGGCCTGAGCAGCGTCCTCCAGCACCTTTAACCCATGTTGCTGCGCGAAGGCCCGGATTTCCTGCATGGGCGCGACCTGTCCGTAAAGGTGTACCGGCAGAATGGCCCGGGTGCGCGGGGTAAGGGCTGCCTTCAGCAGTGCGGGGTTCAGGTTGTAGTGCTGGGGGTCAATATCCACCAGCACGGGCCGGGCTCCGGCGTGCAGGATGGCCTCGAGGGTGGCAATGAAGGTAAAGGGGCTGGTGATGACCTCATCCCCCGGCCCGATGCCCATGGCCCTAAGGGCAATGAAGAGCGCATCGGTGCCCGAGCCGCAAGTCACCACGTGGGGTACCTTCAGATAGGCCGCCAGCTCGCTTTCCAGGGCGGCCACCTCGGGGCCCCCCACAAACCCGCCCGAAGACAGCACCCGTTCTATGGCAGCGTCTATTTCACTTTTGAGCTCGAGGTACTCCTGCTTCAGGTCTAATATCGGAACCATTCAACACACCTGGTGTTTAGCTTAGTACATGATGGCGACTTTTGGCTGACAGGCGGCTGGCAGCCTTCAACGATAGATGCCCTTGCCCAGCCAGAGGCCCACCACCATACCCAGCAGGTTGGCGCTCCAGGCCGCAACTTCGGGGGGAAGCGAGCTGGTCAAGGCCAGCACCTTGCCGGTGCTGAAAGCCACGTAGTAGGCAATGGTGAGCACCAGGGCCAAAGCCAGGGCCGTACCGGGGCTGGTTGCCCGGCGCACCGCAATGGGCAGGGCCAGAATGAGCACCATCAGGTTGCCCAGGGCCAGGGCAATCCCGGAATGCCATTGGGCTTTGGCCTCACGCAGTTCGCGGGGGGGGGTGCTGGGGTTTTGAAGTTTGCGCCACCATTCCGAGAGGGCCACCGGTGTCTCGAAGCCGCCCCCGGCGTACTGGGCTTCCAGGTCCTCACGGCTGCGGGAAAGCCGCACCGAAAGCTCGGCACCCGGTGGGCCGATGTTCTGGGCCCGAAAGACCTCTCGCAAGCCTGCCTCGGCTTGCTCGAGGGTGGCAAAGTCGGGGAGGGGTAGGCGGGCAAAGTCCAGGGTAAACACCTTGTAGTCCCGAAACACGATCACCGAGCCCTGCAAGCGGGCGCTCTGGGCTAGAATTACGGTCATGGTCTGGCCCTGCCAGCGCTCGAGGCGCACCTGCAAGAGCTGGTCGCTCGGTTTATCAAAGCCCTCATAGCGCAGTGTGTACTCACCCACTGAAAGCTCGCGTCCAATGAGGTTGTACTGTGGCGTGCGCTCGGGTATTAGCTCGTTCCAGTACACCACCGCTGTGGCTCGGTTGGCCCAGGGCACCACCCACTCCGAGAGCGCCAGCGAAAGCCCGCTCATCAGGAGCCCTCCCCACAAAAAGAGGCGGGCAGTACGGAGTACCGAAATGCCGCCCGCCTGCATCACCAGCAGTTCGTTCTCACGGGCCAGCCGCCCAAACGCCAGCAGAATCGAGAGGAGGCCTGCCACAGGCAGCGCCTGCACCGAGGCCGCCGGCACTTGCAGGGCCAGCCATTTGAGGATGCTGCCCAGCTCGGCGGTGCCCATCCACTGTGCCCTGGGAAGAAGGTTGCTGATCAGGCCGAAGCCCACATACAGCAACAGCCCAAACAAAAAAATCGGCACGGCTTCGCGCAGTATGTAACGGTCCAGATGGGTCATCGGATTTCCAGCCCAAAGGTCAGCTTGCCGTTGGCCGCCTCGCCGGGGTGCTGGGCCAGCCGGATTTCCTGGTAGCCCAGCCGCCAGATGAAGCAGCAGTCGGCGTAGCGCAGTTCCAAGCCCCAGCGGCTTACGCCCTGGCGCAGCAAATCATACCCGAGGAAAGGGGTCAGGTTGAGGTCGTAGGTGCAGGAGAGCGGAACCGGCGTGAAGCCCAGCACCAGTTCCCGGCGCTCCCAGTCGTCGCGCCCGTTGCTCAGGGTCTTGCCCACGCAGCTCCAGCAGGTGTGGAGCTGGGCCCAGACCTCGCCGTAGTCCTGTTCAAAGCCAACCCGTAGGCTGGCCTCGGTCTGGGCCTTGAGGAAATCGTGCTGGGCTTCGAGTCCCAACCCCTGGAAGCGCAGGCTGGCCGAGAGCTTCTGGGTGGCCTCGCGGCGCTCGAGCCAGAAGCGCCCGGGGGTGGACTCTATGGCCCAGGTATAGCCCACGCGCAGGGTGAAATCGCCCTCGTAGCGGCCTTCAGCCTGCCCGCCGTAGGCCAGGTATTGCTGGGGCTGGTTGTAAAAACCCAGCACCCCGAAGGGCTCGAGGCGGAAGCGAAAGGGCCCCTCCTGCACCTCGAAGGCGTAGCGAAGTTCCGCGCCGGCGGCCAACCCTTGTTCCTGGGTGGCGGGGGTGCCGTCGCGCCAGTCCTGGGCTGCCCAGGCGTAGGGGACGAGGGTAAAGCGCCCCAGGGCAAAAGCTTGCTGGAGGCCGAAGGCATAGCGGCCCCGCTCGCTATCGTGCACGAAGAACAGGGGGCCATCCACCACCTCTCCCCGGCTGGCAAAACCGCTGGGCTTGCGATCGAGTTGCAGGCTGGCCCGCCGGTTTTTTTCCTGGGTGGCCAGGCCCAGCCGCAGGATGGGGTCGGGGCTGCCCAGGCGCAGGCCCAGCAGGGTTAGCCGGGTAGAAAACCTTCCCGAGCGAGTTCCATCGGGCAGGGGAAACTCGCTCAGGCCCACATTCAACCCCTGGTCGAAATCGAAACGAACCGGCAGGGCCAGGGGGGCCTCAGCGCCAGTCGGGGTGAGCCCCAGGCTCTCGCCCAGCGGTTGGTTGGGGTCCAGCCGCAGTTCGCCAAAGCGGGCCAGGCCGAACTCGTAGACCTCGAGCCGACTCTCCTCCAGCACCATCTCGCCGCTCTGGGTATCAAAGCGCAGGGTCTCGGACAAGAGCCGCAGGTTGTCGCCGCAGCGGCAGGTGGTGGCCCGAATCCCGCGGGCCTGCAAGACCTGATCCTTGATGCGGCCCTCTTCGGCCCATATACGGTAGCGAGGGGTTTCCACCGCGATTTGCGGGGCGGTTAGCTCGCCGCTGGCCTGGTCATAGCGCAGGCTGGGAGCCTGCAATCGCAGGCCCTGGGTCTCTAAACAGGCCCCGTCGCTGAAAATGGCCACCTCGCCGTCAAATTCAAGGTTCCCTCCACCGGCGAGCCCCTCCGGGGTCTCGAGGGTGTAGGGTTGCTCGGCGCAGGGGGTTGGGTTGCTCGGGGTGGCCCAGGCCAGGCTGGTAACGAGCAGGGTCAAAAAGGGGAGCAAAGGGGAGAGGGTGCAGCGGAGCCAGAGCGCAGGGGGCCAGGGACGTGGGGGTCTTGTGGCCCCCCGAACACTTGCCCCTGAAAGCGCAGCCTGGTGCTCTAACCTCCCCATTCGCACGCCCTACAGTTTATCGGCGTAGGGGCGCAGGCGGTTCAAGACTTCGGCAGGCACGCGGGTACTGGCCCGCACTTTGCCGCCCTCAAAGGTGAGCAGCAGGGTGCTGTCGGGGCGGTTGCCCCGCAGGGTGGTCGCGCCGTCCCGGTAGGTAAACCCCCCCAGCACCAGGGCCTGGTCTTTGGCGGTGTCCACAATCAGGGTGCTGGCCTCGAGCACAGGGTCGCTCGAGCGCACCTCGCCCTTAAGCACCAGCACATCTTCTTTGAGCAGCAAGCCCTGTTGGGCCGTGAGGGCCTTGAACTCCTTGGAGCTAAAACGCACCCCGTTCATCCGCAGGGTGTCGGGCTTTTGCTGGTACTCGAGGCTCGCTGCGGTAAACTCGCCCTCTTTTGCCTTGAGGGTAGCCCCCTGGGCCTTGATAAAGTCGCCGTCCCGGTACTGGATATAACGGGCCTCCAGCACCAGCCCGCTCCTGTTGTCGGTGATGGTGCCGCCGGTGGGCAGGGTGTAGATACCGGTGCCCACATCCAGCTCCGAGTTGCCCCTGGGCCTCACCTCGAAGCCGGCGAACCTCGAGGCCAACCCTACCAGCGAAAGAAGCGTGAATAACAGAATCCAGTGCTTCATTCCTCCAATCCTAGGGCCTCCAGGATGAACCGAATGAGCAAAACATCAACGCAGCCACAGAGCAGATTCTGACAAAACACAAAAGAGGCCGGGGCAGACGCAACCAAAGCCCACAGCCGAAGGCCGAAAGCGACCCGCCGCTCCCCCGGCACCGGGCGCATATGGCTTTGCTGGGCAAGCCTGTAGCGGCCAAGGTCAAATCTTCAAAAAGAGCGCATGTTTTTCGGCTATACTCCAAACAGATGCGGATATTGGCCTTTCTGATCGTAATTTTGGCGCCCGTTCTGGCGTTTCCCAGGCTGGGGCTGCACGAAGGCTACACCCGCCTGGTGTTCGACCTCGATCGCCAGACGCAGTACCAGATTTCTCAAGCGCCCGACACCCTGACCCTTCGCTTCAGCGGCATGACCGCTGCGGCCAGCGACACCGATGTAAGCTCGCCCCAGGTGGCCTCCTATCAGGTGGTGCCCGCGCCCAACAGCGCCACGGTGTTTGTTCGACTGCGCCCGAACGTAGAGGTCAAGACCACGCTACTCACCGACGGCAATCGGCGGCGCCTGGTGGTGGACGTGGTGAGCGTGGTCCGACCCAGCCAGAATCCCCCTCAGCCGCCCTCCCGCTCAGAGCCCCCCAAACCCCGCACCCAGCCCAAGATTGTGGTGATTGATGCCGGCCACGGTGGCATAGACCCCGGCGCGGTGGGTCTGGTGGTGGAAAAAGAGGTCACCCTCGACCTGGCCCTGCGCTTGCGGCAGTTGCTCGAGAAGGAGGGCATCGAGGTCATCCTGACCCGGAGCACCGACACCCACCTTTCACCGGACAAGGCCACCGACCTGGGCCTGCGGGCCGAGATGGCCCACTCCAAACGCAATCTCTTCATCTCGATTCACGTCAACAGCGCCCCCAGTCCGGCTCAGGGCATCGAGACCTACTATTTTGGCCATACCATTGACCCGAGCCTGCTGGCCCAGGTCATTCGAGAGAACGGCGGCGGTGAGCTGGGCCGCCGCCTGACCCGCGAGGCGCAGAGCGTGGGGGAACGGCTGGTGAGCGACCTGATTGCCCAGTCCAACCTCAAGTTTTCGCGCCAGCTGGCCCACCTGGTGCAGGGGGCCATGCTCCAGGCCACCGGCGCGGTGGACCGGGGGGTGCGTCAGGCCCCTTTCTACGTGATTCGCAATGCCCGCATCCCCGCCATTCTGGTTGAGGTGGGCTTTGCCAACCACCCCGAGGAGGGCCGCCGCCTTCAGACGAGCGAATACCGGCAGGCCCTGGCCGAAGCGCTGGCCCGCGGCATCTTGCGCTTCCTAAACGGTGGGTAGCCGGGTGCGGCCCCACTGCCGGGCGATGGGCAGCAGTTCCCACAGCGGCAGGTCGCAGAGGCAGGTGAGCTGCAAGTTGGCCTGACTCAAGTCCAGGTGCCGGGTGAGGGCGTTGGGAATGGCCACCGTAAAGGCCCCCGCCGACCTGGCCGCCCGCACCCCGTTCTGGGAGTCCTCGAGCACGATGGTCTCCTGGGGGGGTAGTCCAAGCCCTTCAGCAGCCCGCAGAAAGAGGGCCGGGTCGGGCTTGGTCAGGGCCACATCTTCCTTGGTGCGGATCACCCGGAAGTATTGGAGCAACCCCAGGCGCTCGAGGTGCCCCTCGACCCAGGCCCGCCTCGAGCTGCTTGCCACCGCCAGCTTCAGGCCCATCGCCTGCGCCGCCTCCAGGTACTCCAGCACCCCCGGTAGGGGTTCTAGCGACTGGTTCAGCGATTGTTTGCGCTGATCCACCCAGTCTTCAATCCCTTTTTTGTCCAGTGGCGTGCCCAACAGCTTTTCCAGGTGGCCTGCCGGGTCAAAGGGTATCGAGTTGTTGCCGATAAAAGGCAGCCAGTAGTCGAGCGAAAGCTCCTTTCCGTGTTGCCGATATACCTCTTGCCAGGCCTGGAACTCGGTGCTCTCGGTGTCCAGGATGGTGCCGTCGAAGTCAAAGATGAGGCCCTGCATCCTTCAGATACTATCGGCTGAGGAGCGGAATGAATAGAGGCCCCCCTGCGGGGCGGGTTGCGCGCTGGGAACCGGAGGCGCTTCACAAAGCACGTTGGGCTGATCGCGCTCCTCACAGAGTTGGCCGCCCGCCAAAACGAGGGCGCGTCTGGGCCCAGACGCATGTCAGGTACCCAAGCCTGACCAGGCGGCCATGGTTCTGCTCAGGACAAAGCTTTCTGGAACTCGAGGGGCTCAAAAGGTGTGACGCGCACCCAAAAATTTGACCTGATACATTTTTGACAAAAGCTGGTGTAGGCTAGGGAGCGTATGAAACGCAACCTGTTTCTCTTTCTGGCTTTGCTGGTGCTGGGTCTGTCGGTTGGGTTTGCGCAGAATCCGGTCAAGATTCGGATTGGCTTCAACCCCACCCAAAACTCCGACCAGCTCCGTCCGGCAGCCCAGGCCATCGCCGACTATCTGGAACGCCGCTTCCAGGGGGCCATCGAGGTGGAAATCTTCATTCCCACCGAGTATCGCGGCCTGATTGAAGCCATGCGCGGTGGCAACCTCGACTTTGCCTTTTTCCCTCCCGATGGCTACGTGATTGCCAACCAGGATGTGGGCGCCCAGGTGCTGCTCAAGAGCGTGCGCGGCACCAGCCCTTTCTACTGGAGCGCCATTGTGGTGCGAAAGGATTCAAACATCAAGAACCTTCAGGGGCTCGATGGGAAGAGCATCGCCTGGGTAGATAAGAACTCGGCGGCGGGTTACGTTTTCCCCCGCGCGGCGATTGTAGGGGCCGGCTTCGACCCCGACAAGCTTTTTGCCAAGCAGACCTTTGCCGGTCGCCACGACGCTTGTGTGCTGGCCGTGCTGAACAAATCGGTGGATGCCTGCGCCACCTTCGCCAACGACACCCGCAACAAGAGCGGGGCCTGGACGCAGTTCCTCAAGCCCGAAGAAGCGGCCCAGCTGACGGCCATCTTCTACTCGAGGCCCATCCCCGGCGATACCTTCTCGGTCTCAAAGCAGTTCATCACCAAGTACCCGACCCTCTCGAGGGGCATTGCTGCGGCTTTGCAGGGCATCAAAACCCCCGAAAACCGGCTTCTGTTCAACCTCTACCGCATTGACTACATGATTCCCGCTCAGGACTCCGACTACGATGTAGTACGCCAGGCCCGCAAAGTGGCCGGGCAGTAGCCCAACCAATCCTCTGGCCTTGCAGGGCCCCCAGGCATCGGCTGGGGGCTTATGATTTGATGACATGGCGCTACGCCTCGTGAGGGGTCTCATGATTGAAGTACGGAAACTTAGCCAAACCTTCCAAACCGCCAAAGGGCCGCTCACCGTGCTGACGGACGTGAACCTGGAGATTCCCCAGGGAGATTTTGTAGCCGTGATTGGGCGTTCCGGGGCCGGCAAGAGCACCTTTTTGCGCACCCTGAATGGACTGCTGATTCCCACCACCGGCTCGGTGGTGGTGAACGGCACCGACATCACCCGGCTGCCCAAACGCGAGCTGCAAAAGTACCGTCGCACGGTGGGCTTTATCTTCCAGCAGTTCAACCTGGTCAATCGTCTGAGCACGCTGGACAACGTCTTGCACGGTCGGCTGGGCTACCTTCCGACCTGGCGGGGCCTGCTGGGCCTGTACAACGAGGTGGACTACCGGATTGCCCGACAGCAACTCGAGCGCGTGGACTTGGCCGCCAAGGAAAACGCTCGAGTGGACTCGCTCTCGGGCGGACAGCAGCAGCGGGTGGCCATTGCCCGGGCTATGGCCCAGCAGCCCACCCTCATGCTGGCCGACGAGCCCGCCGCCAACCTCGACCCGGTTTTGTCGGAGGAGGTGATGCGCACCCTCAAGCGCTTCAACGAACAGGACGGGGTGACGGTGGTCATCAACATTCACGCCCTCGACCTGGCCCTCAAGTACGCCAAACGTATCGTGGCCTTCAAGCGGGGGCGGCTGGTCTTCGACGGCCCGCCCGCACAGCTTTCCGAGGACATGGTGGACGACCTCTACGAACGCAAGGAGATGCTGGCATGACCGAGTTGCTTCTCTACGCCCTTTTGGGGGCGGGGCTGGCCGTGCTGGCCGGTGTGGCTAAGGGCTCCATGCGGCGCTGGGTCATCGGCGCAGGGCTGGCTTCGCTGGTGGTGTTTGCGGCCTTTCCCTTTAGCCGGGCCCGGGGCTTTTTGAGCCGCGATACCGTAGACCCCACCCTGCTGGCCCTGATGCCCACCTTTCCGCTGCTGGCCCTCATTCCAGTGGGGGTGCTGGTTGCCCTGGTGTTGGCCCGCCGGGGGGGCAAGGCTGCGGGGCTGGGCGGGGCCCTGGGCGGCGTTTTGGTGATGGTTGCGGCGGCTGGATGGTATGCACAACCCGTCCAGATGGTTCGGCTTTTCCCGGTTGAGGGCCTGATGGAGCTGATTCTGGCCCTGGGGGTGGCCGGCTCCATCGCCCTGCTGACCTTTGGCCGCCCCCGGCAGCGTGGGCCCCTTCTGCTGGGGGCGGTGGTGGCAGGGGTGCTGACCTTCATGTGGTTCCACGCACCCCAGGGCGGCGGCGCTTACTTGCCCAAGAGCCTGGGCTACTACAAGCTGCTCTTTCCCACCGCCCCGACCACCCAGCAGGAAATCGCCGACGCCTACAACCGGGCCTTGCCCGAACTCAACGCCATCCGCAAAGAACTGGGCCAGGACGCGCTGAAGCCCATCCAGAGCCTGGCCGACCTGCAAGGGGCCATCCCCCAGCAAGCCTCGAGCGAAGGCTACCGCCTGGTGCAACCCGCCACCACCCAGTACGGCGCCTTTGCCGTTTTCTTCCTGGCGGGGTTGATGCTGGGGGCGGGTCTGATGCAGCTGCGCAATGCCCGTTTGCAGGAGCCCGACGATTGGCGTGCGGGCATCCTGATTGCGCTGGTCGTGAGCTTCCTGATACCGGCCTTTGACGCCACCGAGTTTGACCTGAACAAGCTGGTGGTGGGCTGGCCCTTCCTGCAACAGTTTGCCGACAAGGCCTGGCCGCCCCTGCTGGCCGACTCGAGCGCGGAGCGCTACCCCTTGCAGGAGGTCTTGAGCCAGATTGCGGTCACGGTGCAGATGGCCCTGGTGGGCACCTTCCTGGCCGCAATCTTCGCCACGCCCCTCTCCTTCCTGGCGGCGCGGAATGTGACCTCCGGCTCGCCCCTGATGCGCTCGGTGTTTTACCTGACCCGCCTTTTCCTGAACGTGCTGCGGGGGGTTCCAACCCTGATTATTGCCCTGATTCTGGTGGCGGCGGTGGGTCTGGGGCCCTTTGCCGGCGTGATGGCCATTGCCATTCACTCCATGACCGAGCTGGGCAAGCTTTATTCCGAGGCCATCGAGAATGCGGACAAGGGGCCGGTGGAGGCCCTCGAGTCCACCGGCGCCTCGGGGGTGAATGTGGTTCGCTGGGCCATTCTGCCCCAGGTCTTGCCGCTGTTTGTGTCCTACACCATCTACAACTTCGAAATTAACTTCCGTTCCTCGCTGGTGCTGGGGCTGGTCGGGGCGGGGGGCATCGGTTACTTCATCAACGAAAAGATGGCCTCCGGGCAGTACGACCAGATGATTGTGGGGGTCATTGCCATTGTGATTGTGGTGAACATCATTGACTTTGCCTCTTCCTGGCTGCGCAGCCGACTGGTCTGAACTGAGCATCGGGCCAGCCGGGTTTCCGGCAGGGCTTCGGCCAGAAACATTTTGGAGACCGGCTTTCCTGCGGTTTTTCCGTCACGCTTATCGTGCCCTTCACAGACGTGGCCGCCTGGATAGGCGGCCACTGTTCTCTCCAGGACAAAGCTTTCTCAAAGTCGAATGGCTGTAAACATGTGAAGAGTGCTCTAGCCTCCGAGGCCGCGCCGAAGGGCTACGGCCACCCAGACCATGACCAGCGTCATGAACAACTGCACCCAGCTAATCCGGGCGAAGATTGGGGCAGGGGAGAGGTTGGGCCTTTGTCCACGGGCCAGGGCGATGCGCCATCCAATGAGCGTGGTCATGGGCCAGACCTCGAGGGCCAGCACCAAGAGCAGCAGCCCCATCTTGAGCCAGAAGGTGGGGCTCTCGAGGTAGTAATGGGCCCCCTTGTCGTCGCTTCCGAAAGTTCGCGTCAGGCCGGTGGAAATCCAGAGAATGGCCGCCATGCCCCAAAAGTTGTCGGCGTAAAAGACCTCCTTTAGCGCAGCGGGTTCGGGCAGTTTGCCCAGCGCCCGCGCCCGTGTCCAGATGCCCCAAACCCCTAGCCCAAGGGCCAGCAGATGAAGCGAGGCCACCAGCCAGCCGGTCATGGCCGCTCCGCTTGCGACAGCCCCGCGGCGCTGGGCCAGGCCAGCACTGCTTTTTGGGCGCCTTCGGGTCGGCAGGCATGCATCATGGAGTTTTCTCTTCTCATTTGGCCCTCCTAAGGTTGTAGCATTTACAAAACTTAACGCTGTAAACCATTCCGTCAAAAAAAAGCTAGGGCTGCAAGCCTTTGTCCAGCATCTGGAAATAGTCCTCAACCAACCGCCGCACCTCGCTTTCTTCCCACTTGGGCACAATGCCTTTCATGCTGAGCGCCAGCGAGACGATCCCGTGGATGCCCGACCAGATCAGGTTGGTGGTCTCGGTGGGGTCGCCCAGGCGAATCCGGCCCGCCTTCATGGCCTCGACCACCGCGTTCATCAGGATCAGATAGGAACTCGAGCCTTCGGTTTGCCCCCTGGCATCAAAAACTCTGGTGGCCCACTCGGCCCTCTGCATGAACATCATCTGGTAGTGCAGGGGATGGGAGAGGCCAAACTCGAGGTAAGCCCAGCCCAACGCCCGCAGCCGTTCCAAAGGGTCGGAGTGAGCCGCATAAGCCGTTTGCAGGGCTTGGGTAAACTCGGCGAACCCCTGGGAGCAGACGGCGAACAGGAGGTCGTCTTTGTCTTTGAAGTAGAGGTAGATGGTGGTGGGGGTGTAGCCGATGTTCTCGGCGACCTGGCGCAAACTGAACCCCTCGTACCCTTCGCGCTCAAACATCCGTGTGGCCGCCTCCAGAATGGCCTGGCGGGTCTCCTGGCGAGAGCGTTCGCGGCGTTCGGCGCTGCGCTGCTTGATGCGTGCCTGGCGGGTAAGGGTTTGATTGCTCACGACGTAAATATACTGTACAGCGTTATCCATATCAAACGCCAGGCTCGAGGTCGCCCATATTCAGTAGGCTGGGACTACGTTTCTTGCATGTTGATGGGGATTAACGAAATGGGTAACGGCGAAAATGGCCCAAATCTGGCTAATATCATTAGAAAGGTATTACGTCCTGCCAAAAGTTCCATTAAGTCTAGGACTGTACTTAGGTTGGCGGTAAAGGGGGTATGTTATGGCATTTTGGAGTTGGAATAAACCCTTACTTTTGACGCTGGGGGCAGTGGCTTTGGCTGCATGTTCAAGCCCAAAAAACACCGCTCCAGGGCCCTACGCAGCGGGTCCTGCGCCCTGGACGGACTCAGGCGAAGACAAGGTCATCACGCAGGCGGTGCCCAGCGGCAACGTTTATCTGAGCGACCTGACCTGGCTTTCGGCGACCAACGGTTGGGGCCCGGTTGAGCGAGACCAGAGCAATGGCGAGACCGCACAGGGGGATGGGCGGCCCATCACGCTTAATGGGGTGGTTTATCCCAAGGGTCTGGGAGCCCATGCTTCTTCGGAAATCCTGTACAACCTGGGAGGCAATTGCTCCCGCTTCCGCGCAGCGGTGGGCCTGGATGACGAGGTAGATCACCAAACCCAGTGGGGCAGTGTGGTCTTTCGGGTGCTGGCCGATGGCATCTTGCTTTTCGACTCGGGGATCATGCGCGGCAGTAGCCCCACCCAGACGGTAGATGTGGATGTAAGCGGACGCCAGGAACTCCAGCTGGTCATCACCGATGGGGGGGACAACAACTACTACGACCATGCCGACTGGGCCGATGCCCGACTGGTGTGCGCGGAGGGCGGTGGCGGAAGCAGCCCGGCACAACAGGGTCTTTCCGGAGAATACTTCGACAACAGCAACTTCACCGGAACCCGGGTCGCGCGTATAGACCCCCAAATCAACTTCAACTGGGGTACCGGCAGGCCCATGTCCCAAATTGCACCCGACACGTTCAGCGTGCGCTGGACGGGCCAGGTAGAGGCCCGCTTTAGCGAGACCTATACCTTTACCGCTCGCACCGACGATGGGGTGCGGCTATGGGTCAACAACCGCCTCATCATCGATAGCTGGCGGAATCAGTCGGCCACCAACCGCAGCGGCACCATTGCCCTGGTCGCGGGGCAGCGCTACGACCTGCGCATGGAATATTACGAAAATACCGGCAGTGCAGTGGCGCAACTTTTCTGGAGCAGCCCAAGCCAGCCCAGAGAAATCATCCCGCAGCGCTATCTGTACACCAATGCAACGGCCCAGTCGTTGCTGCCCCCGACCGACCTGATTGCGGTTGGTGTCTCCGAGAGCAGCGTTTACCTCGACTGGTCCGCCGTGAATGGCGCCAGCGGTTACGTGGTTGAGCGCCGCACCGGCAGCACCGGTACTTTTGTACAGGTCGGCACCCCGACGGCCTCGAGCTTCGTGGACAACGGTCTGTCCCCCAACACCCTTTACACCTACCGGGTGAGCGGCACCGCTCCGGATCGAACCCTGGCCTTTGCTACAACCACCGTGACAACCCCCGCAGCCAGCGGGCCTATCCAGGGGGGAGCAGCGGCTCAGACTCGAGGGGTTTTTGGCCCTGTGCGGGACTTCCCGCTGGTGGCCACCCATGCGGCCCTTTTGCCCGATGGCAAGGTGATTGCCTGGTATAGTTACGACCGCATCGGGGTCTACCGCGATATTCAGGACCCCAACGCAACCTTCCACCAGAGCTCCATCGTGACCCTGTGGGACCCCGTGACCAATACCTTCGAGGAGGTCAACAACGCCACCACCGACCTCTTCTGCGCGGGTTGGGCGGTCATGCAGGACGGACGGTTGCTGGTGGCCGGGGGCAACCTCGGCACCCCCAATGGCAGTTTGCACACCAACATCTTCAATCCTGCAACCAAGACCTGGACAAGGGGCCCCAATATGCGGGCTGGACGCTGGTATCCTAGCGTGACACCACTGCCCAATGGTGAACTGCTGATTACGGGAGGCCAGACCGAGACCGGGGCCAACAACACCGTACACGAGGTCTGGCAGACCAACGGCACGCTTCGGCAGCTCAGTGGGGCGACCACCTCGGGGCGCGATTTCGAGCATTACTTCCCCTGGATGCACGTGGCCCCCAATGGACTGGTATTTCACGCAGGCTGGAACCCCACCATGTCCTACCTCAATCCTGCGGGCAGCGGCTCGTGGGGAAGCCAATCCTGGGTGCGCCAGGGGCCCAACCGCTGGTACGGTTCGTCGGTGATGTATGAGCCGGGTCGGATCATCACCATCGGTGGGGGCACCAGGGCAGTCGCGAGCACAACCCTGATTGACCTGACCAGCGGCGTGAGTTCTGTGGCCGGGCCATCCATGACGTACGCACGCACCCACCCCGACGCCACCCTGCTGGCCGACGGTCGGGTCTTTGTAAACGGAGGCAACAACGGCAGTTTGTGGGATCTGCCCTCTTCGGTGTACGCAGGGGAAATTTGGAACCCGAGAACCAACACCTGGACTCTGGCGGCCTCCGCCCAGCGACCCCGAAACTACCATTCGGTGGCTCTGCTGCTGCCCGACGCGACCGTGTGGACCGCGGGCAGTGGTGGGTGTGGCGCAGACTGCCAGCCGGGGAGCAATGGGGCCCTGGCCGGGGTCAACCAGCTCAACTACGAAATCTACTACCCGCCCTATCTCTTCGACGGCAATGGCGCCCTGGCCGCTCGGCCCAGCATCCAGAGCATTCCGAGCAGCGTCCGGTATGGGGAGAGTTTTGTGATCGGTACGCCGGATGCTGGCAGCATTCAGTCGGTGACCCTGCTGGCGCTGGGGGCCTCGACCCATGCCTTCAACTACACCCAGCGGTTCATGACCCTGTCCATACAGTCCAGAGATGCCACCAGCCTAACGGTCGCAGCACCCGCCAACGCCAACCTGGCCCCCCCCAACTACTACATGGTGTTCATCTTCAACCAGGCCGGGGTTCCCTCGGTAGCGCGAATTATTCGGGTTGGCCCGTAAATTTTCGCGTTGGGCGGCAGTGGCAGAAGATTGAAGGGGGAACCCACCCGCTCAACTCTGGTAGTGCCCCAGCCCCCTGAAGCGCCGGTAGCGATCTTCAAACAGTTCTTCGGGGCCCAGGTGTGAAAGCTCGGCCAGCGAGGCCAGCAGGGCCTGCTTGATGTTGGCCAGGGTGGCGGAGGGGTTGCGGTGGGCACCGCCGCCGGGCTCGGGAATGATTTTGTCCACAATGCCCAGGCTCAGAAGGTCGGGGGCCGAAAGCTTGAGGGCCTCGGCAGCCTTGGCGGCTTCTTTGGCATCTCGCCACAGGATGGCGGCGCAGGATTCGGGCGAGATGACCGAGTACCAGGCGTTTTCCAAAATGAGCACCCGGTTGCCCACCCCGATGGCCAGGGCCCCTCCGGAGCCGCCCTCGCCCAGGATGACCGCAATGGCCGGCACCCGCAGGCGGGCCATGCGCTGGATGCTCTGGGCAATCACCCAGGCCTGCCCGCGCTCTTCAGCCGAGATGCCGGGATAGGCTCCCGGGGTGTCAATGAAGGCAACAAAAGGGCGGCTAAAGCGGTCGGCCAGGTCCATCAGGCGCATGGCCTTGCGGTAGCCCTCCGGATGGGGCATGGCAAAGTTGCGCTTGATGTTTTCCTTGGTGTCGCGGCCTTTCTGGTGGCCGACCACCACCACCGAGGTGCCCTCCAGACGGGCCAGGCCTCCCACCACGGCGGCGTCCTCGCCAAAGGTGCGATCACCCGAGAGTTCCACGAAATCGGTCATGATGCCGCCGATGACGTCGAGGGTGGTCGGGCGGCCAGGGGCCCGGGCCAGCTGAACCCTTTCCCAGCGGGACAGGTTGTCGAAGGTTTCCGACTTGAGTTGAGCGAGGCGTTCGCGCAAAACCTGCAACTCCCCCGAAAGATCAACCCCGCTGCTGGCGGCAAACCCCTCGAGTTCGGCGATTTTGGCCTCGAGCTCTTCAATGGGCTTTTCGAACTCAAGCGGCATGAACGCCTCCTTCGGGGCGTTCCCCGGCCCCAGTTCCCCGACTATCCAGCATGGTTCACCGTCCTGGGGTGCAGTAGCTTGAGCACCTGGGCCACCGTCTCCTTGAGCTGGCGACGGTCAACCACCTGATCCACCATGCCGTGCTTCAGAAGAAACTCCGAACGCTGGAAGCCTTCGGGTAAATCTTGGCGGATGGTCTGCTTGATCACCCGGGGCCCGGCAAAACCAATGAGCGCGCCGGGTTCGGCCAGAATCACATCGGCTAGAGCTGCAAAACTGGCCGTGACCCCGCCGGTGGTGGGGTCGGTGAGGATGGAAACGTAGGGCAGCCTACGAGCCCACAACCGATCCAGCGCCAGGGTGGTCTTGGCCATCTGCATCAGCGAGAGGGCGGCTTCCTGCATACGGGCCCCGCCCGAAACCGAGACAATCACCACCGCACGGTTTTCCTCTGCGGCCCGCTCGATGCCACGCGTGATTTCCTCGCCGACCACGCTGCCCATCGAGCCTCCGGCGAATGCATAGTCCATGACCAGCAGAACGCTGGGTACGCCGCCAATGGTGCAGCGCCCGCCCACAATGGCGTCGGGCCGCCCGGCTTCTTTTTGATAGCGCTCGAGGCGCTTGGGGTAAGGCTCGGTGTCCACAAAGCCCAAAGGGTCGGCGGGTTTGAGGCCGGTCATCTGCTCAAAGGTGTTCGCGTCGGCCAGCATCTCGATGCGCTTGCTGGCAGGCAACCGCAGGTGATGCCCGCATTTCGGGCAGACATGCAGGTTGGTCTCGAGGTCCTTCTTGTAAATTTGCGCGTCGCACTTGGGGCACTTGACCCACAGCTCGGGAATATCCCTCGCCTCGCCCTGGGCCCGGCGACGGCGGAAAAGCCGCTCTAAGGCCATAACGCCCTATCTTATACCGCAGAATGAGAATCGAACGAAACCCCCCTTGCTTGAACGGGGTTCAAAGTTTGTTGCAAAGGTCAACACTGCAAAACGGGTTGTTTGAATCTACCGATAAAAATTCCCCACATACGGCAAGGGGTCAACCGCCACCCCGTAGCGATACACCGTGTAGTGCAGATGCGGCCCGGTAGAGCGCCCGGTTGAGCCCACCGCGCCAATCAAGCGGCCTTGCTCGACCTGCTGGCCTTTTTCAGCATAAGAGGACGAAAGATGGCCGTACAGGGTGTGCAGACCGTTGCCGTGGTCAATCAGGATCATCAGGCCAAAGATGGGGTTCCAGCCCATCTCGCTCACCGTGCCGGTGGCGGTGGCGTACACCGGTGTGCCTTCGGGGGCGGCAAAGTCTGCGCCGTTGTGAAATTCAAAAGTTCCCCCGCCAAAGGGGTTGGAGCGGTAGCCGAAGGTGGAGGTGAGGCGGGTTTCGGCCAGCAAGGGCAGGCCGGTGGGTATGTACTGCGCCGGGTCGGGGGTGTGGGGCCCGGAGGCGGGGACTGGGGCCGAGGGCGAACGGCGAAGGATGCGCCCCGGGCGCGGGTCGGGTGGGAGGGGGTTGTTGAGGGCCCGGGCGGTGGCCTCGAGTTCCGCTGCAAAACCCTCGACCTGCGAACGCAGGCTGAGGAGCAACTCACCGAGCTCAATGGGCTCACCGGCGCCTCGGGGCGTGTTCTCGGGTTTGGGGGGCGCCTGGTTGGGTTGAACGGGTTCGGGCACCAGGCGAATGCGGGGGAGACCGGCCTTGACCCGCAGCCGGTTGATTTCGGCCTCGAGCACCTTCAGGCTTTGCTGGAGCTGCACCGCCTCGATGCTGTAGGCATCGCTTCGGCTTTTTTCGGCCTCGAGCTCGAGGCTCAGCTTGCGGGCCAGGGTTTGTAGCTCGGCCAGCCGGCTGCGTTCGTTCGAGCTGCGTTCCCACCAGAAAATCACCGCCGCAATCAACAACACCGGCAGGATGGCCACCACCCACAGCGGTACCGTGAGGGTAACCCTCGAGGCAAGCGGGTGGGGCTCTTTCGCCATGGCCCTATCAGCCTACTGCGGAAATGGGCAGGGCCAGGTGATGCCTGACCGAACGGGGCTCAACCTATGGTCGGTGGCTGTCGGCAGAACCAAAAAGCCCACCGGGTTCTCGAGCTTTGATCGCGCTCTTCACAGACCTGGCCGCCCACAAAAACGAGAAGGGACAACGAGACGTGCCTCACCGAGGTGAGGCAGGCTTGTCTGCGTTGGGTCTGGGCCGAGACGCACGTTTTCGAGTTTCCAGGCCGCCACTGTTCTGTTCAGAACCAGGCTTTCTTGAACTCGAATGGCTCATGATATGTGAAGAGCGCTCTAGCTTTGGCCGGCCTTCGTGCTCTGGGGCAGGGCCCTGGGTTCCCCGGTCTGGCTGCGGCCCACAAATACCGCGCCTGCTTCCACATCGAGCGACATGGCCCGCACATCCCCTTCTACCCGCGCACTCTTGGTGATGTGCAACTTGCCACTGGCAATCACCTGGGCGTTAATCTGCCCGTGCACAATGATGTTGTTGGCCTTGACCTGCTCGCCTTCAATGTGGGCGTTGTTCCCGACCTCGAGGTCACCCTCAACGATGATCGAACCCTTGACCTTGCCGTCAATGCGGGCGCTGCCCGCTGCTTTCAGGTTGCCTTCAATCTCGCTGCCCTCGCTCACATAGGTGAGCGCAGCCGGGTTGGGTTTTCGTCCTCCGCCTAGCACCGCCATAGTTTACACCCCTGGTTTGGTCTGCAAAACGGTTGCCTTCAACCTAGCCTCGATAAACCAGCCCATCATACCCGGTGGAACGCTGTGTTTTGTCTGCCGATGGGGGACGACCAGGCCGGTGAGGGCTCGAAAAGGCTTACTGATGCGCTGGCTAGTCCAGATACCCGGCGGGATTTACTTCGTCTCCATTGCGAAAAACCGTGTAATGCAGGTGGGGGCCGGTTGAACGACCCGTAGAGCCCACCAGCCCCACCAGGTCGCCGCGCTCGAGGCGCTCTCCGACCCTTACCGAAACCGAGGATAGGTGGCCGTACAGGGTGCGGTAGCCGTAGCCGTGATCCACCACCACGGCCAGGCCGAACGGCCCTTTCCACCCGGCCTCAACCACCTCGCCGGCCCCGGTGACCCGCACGGCGGTGCCATAGGCGGCAGGGAAATCAATGCCGTTGTGGAACTCAAAACCCCAGCCAAAAGGGTTGCGACGGTAGCCGAAGTACGAGGTGATGCGGGTTTGCCCCCGAAGGGGGTAGCCGTAGGGCGTGGCGGCCTCGCGCTTCAGGGTTTCGGTCAGGGCAGGGGAGACCTCGCTGAGTTTGTTGCTGAAGGCCGCCGTTTGCTGGCTGGCGTACCTGAGCACCTCCTCGAGCTCGGCTGGCGCCGAAGCACCGCCGCGCCCCCCGCCTTCGTTGCGGGTGGGCACCAGCCTGATTTTGGGCATTCCGGCCCGCTCACGCAGGGTATTGATCTCTTTTTCCAGCACCTGCAACTGCTTCAAAATGCTCTGGGCATCCTGGCTCAGGGCGTTGTTGCGGGTACGCTCGGCGGCGAGCTGGTTGTTGAGCTTGCGGGCCTGATCCGACAAACTGACCAGCTGAATTTGCAAACTGCGCATCTCCGCCGTGCGCTGCCAGAGCCAGACATTCAGACCGCTCCAGGCCAGCAGCACCAGCACAACCAGCACCGGAATCCACACCGGCAGGGAGAAGGTGCGCGGGGCTGCGCCGGTTCGGGCCAACCACAGGGTGTATCGCACGGGGTGACGGCGAAGCGGCATCAGGTGCTATAAGTAACGCAGTCATGTAACAAAAGTCAAGGGCGCTTTAACCCGTTACGTTAAAGTTCTCATCCAGGCCGTGGGGTGAAAACGGCATAAGCAGGTCATTTTCTTGAACCTATGGGGGTAGCAAAATGAGAACCAATCCCGGAGCTAGAAGCGTTACATGAAAAGGTCTATTTTGTGGCCCGTACTTCAATTTGAAGCGCCGCGTCTTCCAAGCCTGGTTTCTGCACCCTCAACCCGGCACGGCTCCCCCTCAGGCGAAGCGCTCGGCGACCGCCAAAGCTACGTCAATGGCCCTTTGCACGGCCTGGTCCTTGGCTTCCAGAACCACCTGCTCGGCCCGGGTGCGCTGGGCGATGATGCCGCAGATGCAGGCCGCCGCAAACCCGTAGACGTTGCCCATCTTGAACAGGGTTCCGGCTTCCATCTCGTAGTTGAGCACCCGGAGGTGGCGGTACTCTTCGGTGATGCCTTGCAGGGTGCGCAGCAGGTGCGGGTTGGCCGAACCGGTGCGCTCCTGGCCTTCGTAGAAGGTGTCGACCGAAGCGGTGATACCAAGCGCATACTCCACCCCCAGCCGCTCTGCGGCTTCGACCAGGGCAACCGTCAGGAAAGGGTCGGCGCTGGCGGGATACTCGAGCGGCGCAATGTCGTTTGCGGCCCCCTGGCGGCACAGGGCCGCCTTGGAGATCACCACGCTGCCGGGGAGCACATCTTCCTGAATGGAACCGCTGGTGCCGACCCGGATGATGGTCTTGATGCCCACCTGTATCAGCTCGTTGACCACAATGCTCAGGCTTGGCGCTCCCATGCCGCTGGTGGCGGAAAGGACGGGGCGACCGTTGGGCAGGAAGCCCAGATAGCTGTTCAGACCCCGGTTTTCTGAAAGAATCCGGGTCTGGCTCAGCCGGGTCTGTGCAATCTGGGTGGCGCGGTTGGGGTCGCCGCTCAGAATGGCCAGGGTGGGTGGGGTTTCGCCCAGGTCTTCGGGCCCAAAGCCGATGTGGTAAAGCCTTGCCATGCGCTCATTATCGCACCTCATGGCCGATTCAGCCCGTGGCCACGGGCCGACCTGGGCGGATGCCGCGTCGCTTCACCCGGCCAGGCCCCATTGTGGCCGCCGTTGCCCGTAAGGCCATCCGATGTAAAAATTCCGTTGGCAGCATTACTCAAAGCGCAACCAGGACGGTAGGCCCATTCCAACACTCGCCCGCCTTTGGCCTTGCCCAATGCTCCGTTGGCTTACACCGGCCCGCAAGGACCGGGGCATGGCCTGACTCGACGACCCTTGCGCTGCCATCGCAACCCACCATCGAAGCTGAACACGCCCTGAGCAAAAGCCCGGCTCGAGCCCAAAAAAGGATTTTTCTTAAGAGCGCTCTTCACCTATTACGATTCGAATTCGAGAAAGCCTGGTTCTGAACAGAACAGTGGCCGCCTGGAAACTCGAAAACATGCGTCTCGGCCCAGACGCATCCGCGTTTTCGTGGGCGGCCACGTCTGTGAAGAGCGCGATATGCTCAGGGGGTGGACTGCGTCATCGCCAAGGTGGGCAAAGACAAAAAGGTGCGCAACTTTTATCCCGGACTGTTTGCCGACGAACTCGAGTCGGCGCCCGACAGGCCGGGGGTGGTGCGGGTACTGTCCCACCAGAACGACTTTCTGGGTGTGGGCTATTACGACCCCAGGAGCCGCGTGGCCCTGCGGGTCTACCGTTTTGAGGAGGGGCCCCTGGATGCGAAATTCTTTCTCCATCGGTTTGCGCGGGCCAGGGCCAAACGCGCCAGGCTGGGCAATTTTCACCGCCTGGTTCATGCCGAAGCCGATGGCTTGCCGGGGCTGGTGGTGGACCGCTTTGGCGAGATACTGGTGGTGCAGGTACGCAACCGGGCCATGGAGGCGCTGCGCGAGACCTGGTTGCCCGCACTGATCGAGGCAGCAGCGCCAGTGGGCCTTTACGAGCGCTCCGACACGGACAGCCGTCGGCAGGAGGGGCTGCCTGAGCGGGTTGGGGTCCTCTATGGAGAAGTGCCAGCAGTGCTGAATGTAGACGAGGATGGGCTGGTTTTCCAGATTCCCATCGCCCTGGCGCAAAAAACCGGCTACTACCTGGACCAGCGCGAAAACCGCAGGCGGCTGGAGCAGATGGTGCAGCCAGGTCAGCGCGTGCTGGACGTGTACAGCTACGTGGGGGCCTTTGCGCTGCGGGCGGCCCGCAAGGGAGCCTATGCCCTGGCGGTGGACAAAGACCTCGAGGCCCTGGGGGTGCTCGACCGAACCGCCTTCAGGCTGGGCCTGCCGGTGGACATCCGCCAGGGAGACGCGCTAGAAGTGCTGGATAGCCTGGCCCGCAGCAAGACCCCCCCCTTCCAGCACGTGCTGCTGGACCCTCCGACCCTGGTCAAGAAGCCGGACGAACTACCCAGGGTAAAGCGGCTGCTGGTGGATTTGCTGCGGCCTGCGCTGCGGCTGCTGGACGTGGACGGGTGGCTCTGGCTCTCGAGCTGCGCCTACTACCTGGGGGTGGACGAGCTGCTCGAGGTCACCCGCCGGGCCGCCGCCGACGAGGGCCGCCGCTTGCGGGTGCATGCCATTCAATACAACCCCCCCGACCACCCCTGGAGTCTGCACGTGCCGGAGTCGCTTTATCTCAAGACCATCCTTTTCCAGGACGACCCCTTGTAGGGTGGTCGTAGCACCTTTGGGGACAGCCCTCCCATGGTGCTTTTCGTGGAAGTGTCCGCTGTTCCAGGTGGCCACGTCTGTGAAGGGCGCGATTTGTGCGAGCGGTCTAAACTGGAGTCATGGCACGGGATTTGCCTATCCGCAACGATATTCACGTGGCTGTTCGGGTGGTGTATGCCGAACCGCACTCGAGGCCGGGGCAGCACGTGTTTGTCTACTTCATCACCCTGGAAAACCGGGGCACTGAAACCGTTCAGCTTTTGAGCCGCGAATGGTTCATCTACGACGGCAACGGCGAGGTAGGGCACGTGCAGGGCGAGGGGGTGGTGGGTGAAAAACCCATCCTGGAGCCCGGGCAAAGCTACGAGTACAACAGCTTTTGTCCCATTGCGCACCCACCGGGTTCCATGCAGGGCTACTACACCTTCCAGAACACCCTGGGCCAACTGTTCCGCGTCGAAATACCGGCCTTTGCGCTGAGGCTTCCCGACACAAGCCCGCGCACCCTCAACTGATTGGGTCAAAGCTGTTCGCCCTGGTTGGGGGCGGCTGCTAGGCTGGTGAACATGAGCTCGTATCCCTGGCAGGTTCGATGGCCGCTGTTTGTGCTTTCCCCCGAGCTGCACCTGGAGGACGCCCAGGGGCGCAATCTGCTAACCTTCAAGCAGAAAATCTTTACCCTGCGGGAGGCCACCTCGGTCTTTGCTGACAAAAGCAAAAGGCAACTGCTCTACACCCTCGAGGCCGACCGGGTGATGGGCTTTGGAGCCAAGCACATAATCCGAGACGCCAGCGGGCAGCTTCTGGGCAGCTTTGAAAACGACGGCTGGAACTCGCTTTGGCGCACCCGCTATTTCGTCAAGGATGCAGAGGGCAACGTGATTTACCACGTGCAGGAAGAAAACCCCTGGATCAAGGTATTCGAAGGCATAGCGGGGCTTATAGACGACATCCCCCTGATTGGGTGGGTGGTGGCTGGGGCCCTGCTCTACTTCCTCAACCCCACCTACCTGGTGGCCGACTCCTACGGCCAGAACCGCTACCGCATCCGCAAGCAGCGCTCCATCTTCGAGCGGCGGTTTTTGCTGGAGCCCATCGAGGCCGTACCGGAAGAATGGGAAGCCTTTACCCAGCTGGCCGTCATGCGGCTGGTGCAGTTGGAGCGCCATCGGGGTTGAAGGCGCTTGGGCCGGTTCAGTCAAAATGCTCGTAAAAGGCCCGGTACTGCACACGGTAGAGCTGTTGATGCAGTTCTCGGGCCAGGCCAGGGTGCTTGTGTTGGGCCAGCCAGGCGACCAGGTTCTCAATCAGCTCTTGGGCCTCCAGATGGTATAACTCACGTCTCAGGCGCATTTCGACCAGCCCAGCCTGAAAGCCCAGGTGGGCCTCGAGGGCTTGATGAACCAGATTCCAGATCGCCTCGTGGTGGGGGTTGGGAGATGCCAGGCTACTGGAGGGCCAGGGTTTGAGCGGTTGGAGGTTCAGGTTGAGCCTTTCGGGGACGCGCTGGGTCCAGGCAATCAAAATCTGGCGGCTGGGTTCAAAGCCTACGGGCGGCTCGGCTCCCAGGCGAACAATGCCGTCCTGAAACAGCGTGATGTGCAGGATGGCCCGGTCTTCCAGGGCCAGAACCCCGGAGAAATGCCGGCGCTGAAATTCCCTCCACAAACGGGCAGGGGGCGCCTCGAGGGGCTGTCCCGACCGCACAATGACCCCATCTACTGCCGCCAGAGCCAGGGTCTGCCGGGCCTCGTCGAAGGGATAGACCGAAAACGTGGCTTGGAGGGCGGTCTGCTGAATTTTGGCAGCCCCCTCGCCAGGAGAATGCTCCTTCCAGGCCAGGTAAACCAGCGCCCCCTGGTGGTACAGCAGCCGGGCCAGCTCACCCCCAGGCAGCTCCACAATCACCAGACCGGAAAACCCGGCCCAGGCCAGAGCGTCCTCGAGCCAGCCCCAACGCTTCCCTGCAACCCGCTCTACCGGCAATTTGCCCCGGATCAACAGGCGTAATACGGAAAGAATGTCGTTTGACGAGGGTTGCGCCGCCAACTCAACCTCCCAAATGCCCGTCGGATACAACCAACTACTCGTCAATATATAACCTCTGCTGCGTGCGAAGGCTCACTTTTGAACGGGCAGTCGTGTATTTCCCTTCCGAACAGGGTTTTTGGGCGATCGGTCTGCTCCCCCTTCACCTCCGCTTTGGGGTGCCCTGCGCCCTTACGCAAGGCAGCGAGGCCGGGGGCACAGAGAACGCTGCTGAAGGGTTCAAAAGCGCACTTGTATTGATTGGCCGACCCTTGGGCAGCCATCACCGCCGCTTTCAGGGCAGTGGAAAGCGGGTCAGGAGGGGGCCGCTGTGCTAGAGGCCCGTCTTAAGCGGTCCATAATGGCCCGGCCCAGCCCCTCCTCGGGCACCGGCTCGGCGTAGATGGCCTCCAGGCCGAGCCGGTCTAGCTGGTGCAGGGCTTCAAACAAATGAGCGGCGGCTTCTACCAGGCTGCCGGTTGGAGACAGAACCTTGACCACCTTGAACCCCTTGGGCACGTGCTGGAAGGCCAGGTAGCCGGCCTTTTTGCGAACCTCGAGCGGGATGGTTTCGGGGGGCGCAATGCATATTGGGGTGTGGGGGGCGTAGTGCTGCGGTAGCTGGCCCGGTACCAGCGGTTTATCGAGGCTGCGAACCTGCAACTCCACGGAACCCAGGATGCTTTCCAGCTCCTCCACGGTCACCGCACCATAGCGCAGCAACACCGGCCTTTCGGCGATGAGAACAATGGTGGATTCGACCCCCAAGGCGGTTCTTCCCCCATCCAGGATCAGGTCAACCCGCTCCCCCAGCATTCGCTCGACGTGCTCGGCGCGGGTTGGGCTCAGGTAGCCAAACGGGTTGGCGCTCGGCGCGGCCACCGGCACCCCCGCCCGCCGGATCAGCTCCAGGGCCACCGGGTGCGCAGGCATCCGCACCGCCACCGTGGGCAGCCCCGAGGTCACAAGGCCCGGCACCCGCTCCGACCTGGGCAAAACCAGCGTGAGGGGGCCGGGCCAGAAGCGCTCCATCAGCTTTTCGGCCATTGCCGGAACCTCCCGCGCCACCTCGGCCAGCATGGCCCGGTCTGATACATGGACAATGAGCGGATCGAAGCTGGGCCGCTGTTTGGCCTCAAAGATTTTGGCCACCGCCGAAGCGTCGAGGGCATTGGCCCCCAGGCCATACACGGTCTCGGTCGGAAAGGCCACCAGGCCGCCCTGGCGGATTATCTGCGCGGCACGCTCGAGGTTCTCGGGGGTAGGTGGCACAACCATACAACCCCGACATGATAGCAGAGCGGGGGTGTTTGCGGGGGTGCTGGCTCAGGGAGCAGCCTGTGCTCCCACGATGCGGGGTTCGAATCGGCGTCATCCGGCCATGCCCTGTTGCAACGACCCTGCCCCATGTGCTGCTCAATGGATTGGCCCCCAGAGGGGTATCGCCCGCTGGTACCCACTTCGAGAAGGGCCAATGCTGTGCACCGGGTGGCTGGGTGCGAAGGTAAACTGTTTTCTATGAGCTGGTTTCAGCGCCTCAAGGAAGGCCTCAGCAAAACCCGTGACAACCTTACCAAAGCCATTCCCTGGAGCCAAAGCCCCGAGGAGGTGCTGGAGGAACTCGAGTTCGCCCTTATTTCAGCCGATGTGGGGGTTGAGGCTACGCAGGAGGTCTTGGAGGAAGTCCGCCAGTCGGGCAAAAAAGACCTGCGGGAGGCCCTCAAGCAAGCCCTCACGGTGCAGCTCGAGCCCGACCGCTTCCGGGCCAAAATCCGCAAGGCCGGCTTCAACCCCAGCGCCAAAAAATCCACTGTGGAACCCCAGGGGAAGGTCATTTTGATGGTGGGCGTGAACGGGGTGGGCAAGACCACCACCATCGCCAAACTGGGGCAGTACTACCGAAGCAAGGGCAAAAGCGTGATGTTCTGTGCGGGCGATACTTTCCGAGCGGCGGGTGGGGCCCAGCTGGGCCTGTGGGGTGAGCGGCTGGGCATTCCAGTCATTCAGGGCCCCGAAGGCTCAGACCCTGCGGCCCTGGCTTTTGACGCGGCTTCGGCCCGCAAGGCCCGGGGCCTTGACCTGCTGCTGGTTGATACCGCAGGCCGCCTGCACACCAAGCACAACCTGATGGAGGAGCTGGCCAAGGTCAAGCGCTCCATTGCCAAGGCCGACCCCGGCGAGCCCGCCGAGGTCTGGCTGGTGCTGGATGCTGTCACAGGGCAGAACGGCCTCGAGCAGGCCAAAAAATTCAACGAGACCGCCGGTCTGACCGGGGTCATCGTGACCAAGCTCGACGGCACCGCCAAGGGGGGCGTCCTGGTGCCCATTGTGCGGGAACTGGGTGTGCCCATCAAGTTTATCGGCGTGGGCGAAAAAGCCGACGACCTGCAGCCATTCGATGCGGGCGAGTTTGTCGAAGCGCTGCTGGACTGATTACCCCCGGTGGCAAGCATCAACCTTTACGAGCTATTCCGTCCCCTGGCGTCTGGGCCCCATTCCGGCGAGATAGGGGGCGTTCCCTACCTGCTCCAGCCCAGCTTCCCCCTGCTGCTGGCGAACACCGCCTTTGGCTATGCCGAGGCTGCCCAAAGGGGTATCGAAGCGCGTTTCCAGGCCATCGGGGCGCCGCCGGCCTTCACCCTGCCCGAAGCCCACGACGCCAGCGCTTTGCTGGAGCATGGCTACCAGCCTTCCGCCGTTTTCGAGCTCTGCCTGCCCGAACCCAGCCCCCGCGCCTACTGGACGGAGCAGGTGCCCTGGTCGGAAGCCTGGAGCATCGCCCGCATTCTTACCGAAGCCTACCACGCCCCCGAGTGGCGGTTTCCTTTCTCCCATTCCGTAGGAAAGCTGCTTCAGAACCCTCACAACCAGGCGTTTGTGGGCTATCTGTATGGGGAGGCGGTGGGCGCTATCCTGGTTTCCAGGGAAGCCGGGCTTCTGGCAGGGGTCGTGCCCAATCGGCTAGGCCGCGGGGTTGGCGCAGCTTTGCTGGGTCGCATTCACCCCAGGCCCTTCTTGCGGCTGGCCGGAACCGAAGCAGAATGGCCGGGCCAGGTGCAAAGCCGCTTCGTGCGCTACGCCTTAGCGGGCTGAACCCAGACAACTTGAGGGGCCGTCCTCGATAAAAGCCACAATGCCCCGCAAAACGCAGGCCCAAGCAACGGCCCCCGATGGGATGGGCCAAGCCCTCAAGAACCGGGGCCAGTTCACCGGATGACCGCCACTCTCTTCTTTCACAAGATGGACGGATAAGTGACCTCTCGCATCCTGGCCGAAACCTTTGCTATTGAGGCGGAATCTGGCTGCCATTTGTGGGTGGTAGGCGATGCTCCTCGATTGGGTACGGGAACGCCTGTCCACCAAATCAAGAGCGTGAACGCTGCTTCAACTGCGGAACCCCTGGCCAGCAACCCTTAGCAAACCGTAGCTCGAGCGGGAGAGCGTGCTCTGGTTATCCGGGACGGCGCCCTCGAAATTGAAGGTCGGTGGGTTCGCCAAACAGAGGGGAGCTCTCTGGCTTTCAGCCTATAGCCCTCGACGCTCACGTTTCCCTGGCCTTATGCTTCTGGCATGAGTGTGGTTATTCTCGACTTTGGTTCCCAGTACACCCGCCTGATTGCCCGTCGCATCCGGGAGTTGCGGGCGTACTCGGTCATACTGCCGGGCACGGCCAGTCTGGAGCGCATCCGGGCCGAGAACCCCCAGGCCCTGATTCTTTCGGGCGGGCCGGCCTCGGTGTTCGACCCGGCCAGCCCCCGGCCTGCGCCGGGGGTGCTCGAGCAGGGCTGGCCCATCCTGGGCATCTGCTACGGCATGCAGTACCTGAGCCAGCACTACGGCGGCAGGGTTGAGCGGGCCGGACGGCGGGAGTATGGCAAGGCCCGCCTGATCTTTCACAGCGGCCCCCTTTTTGCCGGGCTGGAGGGCGAGTTGCAGATGTGGATGTCCCACTCCGACGCTGTAACCGAGCTGCCCCCGGGCTGGAGCGTGATTGCCCGAACCGACGAGAACCCGGTGGCCGGTATTGCCGCACCGGACGGACGCACCTTTGGGGTGCAGTTTCACCCCGAGGTGGTTCACAGCCCCAAGGGGATGCAGGTGCTGGAGAATTTCTTGGAGATTGCCGGGGTGGAACGCAACTGGACGGCAGAGCATACCCTTGAAAACCTGATTGCCGACATTCGCGCCCGGGTGGGCGACGACAAAGTGATGCTGGCGGTTTCGGGCGGGGTGGACTCCTCCACGCTGGCCCTGCTTTTGGCCCGGGCCATTGGCGAGCGGCTCACGGCGGTCTTTGTGGATCACGGCCTGTTGCGCTTGGGCGAGCGCCTCGAGGTCGAGCAAGCCCTGCGTCCGCTGGGCCAGGCCCTGCGGGTGGTGGATGCTTCCGAGCAGTTTTTGTCGGCCTTGCGGGGGGTGTCCGACCCCGAGCAAAAGCGCAAGATTGTGGGCCGGGAGTTTATCCGGGTTTTCGAACGCGAGGCCCGGCAGTTGTCGGCCCAGGGCTACAGGTGGCTGGCCCAGGGAACGCTCTACCCCGATGTCATCGAGTCGGCGGGCAGCGGCGAGGGGAGCGCCAACATCAAAAGCCACCACAACGTGGGCGGGCTGCCCCCGGATTTGAAGTTCGAGCTGCTCGAGCCCTTCCGCTACTTGTTCAAGGACGAGGTGCGCGAGCTGGCCTTGCTGCTGGGCCTGCCCGAACCCATCCGCCTGCGCCACCCCTTTCCGGGGCCGGGCCTCTCGATTCGCATTCTGGGCGAGGTGACGCCCCAGAAGCTCGACATCCTGCGCCGGGCCGACGATATCTTCATCTCCAGCCTGCGCGACTGGAACCTCTACGACCAGGTTTCCCAGGCGGCGGCCATCCTGACCCCCATACAAAGCGTGGGGGTGATTGGCGATGAGCGCAGCTACGGCTACGTGCTGGGCTTGCGGGCGGTTTCCACGGTTGACTTCATGACCGCCGACTGGGCCCGCCTGCCGCTGGATTTTCTGGACGAGGTGGCCCGCAAAATTACCCGCCAGGTGCCCGAAATTGGCCGGGTGGTCTACGACATCACCAGCAAGCCTCCGGCCACCATTGAATGGGAGTAAACCCCAGCTCGAGCCCGGTTTTTCACCTGGAGCCACCTAGCCATTACAACCACAAAAAAATACCTTCCCTGTTTCAGGGAAGGTCGAAACACCAGGGGTTGGGTCAGGCCGAGCGGGCTTTGCTGGCGGTTTTGCGCTGCTGCTCGCGGGTCTTGTACCAGACCACCAGGGCCGAGACCACGTAAATGGAAGAGTAGGTGCCCACGATGAAGCCCACCAGGATGGCCAGCGAAAAGTCCCGCAGCACCGGGCCGCCCAGGAAGAGCAGGGCCAGGATGGGCAGCATGGTCGAGAGGGAGGTCATGACCGTGCGGGAGAGGGTCTGGTTGATGGAGGCGTTGACAATCTGGTAGTAGGTGTGACCCCGCATCAGTTTTAGGTTTTCGCGGATGCGGTCGGAGATGATGACCGAGTCGTTGATGGAGAAGCCCACAATGGTCAGCAGAACCGCCACCGTGGGAATGGAGAATTCCAACCCCAGCAAACTGTACATCCCGGCCACAATCGCCACGTCGTGCCCCACCGCAATCACACTGGCCGCGCCAAACACCCAGTCGAAGCGGAAGGCCACATAAATCAAAATCAGGGCCAGCCCCACCAGCACCGCCAGGATGGTGTTCTGGCGCAGCTCGGCCCCGATGGCCGGGCCAACCGTCTCGGACTGGAGAACGGTGGCCTTGAGCCCCTCCTGGAACTTCTTCTCCAGTTCGATGCGCTGTTCTTCGCTCACCTGCCGCACCCGCACCGAAAACTCATTGCCGCTGACGCTGGAAAGCGAGGTGATGACCGACTCGGCCCCCTTGACCTCGGCAATCCCGGCGTTGTCCAGGAAGCTGCGGATTTCCTCTGCGCGGGTGCTGTCGGGCACCCGGATGGTAAAGGCGGTGCCGCCGGTGAAGTCAATGCCGAAGTTGAAGCCTTTGGTCAGCACAATGCCGGTGGCAAGGACGGCCAGGCCCAGCGAAGCCACGGTCACGTAGCGGGCGATGCCCAGGAAGTCAATCTGGGTGCCCCACAACCAGTAAGGGGGCCTGACCTCGCGGCGGTCGCCAATCATCTCCAGCAGCCAGCGGCTAAAAACCAGGTTGGAGAAGACCGAGGTCACCACCCCCAGGGCCAGCATCACCGCGAAGCCCCGCACCGGGCCGGTGCTGTACTGGTAGAGCGCAGCCGCAGCCAGCAGGTGGCACATGTTGACGTCCAGGATGGTGATGATGGAGTGCGAGAAGCCACCCGGAATGGCCTGGCGGAACTTCTTGCCCATCTTGAGCTCTTCCTTGATGCGCTCGAAGGAGAGCACGTTTCCGTCTACCGCGGCCCCCAGGGTCAGAATCAGACCGGCGATGCCCGGCAGGGTCAGGGTGGCTCCCAGCAGGGAGATGGAGGCCAGCAGCAAGACGGCGGTGTAAACCAGGCCCAAAGCCGCTACCAGCCCCAACCAGAAGCCGTAG
This sequence comes from Meiothermus sp., assembly GCF_025056915.1. GTDB lineage: Bacteria > Deinococcota > Deinococci > Deinococcales > Thermaceae > Meiothermus. The sequence continues at coordinate 28,725 of NZ_JANWVH010000005.1, read as the reverse complement.
TAGGCGAAGATTAGGGCAAAAAGCAGGATGGTGCCGATGATGCCGGCCTGGATGCCGGCGTTGATGGCATCCTGGCCCAGGGTGGGGCCGATGGCGCGGGTCTCGGCCACCTCGAGCTTCACCGGCAGCGAGCCGGAGCGCAGCACCAGCGCAATGTCGGAGGCCTCCTGCACGCCCGAAAGCCCCTCGATGACCGCACGCCCCCCGGCGATGGCCTGGCGGATGCTGGGCGCGGTGAAGACCTTGTCGTCGAGCACCACCGCGAGCTGGCGGCCCACGTTGGCCCGGGTGGCCTCCTCAAATTTTTTGGCGCCCTCGGGGGTAAACTCCATGTCTACCTGAGGACGGCCAAACTGGTCGAAGGAGGCATTGGCGGTGCGGAGGTCGGCCCCGGTGAGCAGGGGCGGCCCCAAGTCTTCCAGCTTGATGAGGTTTTTCTCGAGCTCGGCCCGGCGAGCGGCCAGGGCGGCCCCGCTCAGACCCGAGTCGCGCAGTTGTTCGTTTATCTGGGCTACGGTGGTGCCGGTGGCCCCCTGGTTCACGATGCGAAACTCGAGCCGGGCCGTCTGGCCAATCAGGCTCAGGGCGCGCTGCTGCTGGTCTTGCTTGAGGCCCGGCAGTTCCACGATGATGCGGTCGTTGCCCTGCACCTGAACCAGAGGCTCGGCCACCCCAATCGCGTTGACCCGGTTTTCGATCACGGTGCGGGCCACGTCGAGTTCGGTCTTGGCCACGGAGGGGTCGGGGTTGGGATTGACCACCTTAAGGGTGATGCGCAGGCCCCCTTGCAGGTCGAGGCCCAGCCGAATCAGGCCGTCGCGCGGCAGCAGGGGGTTTTGCGGGTTGCGGGCTTCCCAGGGGCGAAAAAGCCCCACGATGGCTGCCAGGAGCAGCCCAATCAGAAAAACGGCTTTCCACAAGCGGTAGGTCATGGTGCTTCCTGTGTTGGGACTCGAGGGCTAGGCAACCTCGAGGGTCAAGAGTTCTGAAGTCTGGGAGTCAACTGAAGATGTTGAGGATCCTTTGCCTGTAAATCCTCGGCTTTGTAGAGCTTTAGGCCTTCAGTCTTTAGCTATGGGCTTTATGCAACGCTTACTGACGAAGGGCTTGGACGTTAGCCACCGTCGGTTTGTAGACGAGCGTACACCAAATAAAGCCGCGGATGGGAGGTCGGGTTTGAATATGCAGGGATTTGTAAAAAAATTGGGGCAAGGCGGTAGCGGGTGGTTAGCCCAAGGGCTACGGCCATCAGGCCCGCGCCCAAGGGGTTGAGTTTGGTCTTGGCCTCGAGCAGTGATTGGGGGAGGGGAACGGCAGTCCAGCCCTGGCTCAGCCCGCTTCCAGCCTTGACCTTGCTGGGCGACCAGAAGAGCCCTGGCCCCAGGGCTACCAAGGCCAGGGTAGCGAGGGCAGTCCAGCGTAGCCAATGCTTCATAAATACGACCAGGTTACTTTATAACGCCGCTCAGGGTTTGACCAGTTCTAGCCGCACCGGCAGGGGGGGCGTTTGCAACAGGTCGCTGATGCGCTCGGTCTCCTGGGCCGAGCTAAAGCCCTGGATGGACACCGCGCCGCCGGTGATGGGGCCCCGAATGGTGGGGGCAATCAGAACCCGCCCGTCCAGCACCAGGGCCAGCCGGCGGCCCACATGCGCCGAGGTGAGGTGGGCGAACCGGGCGGCTCCTTCGCGGCTAAAGCGCAGGGTCAGGGCCGGACGGCCCGACTCCCCCTGGGTGGCCTGTACCCTGTCCAGGTCGCGGTTGGTCAGGGCGGGGGCTTCCAGGTCGGTGGGTCGGATTTGAGCAAGGGAGCGGTTGGAGGCGCTTGGTTTGACCAGCTGAAAGGCCAGATTGCCCCGCTGGGTGAGTAAAGCCTCGGCCCGCGTTCGCAAGGGGGCCTCGAGTGGAGGCAATCGCACGGTCAGGGTGCTGCCCGCGACCTTGACCCGAAAGCCCCGCACCCCCAGGTTTTGTAGCCGACGCGATACGATGCGCTGGGCCTGGGCCAGGTTCTGGGAGCTGGTGTTTCCCACAGCCCGCAACCCAACCGTCTCCAGACGGGCTTCGGTGGCCTGAGCCTGCCTGGCGCGGTACTCGTTCAGGTCGCGGAAAAACGTGGACAGGCTCACAAAGAACACCACCAGCAGAAACACTGGAATCAGGGTGAACAGCAGGTTGAAAAGCCACCGGGCGAAGTTTTTCATAAGCACCAGCGCAGCCGGAAGGGGCTTTCAGGGGTGCGTGGTTGTCGCGGAAGCTTCCATGCTCCGCCAGCCCGACTAGTCGGTAGCGACCTCGACCTGCTGGCTGGCCTCGAGGATGTCGCCCTCCTGAAACTCGGTGAAGCCATCCAGCAAAATGCCGCACTCGAAGCCCTGGGCCACCTCGCGGACATCGTCCTTGAGACGCTTGAGGCCCTCAATTTTGCCCTTCCAGATTTCTTTGCCTTTGCGCAAAACCCGGATATCGGCGTTGCGGGCAATCTTGCCCGAGGTGACCATGCAGCCCGCGATGGTGCCCCTAGACAGCTTGAAGATGGCCCGTACCTCGGCAGTGCCCAGGATTTCCTCCTTGAACACCGGTTCCCGCTGCCCCTTGACCATCTTGCGAAGTTCGTCAATCAACTCGTAGATGATGCGGAAGCTTTGCAGCGGAACCCCTTTTTGTTCGGCCATTTTTTTGACCGAGCCGCTGGGATTGACATTGAAGGAAAGAATGGCCCCCCGGGCGGTAGAGGCCAGCAGCACATCCGATTCGCTGGGGGCCCCGACCCCCGCCAGCAGCACGTGAATCTTGACTTCCTCGGTGGACTCCTTGGCCAGGATGTTCTGGATGGCCTCGAGGGAACCCTGGGTATCGGTGCGCAGAATCAGATTAATTTCCTTTTGTTCGGCCTCCTGCATGGAGCGCATCAGGTCGGCCAGGTTGCGGGCCCGGCTTTGCTCGGGGGCGGCCTGGCTGGCCTTGCGCTCGAGGATGCGCTCCTCGGTGATTTCCTTGGCCGCTACCTGGTCGGGCACCCAGGTGAAGGTCTCGCCCGCGACCGGCAGCTCTGAAAACCCCAGCACCTGCACCGCGCTGCCCGGCCCGGCCTCGCTGCGCCGGGTGCCCTCGGCGTCGGACATGGCCTTGATCTTGCCCCAGTGTTCACCGGCTACCACAAAGTCGCCAATCTTGAGGGTGCCTTGCTGAACCAAAAGGCTCACCAGCACCCCAGCCTGTTTGTCGACCCGAGCCTCCAGAATGACCCCCTGGGCTTCGGCCTTGGGGTCAGCCCGCAGGTCTTCAAGTTCGGCAATCAGCAGAATGGTCTCGAGCAGGTCAGAAACACCCTGGCCGGTCTTGGCCGAGATGGGCAGCACCTCAACGTCCCCGCCGTACGCTACCGGCACCATCCCAAGCTGCATCAGGTCCTGGTAGACCCGGTTGATATCGGCGCCCGGCAGATCCATCTTGTTGGCCGCAAAGATGATTTTGGCCCCGGAGGCCTTGGCGTGGGCGATGGCCTCCTTGGTCTGGGGCATGACCCCTTCGGTTGCAGCCACTACAATCACCGCAATGTCGGCCACCTTGGCCCCGCGCTGGCGGATGGTGGTAAAGGCTTCGTGGCCGGGGGTGTCAATGAACACCACGGTTCCGGCTTTGGTCTTGACCTCGAAAGCCCCCACATGCTGGGTGATGCCGCCGGCTTCCTTTTCGGCGATGCGGCTCTTGCGCAGGTAGTCGAGCAGGCTGGTTTTGCCATGATCCACGTGCCCCATAATCACCACCACCGGGGGGCGATGGGGAATGGCCTTGCGGGCCTCTTCCGCCTTGCGGGCAGCCTCGGCCACCTTTTGTTCACCGATGAGTTCCTTGACGGCGCTGGCGGTGTCTTCCTCGAGGGTGCTGGCGTGGGACTTGTACGCCACCCCCATATCGTCGAGGATTTTCAGCAGCTCGTCGTTGGTCATGCCAAGTTCTTTAGCGAGCTGATAGATTCTGATTTTTGCCATGCTGACCTCCTGGTTGATCTGTCGCAGGTCGCATGTCTCAGGTCGAAGGGTTGCCGACCTGTGACGCCTGACTTGTTACGCTTCCAAGAATAATGTGCAGGGCCTGCGAAAGTTCCTGGGCTTTGGTCCCTGCAAAGCGACGCAGCTTTTTCTCAGCCCAGCACTCGGGGTGGTCGGGGCACACATAAGCGCCGCGTCCGGGCTTGCGTCCGGTGGGGTCTAGGACGGGGCCGGCCTCCGTAAGCACAATCCGCAACAGTTCGCGCTTGGGCCTGCGCTCTCGGCAAGCAACGCACTGGCGCATGGGGATGTGTTTAGCGGATGGCATGCGACCCTCCTACCTACTCACCGTCCTTGAACAGGCTCTCGAAGCGGCTCTTGGCGTCTTGCGAGACCTTGGTGCCCTCTTCTTTTTCGGCGGCTTTGAGCATGGCTGCGTCGAGGTCGGTGATTTCCTCCGCTTCCTCGAAGTCAATCTCGTAGCCGGTCAGCTTGGAGGCCAGGCGCACGTTTTGACCGGCCTTGCCGATGGCCAGGGAGTGCTGATCCTTGGCCACCACCACCGTGGCGCGACCCTTTCCATCCTCGGTGGCGGCGGGTTCGGTCACGATTTCCCCCACCGTGGCCGGGGAGAGCGCATTGCGGATGAACTCTTTGGGGTTGGCGCTCCACTGGATGATGTCCACCCGCTCCCGGCCTAGCTCGGCGGAAACGGCCTGGATGCGCTGACCCTTGTGTCCGATGCAGGCCCCGATGGGGTCCACGTTGGGGTTATGGCTCATCACCGCCACCTTGGAGCGGCTACCGGGTTCGCGGGCCACCGCCTTGACCTCCACGATGCCCTCGGCAATCTCGGGCACTTCCTGGCGCAGGAGGTAGCGCAGAAGCTCTTCGTGGGCGCGGGAGACCACCAGGCTCGGGCCCTTGGAGGAGCGCTGCACCTGCTTGAGGTAGACCTTGATGCGCTGACCGGGGTGATACCGCTCGGTGGGGATTTGCTCCTTGGGGGGCATCAGGGCTTCGCCCCGGCCCAGCTCCACATAGACGTTGCCGCGGTTGTCCACCCGGGCCACACTGCCGGTTACCACCTCGCCTTCTTTGTCTTTGTACTCGTTGTGGACACGGGTGCGCTCGGCTTCCTTGAGGCGCTGGGTGAGCACCTGTTTGGCAATCTGCACGGCGATGCGGCTGAATTCCTCCGGGTCTACCGGGAACTCCATCTCCTCGCCGATGGACACCTCGGGGTCGTACTTTTGCGCGGTGGCAAGGTCTATCTCCTTGTCGGGGTCTTGAACGGTTTCGACCACGCGCTTGATTTCCAGCACCTCGAGGCTGCCCTCCTGGGTGTCTAGGTGAACCTCCACAATGGGGCCTTTGCCCTCTTCTTCCACGTCTTTCTGGCGAAAACCCTTCTGTCGCAGATAGGCCAGCCGCAGGGCCTCCTCGAAGTTTGAGATGAGCTCTTCGGCGGTGACCCCGCGCTCGTGGGCTACCTGGGAAAGGGCGTCTACGAAATCTTTGTTCACTGAATTTGCCTCCTTTATAAAGCCTGGGTTTCTGGGGGCGGCGCTTGAGCCTGGATGCTCTGCCCTGGCCGCCTTATCTCGGTTTATCCGGCCACTCTGCCAGCTGGGCTTTGAAGGTGCCAAGTTTGAGGGTGCGGATTTCGCCTTTTTCAAGCACGAACTCCACCGTATCGCCCCGAACCGGCCCCACCCGTCCGGTAAAGCTGCCGTCGGTACTGCGCACCCTGACCTTCAGCCCCACAAAGCGCTCGAAGTGGCGGGCGGTGAAAAGCGGGCGGTCGGCGCCGGGCGACTCCACCTGTAGCAAGTAGCGCTCGGGCAAGAGGGCCTCGAGCCGATCGAGCTCGGCCCCCAGGGCGCGGTTGGCCCGCTCCAGGTCCGAGACCGTGATGGGTGCCTCGTCTTTGCGCTCGAGGCGCACCAGCAACACCCGGCTCTTGCCGCCCTTGAGGCTGGCCTCGAGGACGTCGTAGCCGAGGGGCGACAGGACGCTTTCGGCCAGTTTATCCCACAGAGGGAGGCCGCTGCCCACAGCGGCGGGCCCTTCGGGTTGGGGATTATCCGGCTCCACAGGATCACCTCCTCCCCAAGAAAGAAGGGTGGGTTTGCAACCCACCCCCGGATCTTGGGAGTTCCTATCACCAAACTTTATATCACTGTTTGATGAGAGGGTAAAGTGAGCCGGGTTGCGATGGCTTTTTTCGGCTGCCGGTTTGACCCAGCCGCTTTTCGCTTGGTTTTTGCCAAGCCCTCCAGGCCTTGCGCCGGTGGCGGATCAATGCAAAAGCCCCTCGGGTTCGAGGGGCTGCTTGGTGCCGGGAACAGGACTTGAACCTGCACACCCTTGCGGGCGCATGACCCTGAATCATGTGCGTCTACCAATTCCGCCATCCCGGCTCAGGGCAAAAAGAATACTAGCCAGTTCCGCTTTATTCGTCAAGGGGTATGGGCGGGCAGCCATCCATCTGGGGAGCGGGTATCGGGCTGGCTCGAGCCCTGCCCGCATTTTTCCCATTCCGGAAGGCTTCAAAAAGTTGCTCACAGGCCAGGCAACGCGTAAACTCTGCCCTGTGGAACCCACCCTGTTTCGCAGCCGCCGCGACCGAAAACTGGGCGAAAATGTGGCCGTGCGCCTCGAGGGCATCACCAAGCGCTTCGGGGAACAAAAAGCGGTGGACAACGTGAGCCTGGAGATTCGGGACGGCGAGTTTTTTAGCCTGCTGGGGCCTTCAGGTTGTGGCAAAACCACCCTGCTGCGCATGATTGCGGGCTTCGACACCCCCGACGAGGGCCGGGTCATCATTGGGGGCAAAGACATGACCGGAGTGCCCCCCTACCTGCGCCCGGTCAACACCGTTTTCCAAAACTACGCGCTTTTCCCCCACATGACCGTGGAGCAAAACATCGCCTTCGGTCTGCGCATGAAAAAAATGCCCAAGGATGAAATTGCCCGGCGGGTGCAGTGGGCTTTGGAACTCATCAACCTGCCGGGCTATGAGAAGCGCCGCACCGACCAGATGTCCGGCGGGCAGCGCCAGCGCATTGCCCTGGCCCGGGCCCTGGTCAACGAACCGGAGGTGCTGCTGCTCGACGAGCCCTTATCGGCCCTCGACCTCAAGCTGCGCCAGGAACTGCGGGTAGACCTGATGAACCTGCAAGAACGGCTGGGTATCACCTTCATCTTCGTCACCCACGACCAGGAAGAGGCCCTGGTGATGTCCGACCGCATCGCCGTGATGAACAAGGGCCGCATCGAGCAGCTAGGCCCCACCGAGGAAATCTACGAGCTTCCGAAAACCGCTTTTGTGGCCCGCTTCATCGGCGACTCCAACCTGATTCCGGCCCAGGCCCTGGAGCCGCGCCGGGTGCGCACCCCCATCGGCGAGTTTGTGCTGGACGACGAGGACGCCCTCACCCCGGGCCAGCAGGTGCTGCTCTCCATCCGGCCCGAAAAAATCCGGCTTTTCCGGGAGAAGCCGAGCCTGCCCAACGTGTTTAGGGCCACGGTGGACGACATCATCTACACCGGCTCGGAGAACCAGTATGTGCTGCGGGTGGACGGCCAGCGGCTGATGTGCGACACCCTCAACCAGGACATCCAGGAGCCCGGCCACGAGGAGTTCACCTACGAGGAGGAGGTCTGGGTGGCCCTCACCCCGGAAAAACTGGTGGTGATCCAGGGCGGCCTGGAAGGGAGCAACCCCTATGCGTGAGGCCGCAACCCCCTGGGAGCGCCTGCGTCAGATGCTCCTGACGGTCGGGCCGGGGGCGCTGTGGCTGGGCCTGTTTGTCCTGATTCCTACCCTCATTATGCTGGTGGCCTCGCTGATGAGCCGGGGCAGCCTGGGCCAGCTGGTGCCGCCACTGGGCCTGCACAACTACCTGCGCTTCTTCTCCGATCCGCTTTTTGTGGAGATTATCGGGCGCAGCCTGTGGATTGGCTTCTGGTCTACAGTTTTCATCATGCTGCTGGGGTACCCACTGGCCTTTTACATCGCCCAGAGCCGTCACAAAGAAGTGTTGCTGCTGCTGGTGGTGATTCCCTTCTTCACCAACTTCCTGATTCGGGTGTATGCCTGGATTGTGGTGTTTCAGAAGGAGGGTCTGCTGAACGGCCTGATCACCGCCTTTGGCCTCCCGCCCGCCGAGCTGCTGCCCTCCACGCTGGCGGTGTATGTGGCCACGGTCTATACCTACCTGCCTTTTTTTGTGCTGCCGCTGTATGCCGCTGTGGAGCGGATTGACTGGAGCCAGCTCGAGGCCGCCTACGACTTAGGGGCCCGGCCCATCCGGGCCTTCTGGGAGGCCATCTTTCCCCAAACGGTGCCGGGGCTTTTTGCGGGCTTTTTGCTGGTTTTTATCCCGGCAGTGGGTACTTTTGTGATTGCCGATTTGCTGGGCGGGGGCAAGGTCACGCTCATTGGCAACCTGATCCAGCTCCAGTTCGGCTCGGCGCAGAACTGGGCCTTTGGCAGCGCGGCCAGCATGGTGCTGATGGCCATGGTTTTGCTGGGCCTGTGGCTCTATGCCCGTACCCAGGGGGAGAGGGGGCTGGACAAACTGGTATGAGGCCCAGCGTCGGATGCCAAAGGCCAAAAGCCCTTCCCGTGGGTGGGGCGCTCTGCTCCGAGCGATGGACTTTCTCGCAGTCACGTGCGCGTAGGAGGTCGGCATGAAGCGCCTGCTCTCTATTCACGCCTGGCTGGTGTTCGCCTTTTTGTACCTGCCGATTGTGGTGATTGTGGCGCTCTCCTTCAACAAAAGCCGCTTTGGGGTGCGCTTCACCGGCCTGACCTTCGATTGGTATATTCGGCTTTTCAGCAACGAGCGAATTCTGGAGTACCTCACCAACACCCTGATTGTGGCCGTGGTTTCCACGATAGTTTCTACCATTCTGGGCACCCTTCTGGCGGTGGGGCTGGTGCGCTACCAGTTCCGCTTGCAAAGCGCTCTGCGCTACTTGCTGTATGTGCCGGTGGTGGTGCCGGATGTGGTGATGGGCATCTCGCTGCTGCTGTTGTTTGATGTGGTGCGGGATGCGATTGGCTGGCCTAGGCTCTCGCTCTTTACCATCATCCTGGCCCACATCAGCTTTCAGATTGCCTACGTGACCCTGGTGGTTCGGGCCCGGCTGATGCTGCTCGACCCGACCCTGGAAGAAGCCGCCAAAGACCTGGGCGCGACCCCTTGGCTGACCTTCCGCGAGGTGACGCTGCCCCTGATTATGCCGGGGGTGGTCTCGGGGGCCCTGCTGGCCTTTAGCCTTTCCCTGGACGACTTTGTGGTGACCTTTTTCACGGCTGGGCCCGGCTCGACCACCCTGCCGCTCTACATCTATTCCTCGGTCAAGTTGGGGGTTAGCCCCGAGATCCATGCCCTCTCCACCTTGATGGTGGGGATTACAATTTTGGTTCTGCTTCTTGGGACACTGTTCTGGAGAAAACGGGCCTGAGCCTTGCACCAGGGCCGGACAGGGGAGGTGGCGAGTGCACAGAGTTTGGTTGATAGCTTTGCTGGTGTTGCTGGTTGCGGGCTGTGGCCAGCAGAAAAAGGAGCTTCGGCTTTTGAACTGGTCGGACTATATGCCCCGCGAGGTGCTGGAAGAGTTTGAAAAGCGCGAGGGCATTAAGGTGGTGGAGGACACCTACGACTCCCCCGAGGCCATGCTTTCGAAGCTACAGGCGGGGGGTGACAGCGAATTTGACCTGCTCATCACCCCCGACTACACCGTAGGCTCACTGGCCCGGGCTGGCAGCCTGCAAGAGCTGGACAAGACCCAAATTCCCAACCTGAAGAACCTTGACCCACAGTTCGCCGACCCCGCCTTTGACCCGGGCGGCAAGTACAGCGTGGTGTACCAGTGGGGCACCACCGGGCTGGCCTACCGGGAGGACCTGGTCAGCGGGCCGGTGGAGAGCTGGGCGGTGCTCTTTGACCCCCAGAAGCAGGTGGGGCGGTTTTTGCTGCTCGACGAGATGCGCGAGATGATGGGGGCTGCGCTCAAGTTTAAGGGCGAGTCGGTCAACACCACCGATGCGGCCAAGCTGGCCGAGGTGCAGGCGCTGTTGCTGGAGGCCAAGCGCCGCTCCCTGGGGTTTGCGGGGGGCACCAGCATCCGAGACCGCTTGATTTCGGGGGATATTGCGGTGGGGCCTGCTTATTCGGGCGATATCCTGGCGGCGCAGCCCGAGAACCCCAAGCTCAAGTATGTGATACCGGTGGAAGGGGCCACGCTCTGGACCGACAACCTGGTGATTCTCAAGAAAAGCCCCAACCAAGAGCTGGCCTACCGGTTCATCAACTTTTTGCTCGAGCCCGAGATTGCAGCGCAAGTGTCCAACTCGATTGGCTATGCCACCCCAGTGGCCGCAGCCATGGACCGCATCGAGGAAAAGGACAACCCGCTCATCTATCCAACCGAAGAAAAACGAGCCCGCCTCGAGCTGCTTGCCGACCTGGGCGACCAGGCCGATGCGTACAACAAAGTCTGGTCAGAGGTGAAGTCGCGCTAGGGCCACGTTTTTCCAACCAGAGGCTTCCTGGAGTACCCGTTACACCGTGCCGGACGGCGTTGCACCTGGCGTTCGGTGCGGCCTGATTTCGTCCGGAATTTTAGAAAGCGTTAACCAACGCTCTTTTCCGGCGAAATCTTACTTTCGCTGGGAGGGGCAGGGCTATACTCGAGTCGTGAGAACACTCCTGGGCTTCCTGACCCTTTTTAGCCTGGCGCTGGCCCAAACCGGGCCCCAGCTCTACCAGCAGAACTGCGCCTTTTGCCACGGTGAGAATGGTCAGGGACGGGTGGGCGCCTTCCCGCCCCTGGCCGCCCACACCACCGAGCTGATCAAAACCCCCGAGGGCCGCACGCACCTGATCAACGCCTTGCTTTATGGGATGCAAGGCCCGGTTCGGGTCAAGGGGAATACCTACAACGGGGTCATGCCGGCTTTCGGGCAACTGACCGACGAGCAGATTGCGGCCGTCCTGAATCACATCCTCAATGCCTGGGGCAACGACAAGCTGTTGCCCCGTGACCACCGGCCCATCACGCCAGCCGAGGTGACCAACGCCCGCAGTGTGGGCAATCGTCCAACCCCCCAGCAAGTTGGCACCAACCGCGCACGTATAAACGTCCCGTAGGCCATTGGCGTACAATCCTTGGTGGAGGTACCACATGAAGCATCTTTTTGTGGCGCTCGCTCTGATGTTGACTGCCGCCTTCGCGCAAAGCGGCCCCACCCTGTACCAGCAATGCCAGGGGTGCCACCAGCCCACGGGTGCAGGCATACCGGGGGTTTTTCCCCCGCTGGCCGGGCATGTGCCCGACATTCTAGCCGCCAAAGGGGGCCGGGCCTGGCTGATCCAGCTATTGCTCTGGGGCATGAGCGGCGAGATTACCGTCAAGGGAGCCAAATACAACGGGGTCATGCCGGGGTACCGCCAGCTCAGCGATGCCGAAATTGCAGCTTTGCTCAACCACATCTCGACCCAGTGGGGCAACAAATTTCCCGCTGGTCAGCAGCCCTTCACTGCCGCCGAGGTGAAGGCGCAACGCGCCAAGACCCTTACAGCAGCCCAGGTGAATGCAGCCCGTAAGGCACTCGGACTGAAATAGCCGGGAAACAAGACTCGGGCACATCCAAATACCAACCTCAGGCGTACCTGTAACCTCCCTGGATACACAAGACGGGAGTGGGGGCCCGGGGGCAGGTGGTGGGTCTCCAACACCTGCCTTCTACCTCTGAACCCTGCTTTCACACCCCTGGAGTATTCAAGCAAGGACGTAAGGCATGGCCAACCTCTTCAAGAAGCTAGAAACCTGAATTCGCCAGTGCTTATCCCGCTCAGTACTGGTGCGGCTCCCTATGCAGGCGGCTACCAGGCTTTTATCGAAGTGGAGAGGCTCATAGCCTGGGAAGAGCGCTCTCACTTTTTGTTAGGCTGTGAGGGTGATGGGCGAGGCAGCCATTCCCAAGCTTTCCACCACCGATTGGGCCGTTCTGGCGGCTTTGCTCGAGCAGCCTTCGCACGGGTTTCGAATTGCCGCGCTGTTTGCGCCTGAAGGGGAACTGGGGGAGATCTGGCGCATCCAGCGCACCCAGGTCTATCGGGCGCTGGAGCACCTGGAGGCCAGGGGGCTCATTGAGGCCTTGCGGCAGGAAGAGGGCGATGCGGGGCCGCCCCGAACCCTGTTTACCGCTACCTCCGGTGGCCGGGCGCTGGCGCTGCGCTGGCTAAACACGCCTGTGGCGCAGTTGCGGTATGGTCGCTCCGACCTGCGGCTCAAAATCGCCTTTTTGATTCGGCTGGGACTCGACCTGGCCCCGCTGCTGAAGGCTCAAAAGGGTGTGTTTGCCCAAATCCTGGAAAACCTGCGCCACCAACCAGGCGCCGAGGGGGTCCATCTGGTCTCGGTTTTGTGGCGAGAGGAGATGGCCAAGGCCAGTCTCGAGTTCATCGAGCGGCTTCTGGCTCGGAATGTGGACTTGTCCAAATAGGCCCTGTCCCATATAGTTACACTGTAACTAATAGGGAGACTGGATTGTGATTCGTTTTCTCGGCTTGTGCCTGTTGCTTGGGTGGGGCCTGGCCCAGAGCAACACGGTTCGTGTGGTTGCGGCGGCGGACTTGCTGTATGCACTGACCGAAATTGCCCAGGGTTTTGAGCGCCAGAACCCCGGTATCAGGGTCGAACTAAGCTTTGGTTCCACGGGCAAGCTCTACACCCAGCTCCTGCAGGGCCTGCCTGCCGACCTCTACTTTGCCGCCGACGAGGCTTTCCCCAGGCTTTTGGAAGAAGCCGGACGCACCGTGCCGGGGACCCTCAGGCTGTATGCGGTGGGCCGGATGGTTATCTGGGCCTCCAACAGCCTGGTTCAGCAAGGGCTCGACCCCCGAAAGCTGGGGCCGCGGGTTCTGCTCGACCCCAGGGTGACCAGGCTGGCCATGGCCAATCCGGTTCATGCCCCATACGGACGGGCGGGGGTGACGCTTCTGGAGCGCTTTGGTCTCCTTCGCCCGACCCGAACAGCCAGGTGGGAAGAGATGACGGCGGGGATACCCGCCTACTACGACATAGGCCCTCTACGGCGGGGTAAGGCCAGTTTCGAGTTCGTCTACGGCGAAAACATCTCCCAGGCCGCTCAGCTGGCCCTGACCAGCACCAACATCGGACTGATTGCCCTTTCCATCGCCAAAAGCGAGGCCATGGAGCAGGCCGGGGTGTTCTGGCTCGCGCCTTTGAGCAGCCATCTGCGCCTGAACCAGACCTACGTGATGCTGCGCGGGCAGGATCGCCCGCCGGTTCGGCGCTTCTACGACTACATCGCCACCCCCGAAGCCCACCGGGTGTTGCGCAAGTACGGGTTTTTGTTGCCAGGGGAGAAGCTGGAGTAATGGATGACCCGGTATTCTGGCAAACCCTGCGCCTGACCTTTGAGGTCAGCCTGGTAACCACGGCCATACTTCTGTTGCTGGGCCTGCCGCTGGGCTGGGTGCTGGCCCACAAGCGCTTTCCGGGCAAACGGGTGCTGGAGTCCATGGTGCTACTGCCCCTGACCCTGCCCCCCACCGTGCTGGGGTTTTACCTGCTCTTGCTGCTCGGGCAGAACGGCCCCATCGCCCAGACCTTTGGCTTCACCTGGGCCTTTCGCTTTGAGGGGCTGGTGGTGGGCTCGGTGCTCTTTAGCCTGCCCTTTGCGCTCAACGGCTACCGGGAAGCCTTCCGCAGCTTAGACCTGGACCTGATTCAGACCGCCCGCACCCTGGGGGCGGGGTGGCGGCGGGTCTGGCTCGAGGTGATTTTGCCCATCACCTGGCCGGGCATTTTGTCGGGCTCGATTCTGGCCTTTGCCCACACCCTGGGCGAGTTTGGGGTGGTGCTGATGGTGGGGGGTAGCATTCCTGGCAAAACCCAGATGGTAAGCATTTACATCTACGACCAGGTACAGGCCCTTCAGTTTGGGCGGGCCGCGGAGGCTTCGGGGGTTTTGCTGGGGGTCAGTTTTGCGCTGGTGTATCTGGTGCGAACCCTGGAGGACGTGTGGAGATTGCGTATGCCCTCGAGCACCCGGTAAAGCTCAGGCTCCGCCTTCGTGCGGAGGGCCTCACGGTGCTGCTGGGGGAGAGCGGGGTGGGCAAAACCAGCCTGCTGAAGGCGCTGGCCGGTCTGATTCCGGCCAGCGGCCAGCCCTTTACCGGGCTGCGGGCCGAAAAGCGCCCGGTGGGCTACCTGCCGCAGCATTTCGCCCTGTTTCCGCATCTGAGGGCCTGGCAGAACGTGGCCTTTCCCCTGGCCCATCTACCCCGCCCAGCCCGCAGGCCCAAAGCCCTGGACTACCTCGAGCTAATGGGCATTGCCGAGCTGGCCGAGCGGTTTCCGCGGCAGCTATCGGGAGGGCAGCAGCAGCGGGTGGCGCTGGCGAGGGCCCTGGCCCGGGAGCCTCAGATTCTACTCTTAGACGAGCCGACCAGCGCCCTGGACGCGGCCACCCGCGAGGAGGTGTTCGGCGGGGTGCTGGAGCGCCTGAGGGGCTTGCAGATTCCCATCCTGGCCGCCACCCACGACCAGTGGCTGGCCCAGCGGGCCCACCGGGTGGCCGTTCTGACGCGGGCCGGGCTGGCGCAGGAGGGCAGCGCCGAGGAGGTGTTTGGCCGCCCGGCAACGCTCGAGGTGGCCCGGCTGGTGGGCTTCCGCAACCTGTGGGAGGGTACGGTGCTGGGCTTGCAGAAAGACCGGGTGCGCCTGGAGACCCGGCTGGGCCCGCTCCAGGCGACCCGCCCCGACTGGGCCCGGGTGGGGCAGCGGGTCTGGGTGGGCATCCGTTCGGAGGAAGTTTTTACCCTAGACGGTCGCGAGAACTGCGTCCGGGGCCGGGTTCGGCATCTTTATTCGCAGGGCTTGCGGCTTCGCGGTGAGCTGGTGGTGGGGGAAGTTGGCCTGGACTTCCTGTTGCCCCGCTACAAGCAGGCCCAGCTGGGGCTGGCTGAAGGGCGGGAGCTCGAGGTCGCCCTCGAGCCGCGCTTCTTGCACCTGATACCGGGCTAAGACTGCTTCTGCTCCGGCTTGCTCTCCTCAGGCTTTTTATCGTCGTCGCTCAGGCCTTTGCGAAACTCCCGGGCCGACTGGCCCAGCCCCCGGGCCAGCTCCGGAAGTTTGCGGGCGCCAAACAGCAAAACCACAATCAGCAAGATGATGATGAGCTCGGTAGGGCCTAAAGGCATACACTTCCTCCTTCGCTTCAGTATACGCCGAGGGGCTTGAGTCCAACTGTAAACCCAGGCCGTAAGGGGGTGAAAAGATTACAGAAGTTGTCGGGGGTCAAAGGGCATGGGTTGCTCGCTTTCGGCTTCGCCTGGGCATGCGGCCTTCGGCACTCGGCTTTCGGCAGCCAACCTGACCCTAAAAAAATCTTGCAAGACGAAGGGCCCTCCCCGCTTTCTCGCTCACACCTCACGGTAGCGATCCCGGTGCATTAACAGGGCCAGGCCCAACCCCAAATACACCATGACCAGGCTGGAGCCCCCTTTGGAGACCAGAGGCAGGGTGAGCCCTGTGACGGGGGCCAGCCCCAGGGTGACCGCAATGTTGACCACCACCTGAAAGGCCAGCATCGAGAGCACACCGGTTATCACCAGCCGGTCCTCCATTCGCACACATTCCAATATCATCCGGCCCAGACGAAAGAAAAGCAGGGCATACAGCAGCATCAGGCTGACCGCGCCCATAAAACCCCACTCCTCGGCCAGCACCGAGTAGATGAAGTCGGTCTGGCGTTCGGGCACAAACCCCAGTTGCGTCTGGGTGCCGGAGCCAAAGCCCTTCCCCATCAGCCCCCCGGAGCCAATGGCAATGGTGGACTGGATCTGCTGAAAACCCTTGCCGCGGGGGTCTTTGGAGAGGTCGAACAAAATTTCAACACGGTCCCGCTGGTACTGGCTGAGGTTGGGCCAGACCACCGTAGGAATCAGTACCACCACCGCGACCAGCCCCAGCACTATGTGCTGCACCGGCATCCCGCGTACAAACAGAATGCCCAGCAGGCCTGCGATCAGCACCAGGGTGCCCCCCAGGTCGGGCTGGATGAACACCAGCCCCAGGATGGGCGCAGCCACCACCATGGGCAATACATAATCCAGGGGCCGTTCCAGGGGCCGAGCGGCCAGCACTTTAGCCAGCACCAGAATCAGCCCAATCTTGGCCATCTCGAGGGGCTGAAAACTGATGGGCCCCAGGTCAAACCAGGCCTTGGCTCCGTTAATCTCGCGCCCCACCAGCAAGACCAGCACCAGCATTGCCAGCGAAACCGCGTAGAGCGGGAAAGCCCAGGCGAGCACCTGGCGGCGTGAGAACATCTGCGCCAACAGGCCCACCGATAAAGCAATCGGAAAGGCCACCAGTTGCTGCACCCAGACCCCGCGGCTGGGGGCTGCGCTGTAAAGCGTGACCAGCCCGACCAGGTTAATCAGCAACACCAGGCCAATCAGCACCCAGTCGTAGGCAAATACCGGCACTCGGCGCAGCGTCACCCCCTCAGTCTATCCAGGACTTGTGAGATTTGTCAGTTTTGGATGGTGTTTCTACAAACCTATTCCAGCCTGACCCCTGGCTCGCCAACAGTGCTAAACTTTGGCTCGAGTGATTGGGAGGATTAGAGACATGGACGAAATCATTACCATTGGCGCGGCGGTGGTCATCGGCTTGTTGCTGGTCATGTTCATTTTCTTTGTAAAGGACAAGGGTTTGCCCAACAAAGACCACTAGCGCATCACCCTCTCACCCCGCAGGAAGGGCTGGGAAGGGTATCGGACAGGCCCCCCATTGGCTGGTAGTGTGGGGGGCCAGGATGGCCACCCCACCTGGCCTCCCCTGCAAGGTCGGGGAGGAACCGAGCGCGTCCGGGCCTGAGTTCGCTCACCGTTCGGGTGGGGTTATATGGTCTTTTGTGCGACGCAGAAATCAACAGCTTTTTTCAGGAATGAACCAGGTGAGATTGGGTGGTGGGTGGTCCATTGTGAATAAACCACCTGCCTTCCGCCACCAAATCCCTGGCCCCGCCCGAACCGCTTCTACCCAACGGTGGGCTGGCTGCCTGCGCTCCGGGGACGTCTTTCGAGCCTCCCCCTTACGCCTTTCTGCCGGTGGTCGGAAATAGCGTAATATATCGCCAGGAGGCAGCGATGCGCGAAGTGTGGGTGGTTTCGGCGGTACGAACCCCGATTGGGCGGTTTGGTGGGGCCTTGAAGGATTTTTCTCCGGTGGATCTGGGGGCGCATGTGATGAAAGCAGCCCTCGAGCGAGCAGGCGTAAACGGCGCCGACCTGGATCTGTTCGTATTCGGCCAGGTTTTGCGGGCCGGGCATGGACAGCTGCCGCCCCGACAGGCGGCCTTCAAAGCAGGAATCCCCAACACGGTGGACGGTTATGCGGTGGACATGGTGTGCGCCTCGGGAATGCAGGCCGTAGCCAACGGTGCGCTGGCCATCAAGAATGGCGATGCCGAAGTGGTGCTGGTCGGCGGGATGGAGTCCATGACCCAGACCGGTTTTTACCTCTCGAGCCGGGCCCGCTGGGGCTACAAATACCTGGCCGGGGCACCGGAGCAGTTGCAAGACATCCTGCAGCGGGATGGGCTCTCCGACCCCTTTACCGGGGAGGCCATGGGCGACCAGACCGAGCGCCTGGCCGCCGAATTTGGCGTCACCCGTGCCGAGCTGGACGAGGTGGCGATGCACTCCCACCAGCGGGCGGCCAGGGCCCAGGAAGCCTGCTATTTCAGCAAGGAGATCGTGCCCCTCGAGGTCAGAACCCGCAAGGGGGTGGAGCAAGTCGAAAAGGATGAAGGCGTGCGGCCCGAGACCACCCTGGAATCGCTGGCGGCCCTGCGCCCAGCCTTCAAGAAAGACGGGGTGCTCACGGCAGGCAACGCCTCGCAAATTTCCGACGGGGCAGCAGCCCTGGTGCTGGCCAGCTCCGAGGCCATACGGAAACATGGCCTGAAACCCATCGCGCGGATTCTGGGCAATAGCTGGGCCGCCGGTGAGCCCTGGCGCTTCCCCGAGGCGCCGGTGCCTGCGGTCAAAAAGCTGCTGGAAAAGCTCCGGCTTGGGATTTCCGACTTCCAACTGTTTGAAAACAACGAAGCCTTTGCCCTCAACAACCTTTTGTTCCACCGCCTGCTGGGGGTTTCCCTGGAAAGCCTGAACGTGCATGGCGGCGCGATTGCCCTGGGGCACCCCATTGGGGCCTCGGGAGCCCGAATCCTCACCACCCTGATTCATGCCCTGCACACCCACGGCAAGGAACGCGGCCTGGCGGCCATCTGTCATGGCACCGGAGGGTCTACTGCCCTGGCGGTCGAGGTCGCATAGGTGGAGCGGTTTTCCGACCAATCCCGCTTGCCTTTATTCACCCCACCCGATGAGGCGCAACGAGTCCGCCGTGCCGCAGATTGGTGGGCGCCGCTCGACCCACCGGAAGCGGCCTGGCCTGACCATTTGGTTGGATGCCTTTGTGTAAACTGCGGCTGACAGGAGGGCGCTATGCAAGAGAACGCCGAAAGCAAAACCTGGGTCGAGGAAATTCAGGTGCAGGGCAGCGAGCTGGTGAGCAAAGTACAGGAGCTGCTGCGCGACGCGACGGCCACGCGGGTGACCATTTGCAAGCCCAACGGGGAGGAGCTTATCTCGCTACCGCTCACGGTGGGGGTGCTGGTGGGGGGCTTGCTCACCCTGGCGGCCCCACGCCTGGCCGCCATCGGGGCTATTGGGGGCCTTATCGCCCAGTTCAAGCTCAAGGTGGAGCGCCGCAGCGACGGTCAGGTAGAGGTGCGAACCCTCGAGGAAGAATCCAAAACCGAGTTTCCCGACCAGCCCGCCTGAGCCCGCCGGGCGCAGCGCAATCAACAGGCGAAACGGCCTACCTGGACCTCAAGAAACCCGCTGGGGCACGAGCTCGTCCAGGCTCACCTCCTCCACGCTCCAGGAGACTTCCACCACCTGGTACTCGGCCTGGGCGGCGATAAAGGCAGCGGCCTCGCGAAGTACGGTTTCGACCCAGACCCCGTCGTAGCCAATCAGGCTAAAGCCGACCACCTCCCAGTCGTGGTCGTCCTGGCCGGCCAGCCGCGCCGCCGAGACCGGGAAGCGCGAGCGCAGCCGCTCGATGGTCGGCTTGACCAGGGCCCGTTTTTCCTTGAGGCTTTTCACCCAGGGCATCTCGAGGCGTGCGGTGTAGAGGCCCAGGTAGGCTTTCATACCTAGATTGTGCCATATCCAGTGTGACATCGAACCGGGAGCGAGTGTTTCCTACTGGGAGAGCTACGGCAAATGCTGGCCTACCTCGAGCCGCTCCAGGCCGCTATAGACATTGAACGAACCCCGCAAAAAACCGATCAGGGTCAGGTTGAACTCCTGGGCCAGCTCCACTGCCAGACTGCTGGGGGCCGAGATGGCCGCCAGAATGGGGATGCCGGCTGCCAGGGTTTTCTGGGCCAGCTCGTAGCTGGCCCGCCCGCTGACCAGGACGATGTGCGCTGAGAGGGGGAGCCGGTTTTCCAGCAAGGCCCAGCCTAAAAGCTTGTCCAGCGCGTTGTGACGGCCCACATCCTCGCGCACGGCAAGCAGCTTGCCAGAGGCATCAAACAGCGCAGCCGCGTGCAGGCCCCCGGTTTGCCGGAACAGCCCCTGGTGCTGGGCCAGGATGCCCGGCAAGCGGGCTATCACTTCGCTCGAGACCCGAAAACCAGGCTCCAGGGGCCGGTAGCGCAGGCGCAGGTTTTCCAACCCCGCCTTGCCACAGACCCCACAGGCCGAGCTGGTGTAAAAGTGGCGCTCGAGGGGGGCCAGGTTCGGTAGCGTGTCGGAACACAGCTCGATGTTCACAATGTTGTACTGCTGGGGTTCGCCGGGGTCGGTACAGTAGGCCATGCGGCGAATTTCATCCCGGCTCCC
Source organism: Meiothermus sp. (assembly GCF_025056915.1). GTDB lineage: Bacteria > Deinococcota > Deinococci > Deinococcales > Thermaceae > Meiothermus. Next base: position 8,754 of record NZ_JANWVH010000005.1, on the reverse strand, counting down.
AATCACCCCTTCAGCGAACAAAAACCCGGCGGCCAGTTCAAAGTCGTGGCCCGGCGTTCGCATGGTCACGGCCAGGGTGCGCGTCTGGCCCAGGCCCGAGCGCAACCGTATCTCCAGCGGCTCCTCGGTCGCGAGGTGGTCGAACCTGGCAAGGGCCCGTCCGTCCTCAATCCGCAGCATCCGGATGGGGGTCTTGGCGCCCTTGCGGTGGTTGGGTTTGGATATAGACATACGCCTCTTTGTAGGCCGGAATTTTGGCTTGCCTCGAGCGCAGCGCCGGGTCAATCAGCACATTGCCTTCAGGCCAGTGTACCTGCACGCTGCCGGGGAATACATCGGCGGGAAAAACCTGTCCAACAAGCACCCCAAAGCGGTTGTGCAGCCAGATGCGCTGGCCGGGCTTCAGGCCGTGCTTTTCCAGATCCGCCGGGTTCATCAGCACGGCATCGCGGGGAGCGCCGTTGATGGGGTCGGTGGGTTCGTGCACCATGCTGTTGAACTGCTTGCCGCGCCGGGTGACCAGCCGAAACGCACCCTCTGGGACGGGGTTGGCTGGCAGTTTGACCGGTCTGAACCGGGCCCGCCCGTCTGGGGTTGGGCAGACCCCCTCCGGGCAGAGATGGGGGCCGCCATACTGGAAGGCATCGCCCTTCTTGTGCAGGTGCTGGATGCCTTCGTAAAGCGGCACCAGCCGGGCAATCTCGGCCCGCACCGCGGCGGTATCGGCAAAGCGCACCTTCTCCGAGAGCTCGGGCTTGCACATCCGCGCCACAATCTCCTGGAATACCTGCCCTTCCCAGCGGGCCTCGCCGATGCGCGGGCCGGGGATTTCCGGACTAAAGATGACCCGTCGCTCGGTGCTGGTCTCTGTAGAGCCGCCGGGAATCTCGTAGCGGGTGGTGGCCGGAAGCAGAATCACCTCCTCGGCGGGTTCGACCAGCATCTGCGAGGAGAGCACGATGTCCTGGTGCACGCGCAGCGGCACCCGGGCCAGGTGGGCCTCGGCCTGGGCAGGGCTGGGCAGGGTTTCCAGAAAGTTGCCGCCTATGCTCCAGAGAACCTCGAGGCCCCCCTCGAGCATTTCCGTAACGGTCAGACCTGGTTGCTTCGGCGCTGGAAAGCCCCATTGCTGGGCCAGGGCTGCCGCCGTCTCGGGGTTGATGGGAATGCCCCCAGGGAAGACAGAGGCATAGGCCCCCATCTCGGCCCCGCCCTGCACGCCCGAATGACCCCGGATGGGCATCAGGCCACAGCCTTCGCGCCCCAGGTAGCCCCGGGCGAGCCCCAGGTTAATAATGCTCTGCACGGTATCCTCGCCTGTGGTGTGCTGGGTGATGCCCATGCTCCAGACCAGCACGGCCTTGTCGGCTTTGGCCAGCAGCAGGGCGAACTCGAGCATCTCGGCTCGGCTGGCCCCGGAGAGCCGCTCGAGCGCCTCCCAGGGCGTTGCGTTTACCTGGGCCTCCAGCGCCTCAAAGCCCTGGGTATGCTCGGCAATAAAGCTGTGGTGGAGCCAGTTTTGCTCGATCAGGTGCTTGAGCGTTCCGGTGAGAAAGGCGCTGTCGCCCCCAGGCTGCACCCGAAAAAAGCGGTCGGTAATCCGGGTGCCAAACAGCGCGCTCTCGGGGTCGGAGGGAATCCAGTAGTGCTGCATGGCCGGTTCCAGGTAGGGGTTCACGCAGACCACCTGGGTTCCGGCCTTTTTGGCGTAGTAGAGGTATTTCATCATCACCGGCTGATTGACCGCCGGATTGGAGCCCAAAAACACCACCAGGTCGGTGCCAATCAGGTCGCGGTAACTACAGGTGGTGGCGGCCACGCCCAGCGACTCCTTGAGCGCCACCGTGCTGGGGCTATGGCAGATGCGCGCGGCGTTGTCAATGTTGTTGCTGCCCAACGCCCGCACCGCTTTTTGAACCACATAGTAGGTCTCGTTGGGGGTGCCCCGGCTGGTCAGGTAGAAGCCCATCCTGTCCGGCGGGGTTTTGCATAGCTTCCAGGCTATGCGATCCAGGGCCTCATCCCAGCTGATGCGGGTGAACCCGGGCTCCCCTTTGCGGCGGCGCAGGGGGTAGGGCAGACGGCCCAGCGCGCGCAGCTCGGCAGAGCTTTTGCCGCGCAGGCCCTCCACATCGGACAACCGCCCTATGTCCAGCGGGCCCATCGTATTGAGCCGCAGGAGCCGCAGCCGGATGTTGCAGAGGTGAACCCCCTGGATGGTCCAGTCGCGGAGGCCGCTGGTGCCCAGGGCGCAGCCGTCGCAGACCCCATCTTGCAGGATGCGCCAGGCATACTCCAGGTTGTCGGCGTTCTCGGCCAGGGCCCGGAAAACCTCGAGGAAGTTGTTGGGCTTCTGAAACCCCAGCCCAAAAGGCCGCAGGCTGACCCAGGTCTCGGGGCTCCACCCTTTCTTTACCGGCTTGAGCGCCACACCATGCCTCCACTGAATGGCTCTATTCTAAGGCTCTTTCCATTGGGGGCGGCTATGTGTTCAACAAATCCGTTGAATAGGGCCGCCAGTTGCCTTCCCAGTCGTAGTATTCCAACGCCCCCAGGCGCTTTTTGTAGTCATACTCGGAGGGTTCCAGGTAGGCATAGCCAGGGTAATAAAACTGCTTGCCCCACTCGAGCGAAAGCTGAATGCAGCGCAAAATCATCAGGATGCCCAGGCTGCGGCGGGCGCAGGCGGGGTCAAAGCACTGGTAGACGCTGGAAGTGGCCTGCGCCCCTTCGTCCAGATAGCTGATGCCCACCAGACGGCCCTGGTGGTGCAGGGTCAGGCTGTGGCAGCGGCAAGGGATACGGGCCGGACGGCGCGAAACAAAGTTGTAGATGCGTTCGGGGATGCTATGGGTGAAGCGGGTCTTGTGCCGTTCAAATAAGGCCTCTACCTCCGAGTTCACAAAAGCCGGTTGCAGTCTGAACACCAGGTCTTGATTTTTCTTCCATACCCGCCGCTGGCTCTGGCTCAGGGTGTGGTGGGCCAGCCGTACCCGCAGGGGTAGCACGGTGTGGTTTCGCAGATGGCTATAGCGAAAGAAATACACCCCAAAGTGCCGCCAGCCCTGCGCCCAGAGCGCATCCATTTGCTCGGCTGCGACCTCTGCGGCCACAAAATACTCATCCAGGTGGGGCGGCATGGAATATTCAGGCTGCACAAGGAGTCAAGCTACCCCTCACAATACCCTGAACTTTGAAACCAGAAGCACAATGACCAGGCCAGAAAGAATTTTCCGGGCGCAGCCAGGAATCGGAAATACAACCCCCAAAACTCACCACCCCTTCGCCGCCGCAGATTCCTGGTTGGCTACTACCAACAGAAGTGAGGCGACGGTGGTGGGCAAAACCTTCTGCTGCTCGAAGTCGCTACCCCAGCAGGGAAGATTTCCATCCAGCGGGGACTTTTGCCGTAAAGCCCCGACCTTCTGTGGCAAGCTACACTGCCTTGAGGTGAGCGTGAAACAGCGGGTCGAACAGTTCGGGTTTTTCCATGTGGGGCGAATGGCCGGTGTCCGGGAACACTTCCTCGCGGTAGGAGCCCCCCCGGGCTTTGTACTGCTCGAGCACATAGCGGGTCTGGCCCACCATCGGCTGGGGGGGGTGTACCTCGTCGCCGGGCCAGCCGGGAACCAGCCCCAGTTTGCCCAGGGTGCCCAGGTTGAACAGGCTCATATCGCTCACAATCTGGTCGTCGGCACCGCGCACCCAGAGAATGGGGGGTTTGACCGCTGCCGATAGCATCTTCTCCACGCTGTCGCCGATGTACTTGGGCGAGATGGCGTTGGCCGGCCCCCACCTGCCAGGGGCCACATTGGGCCAGTGCGGCGAGGCCTCCAGGTCGCCGGGATACTTATCAGGCCCAATCTTTTCGGAGAGAACGGCGGAAAGCAGGGCCTCTTCACGGGGGTGCCGGAAAGGGGGTTTCCAGTAAAAGCTGTTCATGACGGTGCGGGGAGAAGCCTGATACTCCGTGCCGCGATACCCCTCGGCAATCAGTTTGGCGAACTCGGGGTTGACAATGCCGCCTCCGGAGCCGGCAAAGTCGGGGGCGCAGGGGGTGCCCTGAAGGTCTTTGGTGCCGCCAAAGCCAAAGGGCGAGCCCGGTGCAACTACGGTAGCCGTATAGATGCGCTCCGGTGCAGCCGCCAGCAGCGCCCAGACCACGCTGCCCCCCAGCGAGTGCCCTGCCACATGAAAGCGGGCATAGCCCAGCACGTCCATCAGGCCGAGCAGGTCGTCCGCCCAGTCCATGCAGCCTCGAGTGGCATCTACCAGCTGGTCTTCAGTATCTCCGTAGCCCCGCAGGTCGGGCGCAATGGCGCGGAAGCCCGCGGGCAGGGCCAGCATGGTCTCTTCCCAAAAGGTGCTGCTGCTGGCGTTGCCGTGAATCAAAAGCACCGGCACGCCATCGGCGGCCCCCCGCAGCAGAACGTGCAGGTTCAGTCGCGGGGTCTCGATCATCTTGGACAAAATGCCCGGCAGGTTAGGGATGGAACCCATGACACCCTCCTTCACAGTTGAGTCGGCTCATGTTACCGGGTTTCTGTTACAAACTTGTTACCGACAGCGGGCGTCAATGAGATAAACATCAGAATTAGCTGGAGCCTGGACAACCAGGACAGGCAACTCCAGCCTGCGGATATCGCGCTCTTCACAAACGTGGCCGCCCACGAAAACGAGAAGGGACAAAGAGACGTGCCTCACCGAAGTGAGGCACGCTTGTCTGCGTTGCGTCTGGGCCAAGACGCATGTTTTCGAGATTCCAGGTCGCCCCTGTTCTGTTCAGAACCAGGCTTGCTCGAACTTGAATAGCTCATGACATGTGAAGAGCGCTCAGGCGTGACCTTCCGGCAGATTCTTTCCTTCTGCGAACGAAACCAACGCCCCACACGACCATGCAGCCGTGTGGGGCATCAAGTGCGGGACGGCTCTCAGAACCCAAGGCCCAGCCGCAGCGCAAAACGCCCCGTGGGGTTGCGCTGACTGAAGCCATAATCCAGTCGGATGGGAGGCAGGATGGCTCCGAGCAAGTCGAGGTTGATTTGCAAGCCGACCCCTGCGCCCAGGAAAAAGGCGTCAAGGTCGCCGGTAGCCGGCCAGATGCGGCCAAAGTCGGTAAACACAAACCCGTAGATGTTGGTTCCTCCGGCAGGGCTCAGGCCAAAATCGTAACCGTACTCAACGGTGCCATTCAAGACGGTGGTTCCCTTATCCAGAAAGCGGGGATCATATCCGCGCAGGGTGGAGATGTCGGTGGAGTTGCCGCCCAGGCTAAACTTCTGACTGTCCTGTGCGGTTCCTAAAATGGTTCCAAAAGACAGCCGCAATCCAATGGCTTGACGGGCCGCCTGGTCGAGCTGGAAATAGTTTCGGCCCGTCACCACCACCGGCACATACTGGGTTACGTCACTGCCTTTAGGAAAGGTAATGCCATAGCCTGTGCTGACGTTGACCGAAAAGCCCTGGGTGGGGAAGGTGGGGCTATTCAGGGTGCTGTAGGTAGCCCCGAGGTTGAGGGTAATGGCCTGAAACTCCCGCACTTTTTGCTCGAACTGGTTCTGGGCATCCTGTAGCAAAGCGTTGCTGCAAGCGGTGTCCTCGGCAACCGAAGGATTGGCCTGGTTGCCTGAATCCGCCACTTTGACCAAGCAGCGAGGGCGGTTGGAATCGTTGACTTCCAGGGCGGGGATGTTCCATTCCCACCCCAGGCTGGCCGAGAGGCGCAGGTTGGGGAAGTCGCGGCTGAGGGGGCGGGATATGGTGAAATTGATGCCGGATTTGCGTTCGGTGTACTGCCAGTTTGAGGTCTGGTCGTTGGCATCAATCACGCCGTCGCCGTTCAGGTCGGGGGTGTTGCCGTTGTACTGCTGTTGCAGGGGAAAGTTGATGTTGGCCTGCGGCTGGCTGTACACATTGACCCCAAACGAGGTGCGCACGTCTTTGAAGTCGGCGAAATCCACATAAATCCAGGGAATGCGGTAGGACGCACTGAAGGTGAGGAGCTGGCCGGCATCGTTGGGGTTGATGCCCAGGGTCACGTTGTACTGGTGGGCCAGCCCCCACAGGTTGGTGTCGCTGATGCCGATGCTGCCCTCCCAGCCCGTCAGACTGCTCCAGGAGATTCCAGGAATGAAGCTACCGGTTTGGGCTTCGCGGAAGCTCATCACAATGACGATGTCTTCGGGCTTTTCGCCCTGCTGGGGCCGCACCGCTGGAGGTTCGCGGAGCAAGCCGGTGCGAAGGATGTTGGTAATGCCCTGCCTCAGGGCGTTCACCGAAAAGAGACTACCGACCGGGGGCATTTCGCGCAAAAACACACTGGGGTCGGTGCGGGTCAGGGCCGGTTCAATGCGATAACCGGCAATGCGAAGCTCGCGCAGGCGCTGCACATAGACGCCATCCCGGAAGGAGATATCGGGCTGGCCCACCAGGTCAAAGCCGGCATCGCGGTATTCCCGCAGGACTCGAGCGAAATCTTCTGTGGCCAGGGTTGGGTTGTATTCATCGCCCGGCTTGAGGCGCAGGCGTGGCAGCAATTTGTCGGTGGGAATGGCGGTATTGCCTTCGATCCGAACCTCGCGGATGGCCCCAAAACGCTGCTCGCCGGCCTGGAAGGTCAGGCGCACCCCGTCCTGGCTCACCCGTTCGGGCCGGAAGTCAATTACCCGGCTGATGCTTCGGGATAGGCTATTGACGCCGTCGAGAATCCGGTCGAGGTTGAAGGGATCGCCCACCTTGAGGCCCAGCGAACTGATATCCACCCCTCGAGCGTTAATCTCGGCGATTTTGAGTTCGCTGAAAGCCACTCTGAGCACGCCTTCCGAGAGGGTGGTGCGCACCAAGTCCACCCCGCTGCCCCGGAAACCAGCCGCCGCGTATACATCGGCGGTACGGCCCACAGCATCCCGAAAGCGCTCGAAGGAGAAGCGCCCATTCTCCACCACCGGTTGAAAGAGGGGCTCGAGCCGTTCCTTGGGCACATAGGTAGCAGCGCCCACCTCCACCGACCTCAGTTCGGGGTTTTCCTCCACGTTGAAGTTGAGTTCCACCCCACCCGGCACATCCTTGGCCTCAGGGGTCACCCGGGGCTCGAAAGGGAAACCTTCGTTGCGGTAGATGCGGGCCAGGGCGAGGGCCGCCTCGGCGGACTTTTTGGGATTGAAGACCGAACCGACCCCTATGGCCTGCTCGGTTTCCAGGTAGCGCAGCACATTGGCCTCCGGAAAGGCCCGGGAAGATGCGGAGACCTTGGTAATGGTCGGGTTGGTTGTGACCTCAACCACCAGCTTGTTGCCTTCCAGACGAACCCGGGCCTCCCGGAAATAGCCCGTGCCCAAGACGGCGGCCCGGGCCTGCTCCAGATTGCCGGGTTCATCGCCCACCCCAAAAGGCAGGGAGATGCGCACCAGCGCGGCCAGGACGCTATCGGTGCCCCGCACCTCCACTTCTTCGATAGGGGCTGCCAGGGCTATCCCCAATAAAATCACCAGGGGCATTAATCGCTTCATGCTGCCAACCATATGCGAAGCGCGTGAAGCAAGAGTGAGAGCAAATTTTAGCAACCGCTCGGCAGCCAAGGCGCCGTTTTGTTCAAAAGGCATACCCTTCCAGCTTACTACCCCGAGCCTGGGTCATCCCGAACCCTCCACGTGTGCAACAGGCTTCTATGACCTGCCTTCCCTCACCTTTTTGAGGCGGATGGCGACAAGACCTGAACCTGCATACCCTCCCTGTCCCTCTCTACGCGGTAGGGAGGGGCCTGAGGGCGAACCTGCGGGAGTGTGCGGTTGCGGCGAAGGAAGCCATCAGGCCTTGTCACAATCTCGTCCGCTGGAATGATTGGGCCAGCTCCTATTCGAGGGACGTTGTGCACATGTGCCTACCTTGAAAACTGTGAGAATAGGGGTGGGCGATTGCCTGGAGCCACCGTGCTCAAAGCCGCAACAATGGGCTTATCGGCTTATGTACGACCACAACCAGTAAGCGGTGAAGGCCAGGGATAAAAGGAAAAACCCAACCGGAATAAAGGAAAAGTTCCGCCGCTGCACCCGTGGTTTGGGCATGCTCGGGGTATGGCCTGTGAAGGCTCGTTTGATTGCGCTGGCATCGGCCTCGTTGAACATGGGTCTGCCAGAACGCCAGTCTCGAGCGTTCTTCCAGTCGTCGCGGGCGTGGGCTGGTTCCTCGGGGATGGTCGGCGTGGGGGGCCGATAGACGGTTTTGGGCGCATGGGGCCGCCGGTCCATTTGCAGCTCGAGGCGGTCGCCCAGCCGTTGCAGCTCGAGGTCGTTCGGGGCCAGCCGCAGCGCCTGGTTCAGGGCGTACTGGGCCCTGTCCAGGTCGCCCAGCTCTACCAGGGCTTTGATGTGCAGCAAGAGCAGCGGCAAGTTTTCGGGGTCTTCGACCAGCCCCTCTCTGGCACTGCTGGCGGCCTGCTTGTAGTCACCCAGCATCAAAAAAGCCTCGGCCCTGACCCGCCAGTAATCAGGCCAGCCCAGATCCATCCAGGAAACCCTGTCCAATACCCGTAGAGCCAATACAGGTTCTCCCCTGGAAAGGTGTTGCAAGGCACGCTCAATTCCGGTGGTGGCATCCAGTTGGTTCATGAATAGCCTCAACCTCTCCCTGCCTTTACCTTAGCAACCAGGGGTGTGAGGTTCGGTGATTTCTAAACGTCCGGCGGGCGACGCTCGTTATCGCGCTCTTCACAGACGTGGCCGCCCGCGAAAACGAGAAGGGACAAAGAGACGTGCC
>NZ_JANWVH010000059.1 GCF_025056915.1 Meiothermus sp. | reverse complement strand
CAGACGCAACGCAGAAACTTGTCCCTTCTCGTTTTCGTGGGCGGCCACGTCTGTGAAGAGCGCTCAACTGCCGTTGAGGACTTCCTGGTTCCACTACTTCCTCAGCGCATCACGGATTTCCCGCAACAGGACAATGTCCTCCGGCGGGGCAGCCGGGGTTTCGGGCGCGTTTTTCTTGGATAGCTCTTGTAGCTTGTTGACGGGGGTAATGACAAAGAAATAGAGGGCCAGGGCAATCATCAAAAAGCTGACCACCGCATTGAGGAACTTTCCCACATTCAGGGCTCCCAGCTTGATGGCCGAGAAGTCGGGTGCGCCAAAAATCATGCCGATCAGGGGGGTGATGATGTCTGCAACCAGCGAGTTCACGATGGCCCCAAAGGCCCCTCCAATAATCACGCCTACTGCCAGGTCGAGTACGTTTCCACGCAGGATGAAGTTCTTAAATCCTTCCAGCATACATACCTCCGGGTTGCTCTGGACGCAGGCCGTCCTTTTTTCCAGCGCTGTTGCATGAGCATGGGTTTACTTTTACGCGACGGCCTCGAGTCAATCTACGGCCCAGGCGATTTTGGCGTCAAGGTATCCCTGCTCAGAGGCTTGTGCCTTTGGGCGCTCTCGCCGCCAGGGCCGAGCGGTACACCCTTTCATACTGGTCGGTGATGGTTTCGGGGTTGAAATGGGCCTGGGCATACCGGCGGGCTGCCTCCCGCATCTGCAGCAGGTCGGGGGAGGTGAGCAGCTCCACCACCGTCTCTGCGAAGGCTTCAAGGTCGCCAAACTCCACCAGTCGCCCCACCTCTGGGGTCAGCCATTCGGGAATACCCCCGACTTTGGTCGCCACCACCGGAACCCCACAAGCCAGGGCCTCGAGGCCCGACTGACCAAAGCCCTCATACTCCGAGGCCAGCAGGAACACGTCCGCTGCCCCAATCACCTCTTCGGGGTTTTTGGCTGTGGCCAGCGAGGTCACGCTGTCGTCCACGCCCAGGCTATGGGCGATGGAAAGCGCCTCGGCCCGCTCGGGGCCGCTGCCCACCAGAACCAGTCGGGCCCTCAGCTTCTGGCGAATTTTGGCGAACACATGAATGATGTCGCCCACCCGCTTGACGGCCCGAAAATTGGAGGCATGAACCAGCAGAAACTCGTCCTGGGCGGCATAAAAGCGCTTGGCTTCGGGGTTGGGTCGAAAGCGCTCGGTGTCTACGGCGTTGTAGATTACCTGCGGGCGCACCCCGAAGGTGCGCTGGGCCTGCTGGGCCAGGTTTTGCGAGACTGCGGTCACAGCCGCCGCCTTTTGCAGGGCCTTGCTGGTCAGGGTCTGGTAGGCCGGGTCAATCCCCAGCAAGGTGACGTCGGTGCCGTGCAGCGTGTGCACCAGGGGAATGCGGCCCTCGGCGGCCAGCTCGGCGGCCACGGCGTGGGGGATGGCGTAGTGGGTGTGCAAAAGCTCCAGGTGCTCCTCGCGGATGGCCCGCTCGAGGGCCCCCGCCAGGGCCAGGGTGTAGAGGGGCGCCGGAAAAACGGGATAATGGGGCACCTCCACCGGAATGAACTGCACCGGGCTGCCCTCCGGCAGGCGCATGGGCAGCTCGGTGGCAAATAAAAACACCTGGTGCCCCCTTCGGGCCAGCCGGTCGGCCAGCTCCGAGGCCACGATGCCGCTCCCGCCCAAGCCTGGATAACAAACCATTCCAATTCGCATGAAGCCAGACTACGCAATCGCGCCTGGGCATAATGGCGCAGGGTTCACGGTTGATGGGACAGGTCGGTCGCTGCACCCTTCGTTCGGACGTAGCTTCCCATGCCCTCGGCGAGCAGGCCCAAAGGGTTTAGTGCACAAAAAATACCCATACACGCCCACTGTTTCCAAAGACTGATTGCCTTCAGGCCCATCCCTACCACGTAGGGAGGGTTGGGGAGGGTATCGGACAAGACCCCCAATCTGCTGGTTGCGTGAAGCGCCCCTACCTGGCCCCCCAAGAGGTAGGGGAGGAACAGAGCGAGTCCAGGCTAGAATTGGCTTTATTCGCTCACCGTGCGGGTGTGGTTGTACGGGCATACATGCGACGCAGTATTTAGCCAGCGTAGGCCCTTATCTTCAAAACACCAGGTCAGAGAAGCATCGGCGATTTGTGCGTTGCCCCCAGCCCTTGACGCTAGACCCCAGACTCCACCACAATCGGGGGGTGAAGGCGTTCAAACCCCATTTGCAAGGGCTGCCCAGCTACCCCTACCAAAAGGTCGAAGCGGCCATCAAGCTCGACCAGAACGAAAGCCCCTACGACCTGCCCCCCGAACTCAAACAAACCATTCTGGAGCGTTTAGAGCACCTGGAACTAAACCGCTACCCCACCCTTCACGCCGAGGATGTGCGCGAAAAGCTCTCGGCCCATCTGGACTGGCCGGTGGAGGGCCTGGTGGTCTCGCCGGGTTCCAACCTGCTGATTCAGGCCCTGGTCCAGGCGGCGGGGCGGGTGCTGGACACAGCGCCGTCTTTTCCGCACTACGCTTTCTCGGCCAGAATTTCGGCCACCCCCTACCAGGCCATCAGGCTGGGCGAGGGCTTTGAACTGCCGATGGAGGCGCTGCTCGAGGCCCTCCAGGCGAACCCCGCAGTGCTCTTTCTGCCCAACCCCCACGCCCCCACCGCCCGGCTTTTCGCCGTGGGCGAGATTCGCCGGCTGGCCGACCAGGCCGCGCAAACCGGCGGATTGCTCGTCATTGACGAGGCCTACCACCAGTTTTCGGGCACCGACTTTGCCAGTTTGGCCCGGGCCAACCCGCATGTGGCCCTTCTGCGTACCTTCTCCAAAGCCTGGGGGCTGGGGGGCATTCGGGCGGGCTACCTGATGGCCTCACCGGAGGTCTGCAACGTGATTCAGAACTTTGTGCCTCCCTTTGGTCTGCCCGCTCACACCGCCCAGATTCTCCTCGCGGTTCTGGAGTCCCCCGGCTACGTGCAGGGGATTGTGCAGGCGTTGAGGGCGGAGCGGGAGAGGCTATACCAGGCCCTGCAAAAACACCCTACCTGGACGGTGTACCAGAGCCAGACCAACTTTTTCCTGATCCGCACCCCCGATGCCGCTGCGGCGTACCGAGCGCTTTTGCAGAAGGGTATTTTGGTGCGGCGGCAGGATCACTACCCAGGGCTGGAAGGGTGCATCCGGGTCTCGGTCGGCACACCGCAGGAAAACCAGCGCTTTCTGGAAGCGGCGTTTTCCCTGGCCGAGGTGTCCCATGCGTAACGCGACTGTCGAACGCAACACCGCCGAAACCCAGGTCAAGCTGAGCCTGAACCTTGATGGAGCCCCCCAGGGCCGCATCTCCACCGGCCTGGGTTTTCTGGATCACATGCTGCAGGCCCTGGAGCGGCATGGGCGTTTTGGGCTTATGGTGGAAGCCAGCGGCGACCTGGCCGTGGACGTGCACCACCTGGTAGAGGATGTGGGCATCGTGCTGGGAATGGCCCTCAAGCAGGCGGTGGGCGATGCCAGGGGCCTCGAGCGCTACGGCGAGGCCAGCGTGCCCATGGACGAGACCCTGGTGCAGGTGGTGCTGGATTTGTCGGGCCGCAGCCACCTGGCCTTTGTGCCCGAGGAACTTGGTATCGAAGGCAGCGCAGGGGGCCTGAACGCCTACCACCTGCGCGAGTTCTTGCGGGGGCTGTGCAACCATGCCGGCCTTACCCTGCACGTGCGGGTGCTGGCGGGCCGGGAAGCCCACCATGTGCTCGAGGCCACCTTCAAGGCGCTGGCCCGGGCCCTGCACCAGGCCACCCGTCTCACCCGCCCCGACCTGCCCAGCACCAAAGAGGTGTTGTAAGGGCTCGAGCGAAACCACTCTGACCGTATCATGAAAACCCTCCTGATTGACTACGGCTCCGGCAACCTGCACAGCGCGGCCAAAGCCCTGCAAGCCACCGGCTACCAGGTCACGGTCTCGGCTGAGCCCAAGCAGGTCAACCGATACGATCTGCTGGTGCTGCCCGGACAGGGCCATTTTGGGCAGGTGATGCGCTCGTTTGAGGCCTCGGGTTTTGAGGAAGGGGTGCGGCAGCATATTGCGGCGGGAAAGCCCTTCCTGGGAATATGCGTGGGCATGCAAATCCTCTTCGAAGGTTCCGAAGAAGCACCGGGAACACCCGGACTGGGGCTGGTGCCGGGACGGCTGGCCCGCTTCAAAGCCCCCAGGGTGCCGCAAATGGGGTGGAACACGGTGGAATACCAGGCCCCGTTTGAGCCACTCTCGGGCCGCTTCTTCTACTTTGTGCACTCGTACTTTGCCCCGCTGGTGGAAGGGAGTGTGGGTATCGCCGACTACAGCGGAACCCGCTTTACCGCCCTGTATGCCCGGGATAACGTGGTCGCGCCGCAGTTCCACCCGGAAAAAAGCGGGTCGGTGGGCCTGGCGCTGCTGGAGGCCATACGGCGCTACCTGGCCCGGGCAGGCTAGGCTACCGGGCCTGCAGAAGGTCTGCCTCGGTAATCAGACGGCCCTGTCCCCCGACCGCGGTCGCCGCCAGCGAACCCGCCAGGTTGCCAAGGCGGGCGGCCATAAAGGGGTCTTTGCCCTGCAGGATGGCATGGGCGAAGGTGGCCGTAAAGGCATCCCCCGAGCCGGTGGTGTCCACCACTTCCTCGAGGGGGTACGGCTCCACCAGCTCCTGCCGGGTGGGGGTGATCACGATGGAGCCCATCGCGCCGACCTTGACAATGACCGTCTCGAGGCCCCAGCTTTTGAGTTCGTTGACCCCATCGCTAATCGAGGTGGTATCGGTCAGGGCCAGCAGCTCTACCTGGTTCATGAGCAGATACGGAACGCCCCGCAGGATGCTCAGGAGTTCCTTGCCGGCGGCCCGCACTGCGCCGGTGCCGAGGTCGGCAAAAATGGGCAGCTCCCGTTTGCGGGCCGCATCCAGGGCGTTGATGGCGTACTGCCGCTGGGGGCCGCCCACGAAGGCATAGGCCGAAAAGACCACGGCATCCACCTGGTCCAGCATTTTGGCCTTGAACTCGGCCACGTCGAGATAGCGGCTTGCGCCGCCGGCCGAAATCATGGAGCGTTCGCCCCCTGGAACGAGCAAGATCAGGATCGAAGAGGTGGTATGTTCGGGGTCAACCTGCAAATATTTGAGATCCACCCCGGTTTTCTCGAGTTGCGAAAGCGCCACGCTGCGGAAGGGGTCGTCCCCTACACGGCTGGCCAGGTAGACCTTGTTGCCCAGGCTGGCCAGATGGGCGGCCAGGGTGCCCCCGGCGCCCCCCGGCTTCATCAGCGCACGCTGAGCCGGAACCTCCTCCCCTGGCTCTGGGATTCGCTCAAGAAAATAGATTAGGTCAACCGATACGTCCCCTACGACAAAAAACCGCATCCCGGCCTCCCAGCCTTTGTTTCCCGCTTGAAGGGTTTCCTATAGTTTAGCGGCGCACCCAGCCGATGGATAGTAGCCTACCGCAGGCATATGAGAAATCGCTATCAAAGTCATACCCTAACTGATTCTATCGAGCAACTGCTCAAACTGCTGCAAGCTCAACACTTCGCCTCGAGCCTGCGGCGAAAGATTGAGCGCCAGCAGGGCCTCGGTCACCCGGTCGGGCTGGTATCCTGCGGCTTTGAGGGCGTTGACCAGGGTTTTGCGCCGCTGGGCAAAGGCCGCCTCGATCAAGCGAAACAGCGCGGGGTGGTCGGCCCTGGTATTGGGACTCAAGCAGACCACCGAGCTCATGACCTTGGGCGGAGGAAAAAAAGCGCCGGGCGGCAAATCCACAATACGCCGGGCCTGGGCATGGTACTGCACCCTTAAGGAGAGCAGGCCGTATTCGGGTGTGCCCGGCTGAGCGGTCATGCGGAGCGCGACCTCTTTTTGCACCAGAACCACCATGCGGCGGAATCGGCCAGAGCGCAGCAACAGGGTGATCAGGGGGGTGGCGATGTTGTAGGGCAGGTTCCCCGCAAACAGACTATGGGGGGGTATCCCGGCCCAGTCAAAGGCCAGTGCGTCGCCCCAGAGGATTTGCACCGGCAGTCCGGCCAGGGTTTCGGCGTACACGGCCTCGAGCCGGCGATCCATCTCGATAGAGACCACCCTGGCTCCGGCCTCGGCCAAAGCCCGGGTCAGGGTGCCCAGCCCCGGCCCCACCTCGTAGACCGTTTCCCCAGGTTGGAACCCGACGGCCTCCACGATTTTTGCCAGATAGCCTTTCTCAACCAGAAAATTCTGCCCAAAGCGCTTGTCGGCCCGCAGGCCATAGCGCTCCAGCAGTTCCCGAACGACTCTGGGTGAGGTGAGGTTCATGCCCCAAGCGTTGGCCGCTGCAATCGGACTTCTTCAAAAGGTTGCGCCCACCGGCGGGATTTCCACGATTTCCCAGTCGAGCTTGTCCTCGTCAAGGAACAGTTCGAGGTACTGGTCCTTGTCCAGGGCATCAATCAGGGCCAGCTTGTCCTTGATGAGGATGCCGTTTTTCATTACGGTGTGTCCGTATACGCCAAAGCGGTAGCCCATGCGCTCGACGTAGTCGGCGTTGTGGAGCCACCATTCCTTGGCCTCGCGTCCGTTGTAAAACATCTCATCGTAGGTTTGCAGCCAGGGCACCGGCCCCACATGGGCAAAGTTGACCCCATACAGGTTGAGCTGGGCCGGGAAGGTTTGGAACCAGTTTTTCAGCTCCTCCGGCAGCTCCACCCCCCCCAGCTCGGGGTGAAACTCCTTGTGCTCGAGCTGGGCATTCCCCAGCACCATATCCCCGGTGAGGGCGGCGTGGTCGTGGTTGCCCATCAGGATGGTGATGTGCGCGGGGGCCGCCTCCTGGAAGCGCTTAATCCGCATTAGCTCGCGGATTTGTGCCCGGGCCGCCATCCGCAGGTGGTCGGGGTGATTGGGGTCAAAGTCCTCGAGGCCGGTCAGGCGACGGTAGTCGGCCAGCAGTTTGGGGTGCACCAGGTCGCCCATCAGCACCACCCGGTAGGTGCCCCGGCGCAGGGGGTCGGAGGGCAGCCAGTCTTCGCCCACCGCATAGGAGTTTTTCAGTGCCCGCCACAGCTTGGGGAAGTCGGCGTGCAAGTCTCCGATGGCAATAACTTTAATCACCGTACATCCTTTGCTCACCCTTTCAGCAAAGCGCGCAGCTCGCCGTAGAGTTTACGGGTTTCGTCCAGGTGTTTGCCATACCCTCCGTACTTCATCACGATCTGGGCCGCCTGCTTGCCCAAACCGGCTTCCCTGAGGCGCTCTATCAGGCGGTCAATCAGTTCCTGGGGTTCGGGCTTGGCCTCGAGGGGGGTGGGGGGGGCTTCCGGACGGGTCGGGGCCTGTGGTGGAACTTTTTTGTGCGCCCTGCCCAGCTGTACCTGCGGCGGATGGGTGGGCCCGGTTTCGGGGTCGTGATCCACCCACTGCTCCTGGCCCAACAGATAGCGTCCCACGCCAAACTTAGCCGCCGCTCGCTGAAGCGCATCGGCAAAAGCGGCCTTCAGGCTTTCGCCCTCGCCCACGTCTTCCTTGGCAACGTCCATCACAGTCAGCCGACACTTCACGGCATAAAGGCCCCCCGCGTGGGCCGGGGTGTGGAGTACCTCGTAGGTGTCCTGCCAGCCGTGGGGGCCCGCCACCTCATCCAGCCGATCCAGCACGGCCTCAACATTGACCGAAGGCACCACCAGGGCCCGCTTTTTATCTTTGGAAAGCTCTTTCACACGCCACTGTAGTTCCTCGGGGGGGAAGGGCTCGCTCAACATATCCCAGACATCGTTCATTGGGCCTCATTTTAGCAGCCCGCTCAGCCGGGTTTGGGTTGAAGGTGAAAGGCTTATTAACCTCCCTCACATGCCGTGACCGGCATTTAGGGGCTATGGTAGGGCGCATGAAATGGTTGGTTGGAGCGATGTTGCTAAGTTCGGTGGCCCTGGCCCAGATTCGGGTTACGCCCGAGACGCCCGGCGCCCTGGTGATCGGGGCGGAGGTGCGGATTGCCCTGGTGCCGGGCCTTGTGGTGGTGGAGCGGGTTGCCGAACCTCGGGGGATTGTGGTGGTGTACCGGGGCCGGTTGGCCGAGGTGTACGCCCATCACCACCGTGATCTGGTGGCCCGGGGCTGGACCAGGGTCAAGCTTCAGGTTGGCGATGGTCGCTACCGGTCGGAGTACCGCCGGGGTCGGGCCAAGGCCAGGCTGGAAGTGCGGGAGCGCCGGGGTCAGGTTGAGGTGCGGGTGAAGGAAGGCTAGACACCAGGGGCGCTCCCGGCTACACTATCTAACGCTTGGGGCCGTGGCGCAGCTGGGAGCGCGCTTGAATCGCACTCAAGAGGTCGGGGGTTCGAATCCCCTCGGCTCCACCAGGCCAAGCGCAAAACTCGAGGGAGACGCCCCTCGGGTTTTTGTTTTTGCGGAGCGATGGGCTCCGACTCGAGTTTCAAACCCTGCCTGCTAGCGAGAATGTAGAGGTCTCCCATCACCCCGGCAGATCTTTACGCCAACGTCCGCTCGATAGCGACGCTTCTGCTTCGGTACTGTATCTTGACCGACCGTGTGTTTATCGGTATTGTTTGCGACGTATCGAAAGGAGGTTTCATGAGGCTCATAAAAGCAGTGGGACTTATTGCGGCCCTGAGCCTGGGCGTGGCCCTGGCCCAAGACCGCACCCAGACCCTTATTTACGGGGGGGACTGGTCCGACCTGATCACCCTGGACCCGCAGGTTTCCTACGAGTTCTCAGGGGGGCTCATCACCGACAACCTGTACGAGACCCTGGTCAAGTACGAAGGGGCCGACCTCTCGACCCTGAAGCCGGGTCTGGCCGAAAGCTGGAAGGTGGATCGGGGCCGGGATACCTGGGATATCACCTTCCGCCTGCGCCGGGGCAGCAAGTTTTCCAGCGGCAACGAGGTGACCGCCAAGGACGTGGTCTACACCTTCGAGCGGGCCCTGGCCCTCAAAGGGCCGGGTTCCTTCCTGTTTACCGATATCGCCAAGCTCAAGCCGGGCGCGGCCCGGGCCGTGGACAACTACACGGTGGTGGTGAGCATTCCCAAAACCGCCTCACCTGGTTCCTTCCTTTCGATTCTAACCTTTAACATCGGCGGTATCGTGGACTCCGAAACGGTGCAGAAAAACGCCAGGGGCAACGACTTTGGCAAGGAGTGGCTCACCAACAACTCCGCTGGCTCGGGGCCCTTCCGCCTGGTGCGCTGGGATCGGGGCTCGCAGGTGCTCCTGGAGGCCAACCCCAACGCCCGGCTCAAGCCCAAGCTGCAGCGGGTCATTTTGCGGGAAATCAAGGAACCCGCAGTGCTCCGGACTGCGCTGGAGTCGGGCGAAATTGACATTGCCGAAGGGCTGACCCCGGAGGCCCTGCGGGCGCTGGCCAACAACCCCCGCTTCAAGACCCTGAAGGCCGACAGCCTGCGGCTCAACTACCTGGCCATGAACGTCAAGGAGGGCAGCCCCTTCGCCAACCTCCTGGTGCGCGAGGCGGTGCGCTACAGCATCAACCAGGACGAGCTGGTGAGCGGGCTGGTGCAGGGCAACGGCACCAAGACCCAGACCCTGATTCCCAAGGGCCTGCTGGGCTACGACCCGCGCACCCCCTACACCTTTGACCCGGCCCGGGCCAGGCGCCTGCTGGCTCAGGCGGGCTACCCCAACGGCCTCGAGTTCGAGCTGCTGGTCAGCACCGGCATCTGCGGCGGGGGCATTCCCTGCGCCGACATCGCCGCTAAAATCCAGGCCGACCTGGCCAAGAGCGGTCTCAAGGCCAACGTCAAGGCCATTGCCAACGCCGAGGTGCTGCGCACCTACCGGGCCCAGAACCACCAGATGGTGCTGGTCGGCTGGAGCCCCGACTTCCCCGACCCCGACGGCAACGCCACCCCCTGGGCCGACTTCAACGCCCGCAGCCTGGCCTGGCGCAACGTCTGGAACGACCCCACCGCTTCCCGGATGGCCAACCAGGCGGCTTTGGAAACCGAGCCCGCCAAGCGGGTGGCGCTCTACCGGCTGCTGACCGACTACGTGCTGAAAAACGGCCCCTACGCGGTGCTGTACCAGCCGGCGGTGCCCATTGGCCTCTCGGCCAAGGTGGAGGGCTACGTGCGCAACGCCCAGGGCCAGGTGCGCTTCGAGAACATCAGCAAACAGCCTTGAGTTAACCAGGGGTTCAGGGTTCAGGTTGCGCTGGGCTCTGAACCCTGAGCTTTGATTATGTTTTCTTACCTTGTCCGCCGGTTGTTTTTCGTTATTTTTGTGGCCTGGGGGGTCACTTTTGCCACCTTTTTCATTGCCAACGTGGTGCCGATTGACCCGGCCATCGCGGCTTTGGGCGACAATGCCCGGGAAGAGCAAATCCAGGAGTTCCGGGAACGCTACGGTTTAGACAAACCCATCTGGCAGCAGTACCTCATTTACATGGGACGCTTGCTGGCCGGCGACCTTGGCCAATCGCTGCGCACCGGGCGGGCGGTGGTAGAAGATTTGAAGGAGTTTTTTCCGGCGACCCTCGAGCTTTCGGTGGCCGCCTTTCTGGTGACCCTGGTGCTGGGGGTGCCCGCCGGTATTCTGGCCGCCCTCCGGCAGAACCAGGCCGCCGATGTGACGGTGCGAATCCTGGCCCTGATTGGGGGTGCTACGCCGGTGTTTTTTCTGGCAGTGCTGCTTCAGTATGTGCTGGCTCGAGAGCTCGATTTGTTGCCGGTGCAGGGCCGGCTGGACGGTTTCACCTTTCCGCCGCCTCGGGTCACCGGGCTGGTGGGGATAGATGCTTTACTGGCAAGGGATGTGGCCGCCTTTCTGGACTCCCTTAGGCACATGGTGCTGCCCGCTTTTGTGCTGGGCCTGTTCTCGGCGGCCATTCTGGCCCGCATGACCCGCGCGACGATGCTCGAGGTGCTCTCGCAAGACTACATTCGCACGGCCCGGGCCAAGGGGGTTCCGGGTCGCGCGGTGGTCTTTCGCCATGCCCTCAAAAACGCCTCCCTGCCGATCCTAACCCTGCTGGGTGGGCTTCTGGGTGGCCTGCTTTCCGGCGCTGTCCTGACCGAGACCATCTTTAGCTGGCCGGGCATTGGGCGCTACGTGACCCAGTCGGCGACCAGCCTGGATTTCCCGGCCGTCATGGGGGTCACGCTGCTGGTCGGGCTGGTGTATGCCCTCATCAACCTGGGGGTGGATCTGCTCTATGCCTTCCTCGACCCGAGAATTCGCTATGCCTGAGGAGCCTTCATGTCTGTGGTAGCCGCTGCCAACCGCCCGGCACGCCCCCTCCGACGCTTCTTGCGCAACCCGGGCGGCCTGATTGGGCTTTTTTTGCTGGTGCTGCTGGTTTCGATCGCCCTGCTGGCCCCCCTGATTGCCCCCGACCCCATCGGCCAGAACATCGCCCAGCGCCTTCAGCCCCCCTCGGCAGCCCACTGGCTGGGAACCGACCAGCTGGGCCGCGATGTGTGGGCTCGGGTGGCACACGGGGCCGGAATTTCCCTACGGGTGGGGTTTGGCGTGGTGATTCTGGCGGTTTTGCTGGGGGTGTTGGTCGGTTTGCTGGCCGGCACCCTGGGGGGCGCCTGGGACAACCTCCTCATGCGCCTGACCGACATCTTTTTTGCCTTTCCCTCGCTGATTCTGGCCATGGCGATTGCCGCCGCGCTGGGGCCCAACCTCAACAACACCATTCTTGCGGTCGCGCTGGTCAGCTGGCCCATCTATGCCCGGCTGGTACGGGCCAATGTGCTGGCTTTGCGGGAGCGTGAGTTTGTGGAGGCGGCCCGTGCCCTGGGGGTTTCCTGGCCTCGCCTGATGCTGCGCCACCTGCTGCCCAACACCCTCACGCCGGTTTTTGTGCAGGCCAGCTTCGATGTGGGCGGGGCCATCCTGACCGCCGCCGGGCTTTCGTTCATTGGCTTTGGGGCCCAGCCGCCCACCCCAGAGTGGGGGGCTATGGTTTCCGAGACCCGCAGCTACATCGCCGAGGCCATCTGGGCACCCACAGCGCCTGCGGTGGGCATCCTGCTGACCGTGCTGGCCTTCAACCTGCTGGGAGATGCCCTCAGGGATGTGCTCGACCCCCGGGGAAGGGATTGAGCCAAGGCCGAGCGGTTTACCGGGTTTGAAGCGCTAGGTCGAACGGTGACGAACCAAGCCGACCGAAGGAAGCGCCTTGGGATTCAAAAAGACGGCCTCCAGGGCTTATCGGTCAACGTTCGTTTTCGGCAAGATGCCAACTTTGCGTAAACCCTTGTTGAAGCTGTGACCCGCTACAAACCCCCACAGCCCAGCGGGGCCGAGGGGTTTTTGGTCATGCGCCAATCGCCGGAGGGCATTTGTCCGGCTTCGTAGTAGATGTGACGCGGGCTTTTGAGGTCGTCGGGGTTGCCAAGCGAGGCCAGGGCTACCTCCAAAGCCATGCACTGCTCGGAGTTTGCGCGCAGGGCATAGACTTGGCCCCTTTGGGGGATTTCCGCCAGGGCGAAGCCATCGCTCAGGCTCACCCACTGGTGCAACCTGACCTGCACCGTACAGCCCCTGGCCCCCAGTGCGGCCACGTTGACCACCTGCCCGGTCGCAGTGTAGGTGCGGTAGGGGCTTTGGTTATTGGCGCCGCTGACCAGGGGTCTTTCATGTTTTGGCGGCCACAAGACAGCAGTTGTTGCCAGTACTGCCAGGGCGGCAGCGACCCCTGCGATTTCCCACGGCCTCAGCCGAACCATTTCCAGACCATTAGGCCCCATCGGGTAGGGCTGGTTGTGAGGGTTGGCTAAAGGTGGGCTTTAGGTAACGTGGTTGCCCGGAAACGCCAAGCAAAGGGGACTCGAGCCCAACACCAAAGCGTCCGCTGGCTTCGGCCTCCTGGCTCAGTATGAGGGCTGGTACTCCCCCCACTCCTCGCGCAGAACCCCACAAATCTCGCCCAGGGTGGCGTGGCGACGGAAGGCGTCCAGGATGTAGGGCATCAGGTTCTCCTGGCCCCTGGCCGCCTGACGAAGGGCTTCCAGGGCGTTGGCTGCCGACTGGCCATCGCGCCGGGCGCGGAAGGCTTGAATCTGGGCTTTGCGGCGGTTGCCAAGTTCATCGCTGATTTTTTGCACCGGGGTGGGCTCGTTGAGGGGTGAGGCGGGGTTGTTGAACTGATTGACACCTACAATCACCCGCCTGCCGCTTTCAACCTGGCGCTGAAATTCCCAGGCCGACTCCTCGATTTCTTGCTGGAAAAAGCCCGCCTCCACCGCCGCGACGGCGCCCCCTAGCTTGGCGATTTGGTCCAGGTATGCCTGGGCCTCGGCCTCGAGCCGGTCGGTCAGGTGCTCCACGTAGAAACTGCCGCCCAGCGGGTCTACAGCCTGGGTCACGCCCGCCTCGTAGGCCAGAATCTGCTGGGTGCGCAGGGCCAGCAAGGCGCTTTTCTCGGTGGGCAGCCCCAGGGCTTCGTCGTAGGCGTTGGTGTGCAGGCTCTGGGTGCCACCCAGCACCGCGGCCAGGGCCTGGTAGGCCGTGCGCACCACGTTGTTGAGGGGTTCCTGGGCGGTGAGGGTGGAGCCCCCAGTCTGGGTGTGAAAGCGCAGCATCCAGCTCTTGGGGTCTTTGGCGTTGAACTCGTGGCGCATGATGCGGGCCCACATGCGCCGGGCGGCCCGGAACTTGGCGGCTTCCTCGAGGATGTCGTTGTGCGAGGCAAAGAAAAACGAGAGCCGGGGCGCAAAGGCATCCACATCCAGACCGGCCTCGATGGCGGCCCGCACGTAGGCCATGCCGTTGGCCAGGGTGAAGGCGATTTCCTGGGCGGCGGTGGAGCCCGCCTCGCGGATGTGGTAGCCCGAGATGCTGATGGTGTTCCAGCGCGGTACTTTTTCGCCGCAGAAGGCAAAAACATCGGTAATCAGCCGCATGGAGGGGCCAGGTGGGTAGATGTAGGTGCCCCGCGCAATGTACTCCTTCAGGATGTCGTTCTGGATGGTGCCGCCGACCTTGTCCCAGGTTACCCCCTGTTCCTCGGCCACCAGCAGGTACAGCGCCAGCAGCATGTTGGCCGGGGCGTTGATGGTCATGCTGGTGGTCACCCTGTCCAGGGGGATGCCCTCCAGCAGGGTTCGCATGTCCTCGATGCAGGCAATCGAAACCCCCACCTTGCCCACCTCGCCCACGCTCAGGGGATGGTCGGGGTCCATCCCGAGCTGGGTGGGGAGGTCGAACGCCACCGAGAGGCCGGTCTGGCCCTGCGAGAGCAGGTAGCGGTAGCGGGCGTTGGACTCTTCGGCGCTGCTAAAGCCCGCGTACTGGCGCATGGTCCAGGGGCGCTCGGTGTACATCTTGGGGTAAACGCCCCGCGTGAAGGGGTACTGCCCCGGGCGGCCCAGGCGCTCCTGATATCCCTCGGGCAGCGATTCAAACAGGTATTCAGCTGTGGCTTGCATAGGCTCTCCTCGTTTCAGCGGTGTACCTCGAGGCCCAACTCCGTCCGAGCGGCGTAGCGTCCCAGGGCAAACCCTGAACCCAGCCGAATCAGAAGACCACGAACAGCACCACCAGCACCAGCACCGCAGCCCCGATAATCATGAGCAAAGGGGGGAGCAGAATGGAGTAGGCTGCAATCACCAGTGCGATGAAGTCTTTCCAGTCTGGTTTGAGGTCGCCCTGACCCGTTTCCCGGTTTTGGGGGTCGTACATATCCTGATTGTAACGCTTGGGCTGGCCTCATCTAGCCCCTACTATTCAATCTAGCTAAAAAGGTGCGTAGAGAGTTTTGTACTAAAGTGCATAGGGGTTGTGGTTTTTCGGACGAAAGGGATGGGTTTGGCCCCCAATCCGCCTTAATCAAGTTCTGACCTCGGCCTGACACCCGAACCCCCTTGCCCGTATACTAATCCCAGCTTTAATGTGGACAGGCCAGCCTGGCTTGAAACCCTGGAGGATTGAGCGTGAATGCCCGTGCGATTGTGGTGACTTCGGGAAAAGGTGGCGTTGGCAAGACCACCACCACCGCCAATGTGGGTGCTGCACTGGCCAGGTTGGGTGAGAAAGTGGCCGTGGTGGACGTGGATGTGGGGCTGCGCAACCTGGATGTGGTGATGGGCCTGGAAGGCCGGGTGGTCTACGACCTGATTGACGTAATCGAGGGGCGCTGCAAGCTGCGGCAGGCCCTCATCCGCGACAAGCGCATCGAGGGGCTGGCCCTGCTGGCGGCCTCGCAGACCCGGGACAAGGAGGCCCTCGACCCGGAGAAGTTCCGCCAGATTGTGCGGGCCCTGCTGGAGGAAGAGGGCTTTGACCGGGTGCTGATTGACTCGCCGGCGGGCATCGAGAAGGGCTTCCAGACCGCCGCCACCCCGGCTGAGGGGGCTTTGGTGGTGGTGAACCCGGAGGTCTCGAGCGTGCGCGACGCCGACCGCATCATCGGGATGCTCGAGGCCCGCGAGATCCGCGAGAACTACCTGGTGGTCAACCGCCTGCGCCCCAAGATGGTGCAGCGCGGCGACATGCTCTCGGTGGAGGATGTGGTGGAGATCCTGGGCATCAAGCCCATCGGGATTGTGCCGGAGGACGAGGGCGTGCTGGTCTCGTCCAACCAGGGCGAGCCGCTGGTGCTCAAGAATGGCTCGCCGGCGGGCAAGGCCTTTGTGGAGATTGCCCAGCGGGTGCGGGGCGAGGATGTGCCTTTTGCGCCGCTGAGTGACTCACCGGGCTTCCTGGGAACGCTGCGCCGCCTGTTTGGGGGTAGATGATGGGCTGGTGGCCTTTTGGTGCAAAAAGCAGCAAGGATACCCTGAAAGACCGCCTCAAGGTGGTGCTGGCCTATGACCGGGCCCACCTGAGCCCTGGTATGGTGGAGCAGCTCAAGCAAGACCTGCTGGCGGTGCTGAAGCGCTACTTCCCCGAGGAAGAGAACCTGTCCATTTACGTGGAAACCCTGGACGACAAGATGAAACTCCAGGCCGACGTGCCGATTCCAAAGTAGCCGATGGTCAGGGGCCTGTGGTCGAGAGGCGATAGCCAGACTTGTCGTACCTGACCCTGGATTCTTGACATCCGTTTTGGCAAGAGACCCCGACAAATGTGGTTCTGGTAGCCTCCGACCCGGTGCAGCTCTTCACGGCGGCCCGGCAAGTGCCAGAGGGATTCAAGAACTACTTTTGAGTTCAACCTCGAGCGCCCCGAAGTTTTGGGCCTGCAATAGCTCCACCTCACCCTGCTTTTTGGCCTCCAGCAGGGCGGCAAAAGCGACGGTCTGCTCGGCCCAGGTGCGAAAGGGGAGGCGACCAAACAAAGCCCGACGAACCCCCCACAAGTAGCCCTTGATGCGCTCCCAGGCTTCGCGCAGGCCAAAGGTTTCAGGCTCCAACAGCAGTTCGGCCCGCCGGGCGAAGGGTTCCACGGCCCGCACCAGCAGTTGCAGCGGCATGGGACGCAGGCGGCGGTCTTTGGGCAGGGGCGAGGGGGGCACCGGCAGCACGCGGGCGCGCTCCCGCGAGCGCTGCTCGAGGAAAGCAATGGCCTCCTCCAGCGCGACCAGGGTCTCGAGGAAGGCTGGAGCGTTCTCCGATTCTTCGGGGTCGTCTTCGGCCAGCACGACCTGGGGCCGCTTGGCAAAAGCCCGCAGCTTATAGAGCACCAGCTCGGCCAGGAGGGGCAGCAGCTCACTCCGCTCGGAAAGCCCCAGGGCCTCCACCTGGGCCAGCGCCTGCTCGGTCAGGGCCAGCACGGGCAGGTCTTTGGCGGCAATTTTGCCTTTGCGTACCTGCTCGTAAAGCGCTCTGGGCGTTCCGCTGAACTGCTCGAAGGTGAGCGTAATCATGGCCGTTTGAAAGGGCCTATTTGGAGGCGACCTTCACCTGTTCCCTGAGCCCTGAGCCTCGGCCCCCGGCCCTCAGCAAGCCAAACTTTTCCCGCACCTCTTCCATGGTGGCCTGGGCAATCCGACGGGCCTTAGCAGCGCCGTCCTCGAGGGCATCCAGCACCCGCTCAGGGTGCGCCCGCAGCTCGGCGGCCCGTTCGCGGATGGGCCGCAGGGTCTTCATCATCTCCTGCATCAAGAGCTGCTTGACCACCAGGGTGCCGATGCCTCGGCGGCGGTACTCCTCCTTGAGCACTTGCACCAGCTCGGGTGGGGCAAAATACTCCAGGAACTTGAACACCACGCTGCGCTCGGGGTCGCCGGGGTCGGAGAGGCGGATGCGGGCGGGGTCGTCGGGCATGGTGCGAATCTTGGCCCAGATGCTCTCCTCGTCCTCGAGAATCCCGATGGTGTTGCCCACGCTTTTGGACATCTTGGCCTTGCCATCTATGCCGGGGACGCGGGGGGCGTGGGGGTTCAGGTAGATTTGCGGCTCGGGGAAGGTTTCGCCGTACTCCAGGTTCCAGCGGCGGGCAATCTCGCGGGTGAGCTCGAGGTGCTGGGTCTGGTCGTCGCCGACGGGCACGGTGTCGGCCTTGTAGATAAGAATGTCGGCGGCCATCAGCACCGGATACATCAGCAGCCCTGCCGGCACCGACTCGAGCCGGGCGGCTTTGTCCTTGAACTGGGTCATGCGGGTCAGGTCGCCGTAGGGGGTTTGGGTGGTGAAAATCCAGGCCAGCTCGGTGTGTTCGGGCACGTGTGACTGCACGAAGAGAATCACCTTGTTGGGGTCGAGGCCCGCCGCCATGTTCACCAGCGCTGCGTCAAAGGTGCGCTGGGCCAGCAGCTCTTTGTCGTAGGCCGCCGGGTTGGTGGGGGCGTGGTAGTCCACAATGCAGTAGATGGCGTCCTGCCCCAGCTTTTCGCCCAGGGCGATGTAGTTCACCATCGCGCCCAGGTAGTTGCCGATGTGCAGGTCGCCGGTGGGCTGAAAGCCGGAGAAAACTCGCCTCACGGGGAGTAGTCTAGCAGGTTGGGGGGTCTAAAAACCAAAGTGCTGAATTTTTGCGTATGCTAGCATAGGCCGAGCATGAGCCTCGAGGCCTTCTCCGACGAAGCCCTGCTGGCCCTGGTGGCGCGGGGCGAGGAGGCCGCCTTACAACAGCTCTTTCGCCGTTACGCCGGGGCTTTTCTGGGGCTGGCCCGGCGGATGGGCCTGGACTCGGCCAGCGGGGAGGACGTGGTGCAGGAAGCCTTCAGCAAGGTCTGGCAAAACGCGAACGCCTTTGACCCCCGGCGGGCCTCGGCCCGGGCCTGGCTCCTGGCCATCGCCCACCACACCGCGGTAGACCACATCCGCCGCTTGGAGGCCCGCCCCAAGCCCCTCGAGGACGAGGAGGCCGAGGCCTTTGACCTTCCGGGTGCTGGCCTGGACGAGGAGGGCCAGCTGAACCGCATCCGGCTCAAGCAAGCCCTGGCCCAGCTCTCCGAGGAAGAGCGGGAGGTCATTGAGGTGCTTTTTTACCAGGGCTACGCCCATCAGGAGGCCGCGCTGAAGCTGGGGTTAC
>NZ_JANWVH010000058.1 GCF_025056915.1 Meiothermus sp. | reverse complement strand
GGGCGCACCCACCCACGGCTTCGACCAGAATCAGCGCTACCTCGAGCCCGAATTCACGGCCAGCGGCAACGTCCTGACCATCCGCACCGATTTCCGCACCCTGCCCAAGTTTGGAGGGGCCAACCAGTCGCGCAACGCCGCCCCTCCGGGTTTCTACCTGCTCTTCATCCTTGACGACCAGGGTGTGCCGTCGGTTGCGCACATCATTCGAATCCAGTAGCCCTGCCCAAAAACATAACGCCTCCCCCGCCGGGGAGCGTTTGTGGGGGTTTTTTATCGCAAAATGCCGGCAATGACCAGGCTGGCAATCAGGGTACCAACAAACGCCACGGCCAGCGTAATCCAGATTTTGCCGCTCTCGCGCAGGTTCATGCTCGACTGCACGGCCAGGTAGGCAAAATAAACGTTGATGACCAGCGCCCCGATGGCCAGCAAAGGAATCAAGAAAATGCCAATCAAGGTAATGAGCAGAATCAGGCTGACCACCGCCACCACCACATTGATGGGCGCCCAGAACAAAGCAAAGGTGTAGGCCACGTTATCGAGCGTGCCGGTGCCGCCCTGGGTCTTGCCCACATAGTGCACCAGATAGGTGAAGATCAGGAAACCCACAATGGTGCCGATAATTCCATTCAGAAAGGCGCCCAGACCGCTACCCAAACTGAACAGCCCGGTAATCACAGCCGCAACCAGCACATAGATCACCGCTTCGCGCAGGGTGCCTTTGTTTTCGTATTGCTCAAAGGTCTCCACGCTGGGTTTGGTGAGCACCTGAATGCTCTGGCTGACCATGTTCATCACGGTATCGATAATGGACGGTGTGGTGTTCATACGAACCCTCCCCCGGGCTTTTGGTACAGGTGTAGTTTACAACGGAATCTCATCGAACCATCAATCCAGGTATCCATCGGGCTTCTACCGTGGGGGGCTGTATCCGGGTTGCCCTCTCCCGTAGCGATACCCCATAGCTGTTGCTTTTGCAGCGACAACGCGGCAACCACGCATTGGAGGTTCGGTCAATTCCCCGGTGAGGGGCAGCAAAAGCGTGGAACAAAAGCCTCTTTGCCAGGCGAAAGCCATCACCCTCTCATCTGAAAGCCACTAAGATTAGAGCCATGCGTTTTTGGCTCGTTCTTCTGGCCGTTCTGGGCCTGGCCTGGGCGCAGGATGCACCTTCAGACCCAACACCCCCCAGTTCACCGGGGGCCTACTCGATTGCCCGCATCGTTTCGATGGGTGAAAAGAGCGCAACCGTGCGGGTGGGGGGGCAGCTCAAGGAAGCCGAGTTTCCCACCGAGTCGGCGGGCTTTCACGTGGGGCAGCGGGTGGTGGTCTATGAGGCCGATGGCAAAACCTACATTGCCGAGCCGTACCGCATCCACTACCTGTGGGGCCTGCTCGGGCTGTTTGTGCTGGTCACCGCAGCCCTGGGGCGGGGCAAGGGTCTGCGGGGCCTGCTGGGAACCGCCGCCAGCATGGCCGTGCTGGCCTTTTTTGTGGTGCCGCAAATCTCGGCTGGGAACAATCCCCTGCTTATCACGTTCGTAGGGGCTTTTGGCATTCTGGCGCTCTCGATTTATTTCGTTCACGGCATCAACCGCAAGACCACAGCGGCCCTGATCGGAACCACTTTTGCCGCACTGGTGGCCCTGGTTCTTTCGGTGCTGTTGACCGAATGGATGCAGTTCACCGGCCTTACCTCCGAGGAAGCCTTTCTGGCCCGTTTCCAGCTTGGGGGCAACCTCGATCTGGTGTCGCTGTACCTGGCCGGGGTGGTGGTGGGGGCGCTG
Organism: Meiothermus sp.; assembly: GCF_025056915.1. GTDB lineage: Bacteria > Deinococcota > Deinococci > Deinococcales > Thermaceae > Meiothermus. Next base: position 17,670 of record NZ_JANWVH010000058.1, on the reverse strand, counting down.
GGAGCGCTCAACGACGTGACCGTAACCCAGGCTTCGGTTGTTCAGGCCCTGGTACAGGCCAACCCACGCTACAGTCTGCGGGAGCTCTACACCCGGGGCATGACGGTGGGCTTTGACCACATCGGCAGTCTGGTCAACACCCTGATTCTGGCCTATGCGGCGGGCACGCTGCCGCTGCTGCTGCTGATTGGCCAGAGCGAGGTTCCGCTTGGATTGCTGATTAACAACGAGACCTTTGCCGCTGAAATTGTGACGATGTTGGTGGGTTCGCTGGCCCTGGTGCTGGCGGTTCCGCTGACCACCCTGGTGGCGGCCTGGCTGCTGCGGGGGCGAAAGCTGGACTACATCGAGCGTCGGTGGCCGGGGCCATGAACCAAACCTCGAGCCCCACATGACAATTCTCATGCGATGGCGCTACAATTTGCGCCAGATGCGATACATTCTGGCGTTGGCGTTCTGTTTGGCATCTCTTGGACTGGCGCAACCCCGGGTGGGCACCGAAGACGGCCTGACCCGACTGGTATTTGGCATCCCCAGCGAAGCGAGCTACAGCCTGCACCGTCAGAACAATGAGGTTTCCATTCGCTTCCAGGGCACCCCGCCCCGAACATTGCGAACCTTGCTGAACACGCCGCAGGTTGTCGGCTACCGAGCCACCCCCAGTGCGGGTGGCTCGATTTACGTGGTCACGCTCCGGGCGGGCACCCGCTATCGCACCCTCGAGCTCTCCAACCCCCGCCGGCTGGTGCTGGAAGTGCGCGGCCACGCCGCAACCCATCCCCGACCCCGCAGCACCGCCCGCGCACCCACAGCGGTGGTGGTACTGGACCCCGGCCACGGGGGAATTGACCCCGGCGCGGTGGGGCTCGTGCGAGAAGAAGAGGCCGTGCTGGAAGTGGCCCTCCTGACCCGGCGGCTCCTCGAGGCCAGGGGTATCCAGGTGGTGCTGACCCGCACGGGCGACCAGCACCTTTCGCCCAACAAAGCCACCGACCTGGGGCTACGGGCCGCCATGGCCGACAGCAAACGCACCCTGTTCGTTTCCATCCACGCCAACGCCGCCGAACGGGCCGCCCAGGGAATTGAGGTGTACTACTTTGGTGAAACCATTGACCAACGGCTTTTGTCCAAGGCCATCCTGGAAAACGGGGGCGGCATGCTGGGGCAGCGCCTGACCCAAGAGGCCCGAAGCGTGGCCCAGCGCCTCATGCGCGACCTCCTCGCCCAGGCCAATCTCAAGTTTTCCGAGCAACTGGCCCTCAAAACCCTGCGCTCGCTGGTGCGCGAGACCGGCGCGGTGAGCCGGGGGGTGCATACCGCGCCCTTCTACGTGATCCGCAACGCCCGCATTCCGGCCATCCTGGTCGAGATTGGCTTTGTCAATCATCCGGAGGAGGGCAGGAAGCTGGCAACCCGGGCTTACCGCCAACAGCTGGCCAACGGGCTGGCCGGGGGCATTACGGCTTTCTTGAACAGCGGCAATGCCCAGCGCTAGAGGGGAACGGCCCCGGCGTCCGAACGAAGCCGCACCCAACTTTGCCAAGCAGGCAGGGAACGCCGGGCCAGCGGTGGAAGCTGCTCCAGTTGCCGACGACGATAGTCGGGGCCATACCGTTTCACAATCCAGGACTCGTAAGCATAGACCCAGGGGTGCAGGCTATCCATGCCGTCCTGGAGCGGCAGGGGCTTCCGGTCGCGGGGCAGTTCGGGCAGGCCGCGGGTGCTTTGTAGCCAGAAAAATGACTCGCTTGGACGGTGGTAAAATACCACCCCCTGCACCCCGTGCAACCAGGCAGCGCTCGAGTGCAGCCCCAGCCCGCCCCGCAAATACAGGCTGGAGCCCCTACCCGTCGGGTTGGCCTCCTTTTGAAAACCGTAGGCCTCGAGGATGCCGGCCAAGGCGTCCTGGCCCCAGAGCCAGAACTGCGCAGGAAGGGGGTTGGCCAGGACGGTGGAGGTCTTGCGCCGGGCAGTGGTTTCTATCTCCTCGACCCTGAACGTTGGTGGCTCCATGTGAAGCAGTCCCCTAGCGAAACGACTGGCAGATGGCCTGCCCGTTGGCCTGAATCAGCTTGAGGTAGGTATCCACGGTCTTGTCGAAGGCATCGGAGTAGATGCGGACGATGCGGGCGCCGGTGGCCTCGGCCAGCGCGCGTGCCTGGCCCTGTGCAAACTGCGGCTCCACGAAAATGACCCGCACATTCTCTTTTTTCATGGCCTGGGCCAGCCGGGCCAGACTGGCCGGGCCGCGTTCCTGTCCGGCGATATCGGCAATGGTGCCGATGCTTTTCAACCGGTAGTAGCGGTTGAAGTAAAGCAGGGCTTCGTGCTGGGAAACCAGCTTCCGAAGAGCCTGCGGAATATCGGCCAGGCAGCGCTGCACGGCTGCATCGGCCTGGCGAATCCGGGCGATGTAGCTGGCCGCATTCTGCGCATAAAGAGAGCCTCCGGCAGGGTCTACTTCCGCCAGCGCATCGCGGATTTTCTCCACGTAGCGCATGCCGTAGGTCGGGTCGAGCCAGAGGTGGGGGTCGAACTCGCCGTGTTCATGTCCGTGAGCGTCCTTCTTGCCGGTCTTGATCAGGTTTGGCATCCCGTCGGCCAGTTCGACAATGCGGGCACCTGGGGGCAACTGGGCCTCGAGCTTCTCGAAAAAGGGCTCGAGGGAGAGGCCATTGGCGAAGAAGACCCGGGCGCGGCTGATGGCCCGGATAACCGAGGGGCGCGGCTCAAAGCTGTGGGGGTCACTGCCGCTGGGCACCACCTGCACCACCTGCACCCGGCTGCCCCCCACGTTGCGCACCATATCGGCTATAAAGCCCGTAGTTGCGGCCACCTGCACCGGCTGTGCCAGGGCAAACCCCAGTCCCAGCATCAGCAAACATCCCATCCGAAACGCAAACTTCATCACAGCCTCCACCGTCGTCGGTTATTTATATTGATAACTCATTATCATCTTGTCAAGGCCCGGGTTTGCTATTCTGAAACCATGGAACGCTCCACCCGCCAGCGGCAGGCCATTCGTGAGGTGATGACCGAGCTCAACCGCCCGCTCTCCCCCACCGAGGTTCTCGAGGCAGCCCGCTACAAGGTGCCCGGCCTCGGCATCGCCACCGTCTATCGCACCCTGAAGGGGCTGGTCGAGGAAGGCAGCGCGGTCACGGTCGAACTTCCGGGCGAGCCCCCGCGCTACGAGCTGGCGGGCAAAAAACACCACCACCACTTTCACTGCAACCAGTGCGGCAAGGTGTTCGAGCTCGAGGGCTGTCCGGGCGATTTCTCCTTCATGGTGCCCCAGGGCTTCAAAACCGAGAAGCACGAAATCGTGCTATACGGGCGCTGCACCGATTGCCTGAACTAGACGTTTGTGATCAAGGCTCGACTCGCTGGAATATGCAGTGTTCGTGTCCAGGGGCAGTAAGGCGACGTGAAAAACACGTAAACTCGGTCAGAAGTATCACTCCGAGCGCAGCGAGGAATCTATTACGCTACCATCCCCAACATTCACTACCCTTGCTCCACACCAGATTCCTCGTCGGCGAGCGCCTCCTCGCAATGGACAGGTGTATTTTCGATAGTCCCTGTGCTATTGACGCACCGTTCTCAATAGCCAGAACACACGCACCAGGGCGTTCCCTGGCCACAGGCCCTGGACTATAGATCACAGACCCTGCGCTAAAACGCTTTCAACAACTCCGCCAGTTCAGCAGCACTGATCTCGCCGATGTGGCGGTTTACCAGCGTACCTTCGGCATCGTAGAACAGCGTGACCGGCAGGCCCTGAATCCGCAGGGGGTCGCTCAGTTTGGCCTCGGGATCGAGCAGGACATTGGGAATTTTGAGCCCCAGCTCGTTCTCAAAGGCCCGCACCGCCTCCGGGCCATCGCTGATGTTCAGGAACACAAACCGAACCTCCGGGTTGGCTTTAGCCGCCTTGAGCAGCAGGGGCATCTCGCGGCGGCAGGGCCCGCACCAGGTAGCCCAGGCGTTGAGCACAAGGGGTTTGCCCTTGAAATCGGTGAGCTTTGCGGTTTGTCCGTCCATTTGCTTGACGGTCAGGGAAGGCAGAACTTCCACGCCGGACTCGGCTCGAGGTTGCAACAGCAAAAACCCTGCCGACACCACCAGCGGTAGCGCAACCCACATCCAACGACTCATCGCCTTTCACTTTACGGGATTTTGCCGGAGCCTTCGGGAAGGCAACATACATATAGGCCCCCTCGCAGCTCTAACACCGGCCACACCGGCCCGCCAATGCTTCAGGCACCGAACGCTTTTCGATGATGGGGGCATGCGCTCCGCAGACCATCCGCCGTCGGCTTGGGGTGTAGTAAGGTGGGGCAAATGCGGGTGCATCTGATTGCCGTTCAAGCTGAGCTGCAAACCGCGCCCTATACCAGCGCCGAATCATTCAGGCAGTATGTGCTGGAGCTGAGCCGGGGCGCGGTGCAGGGTCTGCCCGAAGACCAGCCCCGCATACTGGCCTTTCCCGAGGCCTTTGCCCTCCCCCTGGTGTTCTGGCTGGAGACCTCGAGGGCGGTGCTCGAGGCCCAAAGCGGTCTTCAGGCCGCTTTGCAGTTGCTGCGCGAGCACTGGCCTGCCCTCTTGCGGCAGGGGGTCTGGAGCCCCGCCGCGCTCTACCACCTGCGGGCCCCGTGGGTCTGGCCGGTGTATGAGCGGGCCTTTCGGGAAGCGGCACAGGCGGTGCGGGCCTACATCGTGGGCGGGAGCATTTTTAGCCCCCAGATGGACTGGGAACCAGCCCGTCGCCTGCACGCCAAGGGCAAGGGGGTGTACAACCTCTCGCTGGTGGTCTCGCCCCAGGGCAGCGTGTTGGGGCGTGTCCCCAAAGTGCATCTAACCGCTAGTGAGCGCAAGGCGTTTCTGACGGGCGGCCCACCAGGCAGGCAGACCCTCCATACCCGCCTGGGCACCCTGGCCAACCTGATCTGCCTGGATGCTTTTCACGACAGCCTGATCGAGCAAGCCGACGCCGCCGGGGCCTGGCTGGTGGTGCAGCCTTCGGCCAACGCCGCCCGCTGGGAAGGGCCCTGGAGCGCCGACCCCAGGGAAATAGAGGGCCAGGTCTGGCTCCGCGAAGGGCTGGCCCAAAAACTTCAAAACCGCGAAAACCTGCGCTACGGACTCAACCCCATGCTAAACGGCCACCTCTACGACCTCTATTTCGAGGGAAAGAGCGGCATCTACCAGGCAGGCGGCCCCCTGGCCCTGGCCAAGAGCGCGGTGGGCAACGCCTTTGTACGGGCCGAGGTGGAGGTACCGGACGCGCCGGGCAGGTGATTAATGGCCCGCTGACCCTCTGCCTTCGGCAACCAGCGGGTTGCTATGGGCTAAATTAGGGCTATGCGCCTCTCCAAAACCGACATCTACGCCTTCAAGACGCTGGGCTACCTGGGTACCCAGCCCCCCGGGCGTCTGGTGGGCAGCGAAGAACTCAGCCAGGCCACAGGCGTAAGGCACACCTACCTGGTGCGGATTCTGGCCGCCCTGGTCGGGCACAATCTGGTGGTCTCCAAAAAGGGCCAGGGTGGGGGGTACGCGCTGCCCCGGCCTCCCGAGGAAATCAACCTGCGCGACGTAATTCGGGCCGTGGATGGCCCCATCGCACCGCTGGCCTGCGTCAGCCTGAACTGGCCCAAATCCTGTACCGAAGAAAACCGTTGCCGGGCACGCAGCGTGGTCTGGCTCAAGGTGCGCGATGCCGTGCTGCAAAGCCTGAGCCAGGTGAGTGTGGCGGACCTGGCCGCCGACTTCCGGCAGGGGGTGGACTATTCGGAGTGTTTGCAACACCTGCTGCACTCAAGCGAGCTGCTGACCCGGCCCCGGCGGCCAACCCTACCTCGAGCCCGCTCCAAAGCCACACGACGCTAATATGGGGCCCGTTTTGGCGGAACCAGGGGTTGTGTTCTGGGTGGTCGGGTCTCCGACGCCTATCCAATCCCTCCCTTGCTACCCGCTGCACCGCTCCTGCTCGTTGCGAAGGGTTCCAGCAAAGAGCATCGGTCGGTTGAATCCAAAACCAGGATTCTGTATTATCCGGCCCATAGATTACATCTTTTGTAATCTATATCAGCGTAACCCCTGACCTGTTTCACTTATCATCGTCTGGGTTAACTGAGACCGTGGAGGAAAACATGAGCTACGCAAACCCCGATGTGCTGGTTTCCACCGACTGGGTGCTGGAACACCACCAAGACCCCAATATCCGGATCCTCGAGGTCAACGAGGACATCCTGCTCTACGACACCGGCCATATTCCCGGCAGCCAAAAGATTGACTGGCAGGCCGATCTCTGGGACGACACCATCCGCGAGTTCATCCAGCCCGAGGAGCTGGCTGCTCTGTTCGAGCGCCTGGGCATCTCCAACGACACCACCATTGTGCTCTACGGCGACAAAAACAACTGGTGGGCCGCCTATGCCTTCTGGTTCTTCAGCTACAACGGGCACAAACACCTCAAGCTGATGAACGGCGGGCGCATCAAGTGGACCCAGGAAAACAAGCCCCTCACCACCGAGGTGCCCAGCTATCCCAAAGGCTCCTATACACCCGGAAAGCGCGACCCCAGCCTTCGGGCTTTCCGCGATGAGGTGCTGGCACACCTGGAAAAGGTCAAGGCGGGTAAGGGTGCTCTGGTCGACGTGCGCAGCCCCGCCGAGTTCACCGGCGAAAAAACCCATATGCCCGAGTACCCCCAGGAAGGGGTGCTGCGGGGAGGGCACATCCCCGGCGCCAAGAGCATTCCCTGGGCCACCACCGTAAACCCCGACGGCACCTTCAAAAGTGCCGAGGAACTGCGGGCCATCTACGAACCCAAGGGCATAACCCCAGACAAAGAGGTGATTGCGTATTGCCGCATTGCCGAGCGCAGCAGCCATAGCTGGTTTGTGCTCAAGCACCTGCTGGGCTTCCCCAACGTCAAAAACTACGATGGAAGCTGGACCGAATGGGGCAATGCGGTAGGCGTCCCCATTGAAAAGGGCCCGGAAAAGTAGCCGCGCCCTTCGAACCACATCGCCTTGACCCCCTCTCTGAGAATGATTGGGCAAAGAGGGGGTCTATTTGACCCAAAGCGCTTCAAGTCGGGGGCAAGCGCGTTTGCTGGAGCAGTGAGGCAGAAAGCAGGGGTTTGGGGCAGGGGGCCGGTCTTGGAGACCCACCCCCACCACCAACTTGCCTATTCTTGAAAGTTACCTGTACGCCAAAACCTGGTACGACTGGGGTTTTGGCCTTTGGCACCAACCGCTCAAGGTAGAAACGAGACCCACTGCCCGGTTGGCCTATTCGGGCTAGACTATGACAAATGCCCGATGCTGCATCCGACTCCGTTAGCCACCCGCTCGAGCGCCAGGCCCTCCGGGAACTGCTGCAGTTTCCGCTCACCGAGGCCCTTTTCGGGCGCCGCAGCCGCCGCTTTGCCCTGGGGGGTGCGCTGCCCGAGGGGCCTTTGGCCTACACATCGCGCTACGAGCCCTATCCTCTCTCGGAGCTCGAGCGCCTGCTAATCCTGACCACGGTGGGGGGCCTGACCGGCTGGCACAACCTGATCAGCCACCACAAAAACGTGGCCCCTTACCTCCCCAGCTACTCTGGCATGGCCGCCGGGCGCACCTTCCCCAGCGCAGCAGGCTTCCACACCAGCCAGATTTTCTTCACCGACGACAGCGGCACCTATATCTTCAAGACCCGCGATGCCCCCCCGCCGGTTCCCCGCAACCCCCAGGGCCAGGTGGACGTGGTGGAGCTCCTGCTTGCCCACCAGCAGTTCATACACAGGCTCTCCGACACCAGGCTCTACATCCCCCCTCGAGAGCCTTTTATGGCCGGTCACAACGCCTGGAATGCCAACAAACCCGGCTCCCTGCTGGTCTGGCCCATCGCCGACGTGGCCCAGCACCAGCTACTCAAGCTGCTGTTCATTGCCCAAAACGGATTTGTGCTCTACGACGACGTGCACAACCAGAGCATCCCTGGGCTGGAAAAGTTCAGGGATTACGTTGCCCTGGACAAGCCCTATCCCCTGACCGCCTTCGACCAGGCCACCCTGGCCGAGGTTTCGGCAGAAATAAGCACGGCAGTGTTCGCAGGCCACCTGATGCAGCAGGCCATGGGGCTGGGCGGCTGGATGCTCAACGGGCTGGATCGGGTGCGAACCCTGGGGGCTTCGGGCGACCCCGAGGTGCCCGGTCTGGGCTTCCGCTACGACTTTAAGCCGGGCTGGTCGCGGCCCAACCCCACCGGCCTCGAGGGCGTGTTCGAGGGCCACTGCCCGCCCCACTTCCCCCACATGCGGGCCGCCGTGGAGGCGCTGGTCGAGCGCAAATTTGGCTCGGGCGGCCCCTTCCACCCCGAGACCCCCGGCCCCTGGAAAAAGACCCCGGCCATCCGCGCCCAGGCCTTCCCGCACGAGGAGTGGCTGGTTGACCTGGTCGCCACCCAGGCTCAGTACCTGTTCGACACCTTTGGCAAGTTCCCCGCCACCGTCCCCACCATCTACAGCCTGATGTTCCTGCAAAGCCACCACCTCGACCTCGAGTACTACGACCGGTTTTTTGAGCCGGGGGCCTACCTGCAAACCCACCGCGAGCACCTGGAAAAGTGGCACGGGGTGCGGCTGGAGGACTTGCCCAGAAGAGACGATAGTCAATAGTCAATAGTCAATAGTCAATAGTCAATAGTCAATAGTCAATAGTCAATGGTCAATCGTCAATGGCCGATGACGAACAACTCTACTTGCGGGTTGTACGCTTTTCAACCGACTATCGCCTACAGGCTATAGACCGTCGTCCCTTTTCCGCAGCTTTTGCAGGCCCCCCTCGAGGTTGTAGACCTGCTCATAGCCCGCGGCTTCCAGGTACAGCCCGGCCAGCTCGCTCATCACCCCTCGCTCGCAGATGAGCAGCAAAGGGCGATCCTTGGGCAGGTTGTGGTTGCCATGCTGAATGTCGTGCAGGGGGATGTGCAAGGCCCCCTCGAAGTCGCTCTGGCTGTACTGCTCGGGCGGGCGCACATCCACCACCAGCGGGTTTTCCTGGAGAAAACTTTTGAGCAACTCGGATTTGAGGGTTCGCATATCCAAAAGATAAGCCAAAACGGGCGGGCCGATTGCCCCCCCCCGCTGGCTTGAGAGTTTATGCCGCCAACTGAAACACTATGCAAAACGCAGGTAGCCAACCGCCGGAATAAGTGATATTCTCTGCCCTTGGTATGCCCGCCCGCACCGACCTGAAAAAAATACTCATCATCGGCTCCGGCCCCATCACCATCGGCCAGGCCGCCGAATTCGACTACTCCGGCACCCAGGCCGTCAAGGCCCTCCGGAGCGTGGGCTACAAGGTGGTGCTGGTCAATTCCAACCCGGCCACCATCATGACCGACCCCGAGCTTTCCGAAGGAACCTACCTCGAGCCCCTCACGGTGGAGTTCCTGGAAAAAATCATCGCCCAGGAGCGCCCGGACGCGCTGCTGCCCACCCTGGGCGGGCAGACCGCGCTCAACCTCTCGATGGCCCTTTACGAGCAGGGCATCCTGGAGAAGTACGGGGTGGAGCTGATTGGGGCCAACGCCGCCGCCATCAAAAAGGGTGAAGACCGCGAGGAATTCCAGAGAGCCATGCTCAAGATTGGGGTGGACGTGCCGCGCGGCAAGATGGTGCACAGCCTGGAAGAGGGGCTGGCCTTTGCCCGCGAGGTGACCGGCTACCCGGTGGTGGTGCGGCCCAGCTTCACCCTGGGGGGCACCGGCGGGGGTATTGCCGAAACTGAAGCGGAGTTTGTGGAGGTGCTGACCCGGGGCCTTTCGCTCTCCCCCACCCACTCGGCCTTGGTGGAGGAGTCCATTGTGGGCTGGAAGGAGTACGAGCTCGAGGTCATGCGCGACAAGAACGACACCGTGGTGATCATCACCTCCATCGAGAACGTGGACCCCATGGGCGTTCACACCGGCGACTCAATTACGGTGGCCCCCGCGCAAACCCTCTCGGATGTGGAGTACCAGAAGATGCGCGATGCGGCCATCGCCATCATCCGCGAGATTGGGGTGGAGACCGGCGGCTCCAACATCCAGTTCGCCATAGACCCCAAAAGCGGGCGGATGATCGTGATCGAGATGAACCCCCGGGTCTCGCGCTCCAGCGCCCTGGCCTCCAAGGCCACCGGCTTCCCGATTGCCAAGATTGCCGCCTTGCTGGCGGTGGGCTACACCTTAGACGAAATCCCCAACGACATCACCCAGAAAACCCCGGCCTCCTTCGAGCCCACCATTGACTACGTGGTGACCAAAATTCCCCGCTTCGCCTTCGAAAAGTTCAGCAGCCTGCCCAACACCCAGCCGGGCGGCTTTTCCGACCGGCTCGGCACCCAGATGAAGAGCGTGGGCGAGGTGATGGCCATTGGCCGCACCTTCAAGGAGTCCTTTGGCAAGGCTTTGCGGAGCCTCGAGGCCGACGTGCGCTCGGAGTTCTCCACCTACACCACCGAGGAGCTGCTGGCCCGGCTCTACCCCAGCCCCACGCGAATTTATGCAGTGCTGGAGTTGCTCAGGCGCGGCGAGGCGGTAGAGCGGCTCTACGAGCGCACCCGCATTGAGCCGTGGTTCCTGAACCAGCTCAAGGAGGTGGTGGAGGCCGAGCACGACCTAAAGACCAAGAGCCACCGCCTGGAGGACAGTGAAGATTGGCGCTACGTGAAAAGCCTGGGCCTCTCCGACGCCCGGGTGGGCGAGCTGATGGGCGTTTCGGAGGCCGCGGCCCGCAAACAACGGCTGGCCGCGGGCTCGAGGCCGGTCTACAAGACCGTGGACACCTGCGCCGCCGAGTTTGAAGCCTACACCCCCTACCACTACAGCGCCTACGAGCTGGAAGACGAGGTGCGCCCAACCGACAAACCCAAGGTGGTCATTCTGGGCAGCGGCCCCATCCGCATCGGGCAGGGGGTGGAGTTCGACTACGCCACCGTGCACGCGGTCTGGGCCCTGCGGGAGGCCGTGGTTCCGCCTGAGCGGCCCGGCGAGGCCGGGGCACAGGGCTACGAGACCATCATGGTGAACTCCAACCCCGAGACCGTAAGCACCGACTACGACACCGCCGACCGGCTCTACTTCGAGCCCCTGACGCTCGAGGACGTGCTCAACCTGACCGAGCACGAAAAGCCCATCGGCGCCATTGCCACCCTGGGCGGCCAGACCCCCCTGAAGCTGGCCAAAAAGCTCGCCGAGGCTGGCGTAACCCTGCTGGGCACCCCCTGGGAGGCCATCCACAAGGCCGAAGACCGCGCCGAGTTCAACCGGCTGTGTGCCGAGCTGGGCATCCCCCAGCCCAGAGGGGCCGTGGCCCAGAGCCCCGAGGAGGCCCTCCAGCTGGCCGAAACCCTGGGCTACCCCTTGATGGTGCGGCCCAGCTATGTGCTGGGGGGGCGGGCCATGCAGGTGGTGCGGAACGCCGAGGAACTGCGCTGGTACCTGAGCGGCATCTACGCGGCTTTGGCCGAGCGGCCCTCCATTCTGCTCGACGAGTACCTGGAGAACGCCCTCGAGCTCGACGTAGACGCCCTCTGCGACGGGCAGCGGGTGGTGGTGGCGGGCATCATGGAGCACATCGAGCGGGCCGGGGTACACTCGGGCGACTCGGCCACCATCCTGCCCCCCATCTCGCTCACGCCCGAGCAGCTCGCCACCGTCCGGGAGTACACCCGCAAGCTGGCCCTGGCGGTGGGGGTGAGGGGGCTGATCAACGTGCAGTACGCCCTCAAGGACGGCACGGTCTACATCCTCGAGGCCAACCCCCGCGCCTCCCGCACGGTGCCCTTCGTCTCCAAGGCCATCGGCCACCCGCTGGCCAAGTACGCCGCCCTGATTGCGGTGGGCCAAACCTTAGACGACCTGGGCTTCACCCAAGACCCCACCCCGGCCTTCTACTCGGTGAAGGAGGTGCTGATCCCCTGGCTCAAATTCCCAGGGGTGATTCCGGTGCTGGGGCCGGAGATGCGCTCCACCGGCGAGAGCATGGGTATAGACAGCGACCCCTACCTGGCCTACTACCGGGCCGAACTTGGGGTGGGCCAGCGGCTCCCCCTTTCGGGAAGGGTGCGCTTCATTGGGGCCGACGAGTTGAAAGCCGAGTGGACCGCAGCCGGTTTTGAGGCTTCCGAAGGCGACTACGACCTGCTGATTGCCCTCACCCCCCACCCCGAGCTGCGCCGGGCGGTGGAGACCGGCAAGCCCTTCATCACCACCCCGGAGGGAGCCCGGTGGAGCCTCGAGGCCATCCGGCGGGCCCGCAGCAACAGCCTGCCGGTTCGGTCACTGCAAAGCTGGCATGCTGGCCAGACCACACCCCGCTAGCTTTGCACCATGGCGGCCTCTCCCCAGACAAGCCCTAACGGGCTAGTCCAGGCTTCGTTCTTTCTGCATGAGGTCTGCAAGGCTTTGCACGATTTCTTTGGAGCGCTGGTCAAACTCCCCCGTCAAAAGCCCTTGTGCGGCGCCGAAACCGTGCAAACGGAAGGTCTGCACTACCCTCGCCGCCACCAGATGAAACTGGCGATGAGCCTCACGCAGCCGAGCAAACTCTGGGTGCAAGGCCAGGGTAGTTTTGGCAGCCTCGAGGTAAATCCACCGACCGAGCTGGCACTGGTCGTCGCGCACTATCACCGATAGATCGAGTTCCTCGTTGGAACGGCCCTCAATCGCATCCTCCAGGCGCTTGCGCCAAGCTAGATGCGCTTCCAGCACGGCCTGAACATCCAGCCCTTGAAAGCGCCGTTCCTTTTCAGACAAACTTGGCAAGGAACCACTGCCCCCTCTGAGCCAGTTCTGCAACCAGTCCAAAAGGCCCATTGGAACCCACCCCTTTTTTACGGTAGCCCTTTGTTCAGGAATCAATTGTCGGGTAGCTTTCAGGCCATGGTTGTTTCAAGACGCGAGCCATCGGTTCGGGTCGGTAATAATGGGGTATGTTCCGCGATCCCCTCGAGCGCTGGGAAATCGGGGTCTATCCCCTGCTTTCCCTGGCCCTCATGGCCTGGCTGTCCTGGCCGCCAGGCTTCTACTGGAGCCAGGTGCTGCGCTGGGAAACCCTGCTGTGGGCTGGGTTGGGCGTTGTTGAAATTGACCGCTTTCGCCACCAACATCCTGGGCTTTCCAGGGTCATTCTGATCGCCTTGTCGCTCAGCCTGAGCTTCGTCCTGTTCAACCCAGGCAACCCGCGCCTGATGTTCTGGATTGCCCTGGGGCTTCTGGGGTATCTGTGGTTTCTCTTGTCCATCCCCGAGGTCTTGCGGCGGGCGGGCCGGTGGCTCAGAGTACGCAAAAAATAACCGGAGTGGGTTCTCCACTCCGGCCCCGTCTGGCCAACCTTACTTGCTTTCCTCAGCCGCTTCGCTGGCCTGGGCAGCGCGTTCGGCTTCTTGCCTGGCGGCATCGGCTGCCGCCTTGGCCTCGGCAGCTTCCCTGGCAGCCAGGGCCCGGGCTTCCACATCTTCGTTAAGCCGCTTGCGGTCGCCCTTGATGCGGGCCGCCTTGCCACGCAGCTCGCGCAGGTAGTAGAGCTTGGCCCGGCGCACCTTGCCGCGGCTTACGACCTGCACGCTCTCGATGAGGGGCGAGTTGAAGGGAAACACCCGCTCCACCCCTTCGTTGAAGGAAATTTTGCGTACCGTGAAGGCGCTGTTGAAGCCGTTGTGCTTGATTTTGATGACCACGCCCTCGTAGGCCTGCACACGGGTTCGGTTGCCTTCGACGACCTTGTAGTTGACCCGCACGGTGTCGCCGGGTTTGAACTGGGGGATGTCGGTACGGGTGTACTTCTTTTCGACTACTTTGAGCAAAGCACCACGGTTCATGGTCTGACTCCTTGTTCCAGCGGAACCTACTTGTGCGCCCTTTGCCGGTCTGGCAAACCTGCGGGTTCATGGATTCTTGCCCTCAAACGTACCCGCGTCGCAGATACTCGGGACAGGTCAGCAAGTTGTGATTCTAGCAGCCGGCATGGGCCTTGTCAAAACCCCTCGTCCTCGAGCCAGACCAAATCCTTGGCGGTGAGTTCGGCTTTCTCCAGCAAATCCGGGCGCCGCTCCTTGGTGCGCCGGAGGGCCTGCCTGCGCCGCCACTCGGCAATTTTGGCGTGGTGGCCCGAGGTAAGGATTTCGGGCACAGATAGGCCCCGGAACTCCGGTGGGCGAGTGTAGTGGGGATAGTCCAGCAGGCCGGTCGAAAAGGAGTCCTGCCGGTGGCTTTCGGCTTCCTTGATGACCCCCGGAATCAGGCGGGCGGTCGCCTCCAGAATGACCAGGGCCCCCAGCTCCCCGCCCATCAGCACGTAGTCGCCAATAGACACCTCGCGGGTTACAAACCGCTCCACCCGGGCGTCAATGCCCTCGTAGCGCCCGCACAACAGCACCAGGTGCGACTTCTGAGCCAGTTCCTCGGCCATGCGCTGGGTAAAGGGCGCCCCGGCAGGGCTTAGCAGGATGCGCTCGTCGGCAGGCCCGGCGGCCTCGAGGGCCCGCACCACCACGTCCACCCGCATCACCATCCCGGCCCCGCCGCCATAGGGGGTGTCGTCTACGGTTTTGTGTTTGTCCTCGGTGTAGGCCCGAATGTCGCGGATGTCCACCTCAATCAGGCCCTTCTGGATGGCCTTCTGGACAATAGACTCCTCCGTCCAGGGGCGAATCAGGTCTGGGAAAAGGGTCAGGATGGTGTATTTCATGGGCCCGCTGTGGCTTGGCCTGGATTACTCGAGCAACCCCGGTATGGCCTCGATGTAAATGCCGTCGGCCTCGATTTTCACATAAGGGGCCTGGAGCGGCACCTGATAGGTTTTGCTCTGGGCCCTGAGCGAGGTGCCTTTGGCTTTGATGACCAGGCGATCCTGCGCCCCGTCCTCCACGCCGACCACCTCCCCAAAGGGCCGACCATCCACAAAAACCGGCCTGCCCACCAGCTCAAAGTAGTAATACTCGCCTTCCTCTAGCTGGGGGAGGTCGTCCTGGTCTGCAAATACCCGCAACCCGGCCAGCCGTTCGGCCTCCTGGCGGCTTTGCACCCCCGTCAGGTAGAGCACGATTTCATTGCCGAGTTCTTCAATCTGGTCAATGGCCCGGTAGCCCAGACGTTCCAGGTACACCCTGTCCAGGTCAAAGACCACTGTCTCGCCTCGAAATTTGAGGCCGCCGGCCATACCGTAGGGTTTTCCAATGCGCCCAATCTCGATGCGCCGCATAGGTGGGAGGGGTGAGGGGACAGGGCCTGGGGCTAAGGGGGAACCACGCACCTAGCGCACTTCCACCGAAACCCGGCCCTTGGCAAACGAACGCACCACCGTGCGGATGCTCTCGATCACGCGCCCCTGCCGCCCGATGATGCGGCCTTTGTCCTCGGGGTGGGTTTCCACATAGTAAACCAGCCCCTCACGGCCCCGCCGTTCGTCCACACGAATGGAGGCCGGGTGATCCACCACTGCTTTGGCCAGGTACTCGACGAGGTCTTTCATACACTCTAGCCTATCGCCAAAAGCTGAAAGCCGAAAGCCCAGGGTTTAAGGCCATTATTGCCTCCTTCACAGACGCAGCCGCCCGTCCAGGCGGCCACAACTCTGTCCAGCACAAGGCTTTCTAAAGGGCCGGGTGTCTGCTATAAAGGGCGCTCCAGCTTTTGGCTTTCTGCCCTGGACGGCTCAGGCGCTGGCTTGCTTGATGAGCTTCTTGACGGTGTCGGTGGGCTGGGCGCCCACGCCAAGCCAGTAGTTGACCCGCTCCATGTCCACCTTAAGCCAGTCTTTGGTGGTTTTGCGGGGGTCGTAGTAGCCCACGCGCTCGATATAGCCCCCATCGCGCTTGGTGCGGCTATCCACCACCACAATGCGATAGTGCGGGTTGCCTTTGGAACCGAAACGGGCGAGTCGAATCTTGGTCATGCTTTTCTCCTTTGTCTGTAGCGGTACTGCTTTTTTCCGCATTCTGAGCCACAAGCCAGACGCCTGCGGCACAAGACCTAACGCCTGAAGAGGCCCCTGCCCCCCCTGGCCTGCTGTTTGGCCAGGGTTTTCATGAGCTGCTTGGTGTCCTCGAAGGTTTTGATAAGCCGGTTGACCTCCTGCACTGTGGTGCCGGAACCTGCCGCGATGCGCTTGCGGCGCGAGGCGTTGAGGATTCTGGGATCGCGCCGCTCCTTGGGGGTCATGGAGAGCACGATGGCCTCCATGCGGTTGACCTGCTTTTCGTCTACCGAAAAACCGGGGGGCAGCATGCGCGACATGCCGGGAATCATGCCCAGAATTTCGGTAAAGCTCCCCATCTTGCGCATCTGGCGCATCTGGGTGATGAGGTCTTCTAAGGTGATTTCCTTGAGGTCTTTCTGGGGGGCCTCGAGCTCGGCCTGCTTGGCTTTCTCCAGCAGGGTTTGCAGGTCGCCCATGCCCAGGATGCGCTGGGCCAGCCGGTCGGGGTAGAAGGGCTCGAGGCCCTCGAGCTTCTCCGAGACCCCCGCAAAGTAGATGGGCTTGCCGGTCACGTGCCGGGCCGAGAGGGCGGCTCCACCCCGGGCGTCGCCGTCGAGCTTGGTCAGAATCAGGCCCGAGACCCCGATGCGCTCATCGAAGGTTTTGGAGACGTTCAGGGCCTCCTGACCGGTCATGCTGTCCACCACCAAAAGGGTCTCGGAAGGCCCCAGGGCCTGCTTCAAGCGGGCCAGCTCGTCCATCAGGGCCTCGTCAATCTGGAGGCGGCCCGCAGTGTCCACAATGACCAGGTCGCGGTAGTCGAAGGTCAGGTGCTGCTGCAGGCGGGTGCGGGTGGTCTCGGGGCGCTCACCGTCGGCGACATCGAGCACCGGCACGCCAATTTTTTCACCCAGAATGCGAAGCTGCTCGCGGGCCGCCGGGCGCTGGGTGTCGGCAGCCACCAGCAGGGGGCGCCGCCCCTTGGACTTATAGAACTGCGCCAGCTTGCCGCTGGTGGTGGTCTTACCGGAGCCCTGCAAGCCCACCATGAACCACAGGTTGCCCTCGTTCTTGAGCACCGGCTGCTTGGCTTCCCCCCCCAGCATCTGCACCAGCTCTTCGTAGACCACGGTGAGGATTTGCTCCGCCGGGGTCAGGCTCTCCAGCACCGCCTGGCCCAGGGTTTTCTCCTGCACGCGGCTCACGAAGCTCTTGGCCACCTCGAAGTTGACATCGGCCTCCAGTAGCGACATCCGAATCTCGCGCAGGGTGGCCTTGAGGTCGGCTTCGGTAATGCGGCCCCGCCCGCGCAGCCGGTCCACGGCGGCGCGGATGCGTTGGGAAAGGGTTTCAAACATAGCTTCAGTCTAGCCCGGAGGTGCCCAAGAAACCACTCATATTACTTTTGCGATTTCTGGCCCACTTCCTAAAGGCCGCCCGCTAGGGTAGCAGCAATGGATTGAGTGTGTCAATATCAAGTTGTTTGTGATATATTATCGCAGGAGGTGATTCCGTTGACCAACATTTTGGCGATCCTCCGTAGCCGGAAACCGTGAAAACCGGTGTGTGTAAACCAAGGGCTGCGCGTGAATCCAAAGGTTCCGGACAACTGGTCTGCACCAGCAGCGACCGGAGATGGTAAATATAGTCGCCAACAGCGATGCTGTTGAGAGTCCTAGCCCCTTCGGGGGCTTTTTTGTTATCTCTAAGCT
>NZ_JANWVH010000057.1 GCF_025056915.1 Meiothermus sp. | reverse complement strand
CCGGTGCCGGTGGGGCCAATCAGGAGCACGTTGGACTTCTGCACCTCTGCCTCGGGGTGCAAAAGGCGCTTGTAGTGGTTGTAGACCGCGACGGAAAGGGTTCTCTTGGCTAGCTCCTGCCCCACCACGTACTGATCCAAAAAGGCCTTTATCTCAGCCGGTTTAGGCAGGTTGCGAGGACCCCTGTAGGCGGATTTAGACTCGGCCTTGAGCAGGGAGTGAGCCCGGGCCACACACTCGTCGCAGATGTAGGCCTCCCCCATCGGGGACTCCACCAGATGGGCCACCTCGGGGTATCTACGGCCGCAAAAACTGCAAACCGGCTTATTGCGCTTCACGGCTCACCACCTGGTCTACGATACCGTACTGAGCTGCCTCTTCAGCTGAGAGGTAGTAGTCGCGCTCGGTATCGCGCTCCACCTTCTCCAGGGGCTGGTGGGTATGGCGGGCCAGAATCTCGTTGAGCACCTTACGGGTTTTCAGGATCTGCTCAGCCTGGATGGCGATGTCGGTGGCCTGACCACCCAGCCCGCGGGCCCAGGGCTGGTGAATCATCACCCGTGAGTGCGGCAGGGCGTAGCGCTTTCCCGGAGCCCCCGCAGCCAGCAAGACCGCCCCCATGGAAGCCGCCAGCCCCACGCAAATGGTGGAAACCGGCGGAACCACAAACTGCATGGTGTCGTAAATGGCCAGCCCAGCGTCCACATCCCCCCCTGGGCAGTTGATGTACATGCGAATCTCCTGGTTGGGGTTTTGCGCCGCTAGGAAGAGAATCTGGGCCACCACGGTGTTGGCCACCTGAGCATCAATGGGGCTGCCCAAGAAGATGATCCGGTCCTTCAGAAGACGGCTGTAGATGTCGTATACCCGCTCCCCGCGGGCGGTCTGCTCTATGACGTAGGGGACCACCATACCGGCCTTATTCTATGACCACACCTGGTCTCAAGGGGGGGCTGGTGCACATACTCCAGCGCCTCCCCGTGGCTGCCCTACTCCTTTAGGGGTAGCCCTCATCTTTGCCCATGCGGGCTAGGCCGGGGGATGTGGTTACCGGTCTGGGTGTCAACTCCGCTGATTCGTAAAAGAGCTGGGCGGGCCAGTCCGGGTTCCTGCCTCGCCTGGATCAAGGCACAGTGCTGAAGCTCCGAACCGGGGTGCTGGCTAAGAAAAACGAAACATCCCAGCCGAACGTGGGGTAGCCCGGCCAGGCCCCGCCGGCAAAGGCATCCAGACTGGCGAAGGGGCCGTAGCAGGCCACGCCCCAGGTGTAGGTGCGGTTCGCCTCGAGGCCCGGGTTCAGGACGACACCAGCGGTGTAGTAGACACGAATGGGCTGGCCCGCGCTCGCCAGGGCAAACAGGCAGACGCTCTCTGCGGGGCGCGACCACGAGAGCGCGGCGTTGGGGGGCAGGCCGCTCTGGCCCGCCGAGGGCGCGATGAGGCTGGCTGGAAACGGCAACAACAGCCCCACCCCCCGCGGGGCCCTAAGCCGCTGCGCTGGAAGCTCAGTGCGACCATCCGGCAGGTCGGCAAAGACCGCGAAGATGAGGGTTTTATCGGGGATGACCGGGGTGCTCCAGGTGACCTGTAGGGCGTTCTCGGTGCTTTGGGCTAGCAGGAAAAGGGCCCGCGACGCCAGGTTCAGGTAAAGCTGCCGCGAGCGCAGGGTAAGCCCCGCGGGGTTGGTGGCCCGGAGGGTCAGGGCCCCGGTCTCAATGGGGCTAATGGCTGGCGCTCCCGCCGGGGCTGAGCGAGAGGGCCCGGATGCCGTAGTCGAGGAACTTCTCGGGGGTGTTGGGGTTGCCCTAGGCCCGGTCGCTCTGGGTGCGCAGGGCCAGCTCGCCCAGCCGGGCCACCAAAGCCTCCAACAGCCCCAGGTCGCTTTGCTGTTCGGCTAGCTAGCACAGGGGCAAAAGCGCCTCCAGAGTCTCCGGGGCCTCGCTCACCCAGAGGGCCAGGAAGAAAGCCTGCCGGGCCTCGTCCAGCCTGCCCTGCTGCAGGGCCTGCCGCCCCGCGGCCAGGAGATAGCCCCGGGCCCAAAGCCAGCACCCCCAATAGGGCCCACTGGCGGCCCTTGAGGGGCAGGCACGCCCCCTGCCAGCGGGTGTCCAGGCGGCCAAGGAGTTTGAGGTAGAGCGCACCGAGCATCTGCCAGTTGCGCTTAGAAAAGCCGCTGGAGGCTGCGAGATAGCTCAAAGCCCCGTTTATCTTTGTTGATACAGCGCAGCCGGGCCTGGGTCACGTCGCAGCGAAAACCCCCCTCGCTCCAGACCTTGCCATAGGCCAGCACCGGCAGCCTGGGGTCGGCCACGGTGTCCCCCACGCAGAGCCGTCCGGCTGGGCCCCGCTCACTCAGGCCAAAGGCATTGCCCCAGTCCAGCGGGCAGTCCTTGGGCTTGGCCGGTATGCGGGCCTCGTTTTGGAGCAGGTCGCAGCGCAGCACCGCCTCCTGGGTGAGCCGGTCCACATAGGCAAAGCAGTGGATGTTGCCCGAGGGGGTTTTGAAGCCGCCCAGCTCAAAAAAGCCCTGGGCCAGGGCAGGCGGGAAAGCCGTCAGAAGAAGGGCAAGAAAGACCATTTTTCGCACAGGATGCCTCCGTGCTCGAGGTTAGCAAATCCACAAAATAACCCTGGGTCATTTGCTCTCCGAACACAAGAAAGCGATATACTCGGGCTACTTGTTATGTTCGGCTATGTGGCAAATCGTCTTCTCGCGGCCATCCCTACCCTGCTGGGGGTGGCTCTCATCACCTTCTTGCTCATGCGGGCCGTGCCGGGGGATGTGGTCACAAGCCTGGTGGGCCTCGAGGCCAACACCACCCCCGAGCGCCTGGCCGAGCTACGCCGCCTGTTCGGGCTCGACCTGCCCCTGCACGTGCAGTTCGGACAGTGGCTGGGGGCCGTCGTCCAGGGCGATTTTGGCAGCAGCCTGCGCACCGGACGCGAGGTCGCCCAGGACCTGGCCCTGCGCTTTCCGGTCACGCTGCAACTCACCGTGATGGGCCTCTTCACCGCCCTCCTGATAGCGGTGCCCCTGGGGGTGCTGGCAGCCCTCCGGCGGGGGGGCCTGGTGGACTACTTCGCCTCGCTCTTTGCCATTCTGGGCCTCTCGGTGCCGGGGTTTTTCCTGGCCTTGCTGCTGATTCTGCTCTTCGCCCTGGCTTTGGGTTGGCTGCCCCCGGCGGGTTTTGTGCCCCTGGCCGAAGACCCGGCTCAAAACTTCCGGCACATGATTCTGCCGGCCCTCTCGCTGGGCCTGATTCTGGCCGGGGCGGTTACCCGCATCCTGCGCAGCTCGATGCTCGAGGTGCTCTCGCGCGACTACATCCGTACCGCCCGGGCCAAGGGGCTCTCCGAGCGGGTGGTGGTCTTTCGCCACGCCCTGCGCAACGCCCTGATTCCGGTGGTCACCGTGATAGGCATCCAGTTCGGCTCGCTGCTGGGCGGGGCGGTCATCATCGAGCAGGTCTTCAGCCTGCCGGGGGTGGGGCGCTTTGCCCTGGAAGGCATCAACCTGCGCGACTACCCGGTGGTGCAGGGCACGGTGCTGTTTGTGGCCACGGCGGCGGTGCTGGTCAACCTTTTGGTGGACTTGCTCTACTCGCTCATAGACCCTAGGATTCGCTATGAGTAAGCCTCAGGGCCTCTACCGGTCTAGCCACCCCCTGGATGCGCTCTCCTCTTTCGCAATGACCCCCGCTCACACTGCTAACCTCGTCTACGCTCTCCTCGGAGGGTGTCCATGACCGCACCCGCCCCCGCCAGCCCCTCCACCTGGGCCCTGGTCTGGAAGTCCCTCCTGCGCAACCGCTCGGCGGTCATCGGCGGCATCATTACCCTGATTGTGCTGCTGGGAGCGCTGCTGGCCCCCATCATAGCCCCCTGGGATCCCCTCAAGTTCGACCCCCCCAACCGCCTCTCCGGCCCTTCCGCAGAGCACTGGCTGGGCACCGACCAGTACGGGCGGGATTTGCTCTCGAGGGTACTCTACGGGGCCCGCTTCTCGCTCTCGGTGGCGGCGGTCTCGGTGCTGGCCGGGCTTCTGGTGGGCGGCAGCCTGGGCCTTTTGGCCGGGTATTTTCGGGGCTGGCTCGACCTCACCATCTCCCGCCTGGCCGACATTCTGATCGCTTATCCGGCCATCCTCCTGGCCATCGCCTTCCTGGCCTTTCTGGGGGGTGGTTTTATCAACCTGGTTCTGGCCATCTCGGTGGTGTTTGTGGGGCCTTTTATCCGGGTCGCCCGGGCTGCCGTGCTCACCGTGCGGGAAGAACTGTACGTGGAAGCCGGACGGGCCATGGGCGCATCGGACAGCCGGTTGATTTTTCGCACCATCCTGCCCAATGCCGCCGCCCCGCTGATTGTCGAGGTCACCCTGCGCTTCGCCTATGCCGTGCTGGCCGAGGCGGCACTTTCGTTTCTGGGGCTGGGCATCCAGCCGCCCTTCCCGGCCCTGGGTTCGATGGTCTCCGAGGGGCGGGCTTTTCTCTCCCTATCCCCCTGGGGCTCGCTGGTTCCGGGCTCCGCCATCGTGCTGATGGTGCTAGGCTTCAACCTGCTCGGCGACGGGCTGCGCGACGCCCTCGACCCCCGGCTGCGGCAACGATAAACGGCACAGCCCAGCCACCTGCAATACCGGTATAATCACTTGCTACACAAGGAGGCGTGATGAAAAAACTACTGGTTTTGTTGGTTCTGACCCTGGCGGCGGCATCGCTGGCCCAAAAGTCGGGCGGCGTTCTGCGCGCCGGTATGCAAACCGACCCGGTGGGGCTTGACCCCCACACCACCAACGCCACGGCAAGCCGAAACGTACTGGAAAACATCTACGACACCCTGGTGATGCTCGACAGCAAAGGTCGGATTGTGCCCGGTCTGGCCCAGTCCTGGACGGTCTCGCCCGATGGTCTGACCTGGACCTTCCGCCTGCGGCCTGGCGTCACCTTCCACAATGGCGATCCCCTCAAGGCTTCCGACGTGGCTTTTTCAATAAATCGCATCAAAGACCCCGCCACCAAAAGCCCTCGGGCCAACGACTTTGCGGTGGTGCGCTCGGTCACGGCCCCCAACGACAGCACCGTGGTCATCACCCTATCCCAGCCCTTCACCCCCCTGCTGGCCAAGCTGGCCTTCAGCACCAACGTGGTGGTCTCGGAAAAGGTAACCAGGGAACATAACAACGACCTGAACAAAGCGGTCATCGGTACCGGCCCCTTCCGCTTTGTGGAGTACATCCCCCAGACCCGTCTGGTGGTACGCAAGTGGGACAAATACTGGCAAAAGGACAACCAGGGCCGCCCGCTGCCCTACCTGGACGGCATCACCTACACCTACTACCCCGACCCAGCAGCCCGCTCCACAGCGCTTAGAGCCGGGGCGGTGGACTGGATCGAATACGTAACCGCCGCCGACGTACGCCCGCTCAAGGCCGACCGCAACCTGGTGGTGGTGGGGGGGCCTTCGGCCAACTTCCGCGCGCTGTACTTCAACACCACCCGCGAGCCCTACAACAACCCCAAGGTGCGCCAGGCCATCGCCTATGCCATTGACAAAAAGGCCATTGTGGATCTGGCCCTCTTCGGCACCGGGGGCATCGTGGCGCGGGGCACCACCATCCCCTCGGGGGCTTATGCCTACACCAATAGCCCCTACAACACCCGCGACGTAGCCAGGGCCAAGCAACTCCTGGCCGAGGCCGGATTCCCCAACGGCTTCACCATGAACCTCTACGTTACCTCCACCTACGACTTCCTGCGCACCCCCGCCGACGTGATCCGCGACAACCTGGCCGAGGTGGGCATCCGGGTGAACATCCAGGCCGAGGACTGGAACGTTTACCTGCCCAAGGCCCTGCGCAGCGAGTTCGATGTGACCCTGCTGGGCACCTCGGGCCAGGCCGACCCCGACGACTACCTCTTCAACACCTTCCACCCCTCCTCGGCCCTGAACCTCTCCAAATACAAAAACGATCGCGTGACCCAGCTGCTGGAGCAGGGCCGGCGCACCGCCAGCCAGTCCGAGCGCCAGCGCATCTATACCCAGGTGCAGGAAATTGTGCTGCAGGATAGCCCCATGGCCTTCCTCTTCCACTCCGCCCAGTACGAGGCCATGAACCGCCGTGTACAGGGCTTCTTGCACTTCCCCAACACCAGCTACCTGGCCTTCCGCTACACCTGGCTGCAGTAGCACTTCTCGCGCTCTTCACAGAAGGCGCCCACGAAAACGAGAAGGGACAAAGAGACGTGCCTCACCGAGGTGAGGCACGCTTGTCTGCGTTGCGTCTGGGCCGAGACGCATGTTTTCGAGTTTCCAGGCGGCCACTGTTCTGTTCAGAACCAGGCTTTCTCGAACTCGAGTGGCTCACAATATGTGAAGAGAACTCTAGCTCCAAATCTCCGCAAAGCCGTCCAGAATCCGGGCGATGTGCCGCGCGGCGTTGTGGAAGTCCTGGAGGCGGATGTTTTCGTTGGGGGCGTGGGTGCGGTTGGTGATGCCAAAACCCACCCCCGCATCAATTACGGGGATGCCCAGGGGCCTGGCAAAGGCATACACCGGTGAGCTGCCGCCGGTGAGGGGGATGAGCTGGTAGGGTTTCTGGTAGACCTCCTCGCCCGCCCGGGCTGCCAGCCGCACCAGGGGGTGGTCGGCCTCGGCCTTGGCGGGGAACATATAGTCGGAGTAGGTGATCTGGACATCGGTAAAGCCCTCGGCGTCGAGATGGGCGCGCAGCTTTTGCAGGATGTCGGTGGGGTCCTGGTCGGGCACCAGGCGGAAGTCGAGCTTGGCCGAGGCTTTGGCCGGAATCACGGTCTTGGTGCCGGGGCCCTGGTAGCCGGTGGTGATGCCCTGGATGTTGCAGGTGGGGTTGAAGACGGCTTTTTTGAGTTCGAAGCCGGTCAGGCCCCCCACGAAACCCCTGACCTGAAAGGTCTCGCGCAGGTATTGCTCGTGGTCGGGCAGGCGGCGCAAGAGTTCCAGGTCGAGCTCGGAGATGGGCTTTACGTCGTCGTAGAAGCCGGGAATCAGGATGCGCTCGTTTTCGTCCTTGAGCGAAGCCAGCACCCGCACCATGCGCCAGGCGGCGCTGGGCAGGATGTGGGCGCTGCCGGAATGGGCGTCGCGGGAAAGGGTCTGGACTTCCAGTTCCACCGCCAGAATTCCCCGCCGCCCCAGCGAGGTGCCGGGGCGTTCCTCGAAGTCTATGCCCCCTTCCTCCCAGAGGGCCCCGTCGCATTTGAGCAAGTCCAGGTGATCCTGCACAAACCGGGCGATGCCAGGGCTGCCAACCTCCTCGTTGCCCTCCACCACAAAGAGCACCCCGCAGGGCAGCTCGCCCCCATGCGCGGCCCGCACCGCGTCCACCGCCGCCAGGCGGGCCATGAACTCGCCTTTGTCGTCCTTGGCGCCCCGGGCGTAGAGCCTGCCCTCGCGGATTTGCGGCTCGAAGGGGGGCGAGTCCCAGAGCTCGAGGGGCTCGGGGGGCTGCACATCGTAGTGGTTGTAAAAAAGCAGGGTGCGCTCGGATCGGCCCCTGGCCCGGCCCACCACCACCGGGTTGCCGTAGCCCTCGATTTTCCAGGTCTGGAAGCCGTGTTGCTGCAAGGTCTGCTCCACCAGGCGGGCGCAAGCCTCCACGCCCTCGCCCGTGGCCGAGACGCTTGGCTGGGCGCAGAGCCGGATGGTTTCCTGTAGATAGGCCTCGAGGTTTTCCTCTAAGAAGCGGTCTATGGCGTGGGACATGGCTAGAATATACGTCGCACAAACATAAAATGCGAACGTAGGGGAAGAGGCTTGTTAGGCAAGGGTAGACCCTCGACGCCCAGCCATCCGCAACCCCCCTCAATCGAGCAGGCGCGGGTCAAGCCAGAGGTCTTGAGGTTCGCTCAACCGTACTTCAGACATGGCCGGGTGTTTGGGGTTGAGCAATAAATTGAACTCGCTCGGCACCACCGCCGAAGGCACTTTGAGTGCCAGCGAACGTAAGCTCTGCGCCCACTCGCTGCCGAGTTGCTGGGTGGAGGCTGGATACGGTTCGGGCAGTTGCTGCCAGTCCGGGGGCAACTGCTGCAGAGTTTCGATGTGTCCATCAGGCACCTCGATTTCGATGGACACAAAAGCAGTCAGGTAAGCCCGCTCGTTAACATGCACCAGTATCTCCAGAATTCCGGTGGCCAGGCTGCCCGCCGCATACACCATCGGAACCCCACTCCGGTTCCAGCGGCCCGGGCTACGTGCTGCTCCCTCACCGGTGAAAGCTGCATGGGCATATTTGCGCGAGGTGATCCTCCAGGCCTTCATGTCACCAGGCCATCTTCCAAACGCCCCAGCAGATGCTCAACCGCCCTGAAGCCAGGCTCGGTGTCGAGGTAGCGCAGCGGAGTCGCGTTGTGTAAAAACACCTTGGGGCTGTTCATCCAGCTTGCAGCCAGCTTTGCTGAACCGAAGAGTTCCTCTGCCCGCCGGAGCAGATAAATCACTTTATACAGACGATTGGATTGCTCCCGGTTCAAGCGCCCCAAACCCTTGTAGCGGTGTGCGCTGCTGCGTGGGATACCCGCCGCTTCCAGAATGTCCTGCTGGATAAGCCCGTATCGCTGGGCAATTTCGCCAATCAGCTGGGCTGGCAAACCCTCCCGCACGCTGGCCACATCGTGGGGCGAAAAATCAAAGCGAAGCTCGGAGGTAGTTCCCATATAGAACATAGTAGCGTTCTATTTGGGAACAGTCAAAATCTAACTATGACCCGGCAACCCCCGACTGCGAGGCGGCCTGGGCTTTATATTCCCTGAACTGCTCGCGCAGCCTGGACTTCAAAAACTTACCCGTGCTGGTGCGGGGAATTTCGTCCACAAACACATAGGCATCGGGCAGCCACCACCTGGCGAACCGGGGCTCGAGGAAGGCCCGCAGCTCTTCTGCGGTGGCGCTGGCCCCTTCCTTTAGCACAATGGCGGCCAGGGGGCGTTCATCCCACTTGGGATCGGGGATGGCAACGACGGCGGCCTCCTTCACCGCCGGGTGGGCCATCAGGGCGTTCTCGAGGTCAATCGAGCTGATCCACTCGCCACCGGACTTAATCAGGTCTTTGGTGCGGTCGGCAATGCGAATGTAGCCCTCGGGGTCAATGGCCACCACATCGCCGGTGCGGAACCAGCCGTCCGGGGTCCATTTGTCCGACTCCTCCTCGAGGTTGTAGTAGCTCCCGGCCACCCACGGCCCGCGCACCTGCAACTCTCCCAGCGACTGGCCGTCCCAGGGCACCTCGCCCTGCTCGCCTACCGCCCGGATTTCCACCAGCGGCGTGGGCAGGCCCTGCTTGGCCCGGTAGCGGTACTCCTCCTCGGGGTCGCCCCGCAGGTGGCGCTTCAAGCGGCTGGTGGTGCCCAGGGGGCTCATCTCGGTCATGCCCCAGGCGTGCAGCACCTTCAAGCCCAGCTGGTCGAAAGCCCGAATCATGGCCTCGGGCGCGGCGCTCCCCCCCACCACCATCTCCATGGGTTCCAGCTTCCAGCGGCCCGGCTCCTTTTGCAGGGCCTGCAAAACCCCCAGCCAGATGGTCGGCACACCGGCGGTCTTGGTCACGCGCTCCGATTCGTACAAATCCAGCAAGCTCACCGCGTCGAGGTGCGGCCCCGGCATCACCAGCTTGCTGCCCGCCATCACCCCGGTAAAGGGCAGCCCCCAGGCCAGCACATGAAACATAGGCACCACCGGCAGCAGCACATCGGTGCTGGCCAGGTTGAGGGCATCCGGCAGGGCCGAGCCCAGGCTGTGCAGCACAATCGAGCGGTGCGAGTACACCACCCCCTTGGGCTTTCCGGTGGTGCCGGAGGTGTAGCACATGGCCGCTGCATCGCGCTCGTCGAGGCTGGGGTAGGCAAAATCGGGGTCGCCGGAGGCCAGGAAGTCCTCGTAGCTTTCGAGTCCCTCCGGCACCGGCTGGCCTGAAAGGGGCACCACCAGCACCCTGTCTAGCTTCACGTCGGCCTTGATGGCCTCGTAGAGCTTGAGGAGCACATCGTCCACTATCAGGATTTTGTCCTGGGCGTGGTTGATAATGTAGGCAATATCCGAGGGGTGAAGCCGCAGGTTGAGGGGGTGCAAGACGCCCCCCGCCACCGGAACGCCAAAATAGGCCTCGAGGTGCGCGTAGGTGTTCCAGGAAAGGGTGGCCACCCGGTCGCCCTTTTGCAGGCCCGCTTTCTGCAAGGCCGAGGCCAGCCGGCGGGCACGCCGGTAAAAATCGGCATAGGGGTAGCGGTGGAGCGACTTGTCGGGCAGCCGGGTCACGATTTCTTCTTTGGGAAACAGGCTGCCGGCCCGCTCGAGGAGGTGCGTCAGGGTGAGGGGAACATCCATCATGGTGGACTGCATAGGCTTCTCCTTTGTTTTGCCTTTGATTTTACGCCCTGGCTCGCATCAAAAGCATGAAGCGCTGGCAGGCCCGGCACCCCAGACCCTACCGCCTTGGCGGGGCACCAGCAACTCCAAGCCTGCCTCTAACTTTCACCAACTCACAGGGTCGGAGCGGGTGGTCGGAGATGGGCAGTGGGTCTCCAACACCGACCCCCTCCCTCGCCGCTCCCAGCGCATGCCAAGCGTTCAGGCGAGGCTGGCACAGCGCAGCGAAAGCCCTCCTCGAGGCTCGAGGAGGGCTGGCAAAACGGCCCGCCGGCTCAGAAGACGAAAAACGCCGGCACAAACTCGTAAGCGTTGCCCGCCCGCCGCACGTTGCCCACCCCCGGCCAGGCGAAGTGGTAGCCCACCACCATGATGCGGTCGGCGGCAGCGGCCTGCCACAGCCGCGCGCGGGTGGCCACGGCCTGCTGGGGGTTGGCATCGAAGCCCAGGTAGTGGTCGGGGAAGCGGAACGAGAGGATGTGGTGCCCGCCCGCATCGCCGAGGTGCCAGAGGGTCTGGTTGCCCGAGCTAATCTGCACGGCCAGGTGGCCCACCGTGTGACCGGCGGTATCCACCGCGGTCAGGCCCGGAGCAATCTGGGCACCAGGGCGCACCAGGGTAAAGCGTTCGCGCAGGGCCACCAGGTTGGCCGGGGGCGTGGCCTGGGAGAGCCAGAACTGCATCTCGGTCTCGCCGATCAGGTGCCGGGCATTGGGGAAGGTGGGCTGGCCATTGGTCACCAGCCCGCCGATATGGTCGCCGTGGCCGTGGGTGATAAAGACGGTGTTGATGTCGGCGGGTCGGATGCCCGCATTGGCCATGTTCGCCAGCAGCTGACCGGCCTGCCCACGCCCGGTGTCAATCAGAATCTTGGCCTGACCGGTGTCCACCACCATCGGGTTAAAGTTGTTGATGAAGCGGGTGGGGTCGAGGAAGTTTTCCCGCAGGGCGGCCTCGAACTCGGCCTGCTTGCCGGGGGTGGCGCCCCAGTTGGGGAAGGCGTTGCCCGGGGGGGTCTGACCATCGCTCAACACCGTGAGGGTATAGTCCCCCAGCTTGAAGCGATAGAAGCCGGCCCCGTTGGTGGCCGAAGCTGCCTGGGCCATAGCAGGTAGTGTACCCGCTGCTGCGGCTGCACCCGTAGCCCCCATCAGCTTAAGGGCCTCTCGACGCGACATTTTGCCCATATCATCCTCCTTACGTTTTTCTCACCTTGCTTGATGAAATAAAGTACAAGAGAAACCGTAGTGCAGACGGGCCAACTAAACTTGGTTGCACTTCACATTCCGCCTCAAACTTGGTGGGAACGTTGGGGCCGAAAAAAGGCTCCAAAGCTTGCGTGGAGCTAATCCTTACAAATAGTGGGGGCCAGCTCGATGCGATTCTTGCCAGCATTTTTGGCTTGATACTGCGCTTTGTCGGCCAGGGAGAGGATTTCGTCCAGAGACTGCATGGTGGGCTCGAAGGTCGCAACCCCCATGCTGACCGTCACCTTCAGGGGTTTGCCTCCCACTTCGGCAGGGTTGTGCAAAATGGCCTCTTGGATGCGCTGAGCCACCTCGAGGGCCCCTTCCAGATGGGTATCGGGCAGCAACACGATAAACTCCTCTCCCCCATACCGGGCCAGGAGGTCGTGTTTGCGGATGTTTTTGCGGATGTTCTCGGCCAGGTGGCGCAAAACCCCATCGCCCACCAGATGTCCATGGGCATCGTTGACCTGTTTGAAATCGTCGGCATCCAGAAGCACCACCGAAAACGGCCCGTTGCCTCGCTGGGCCTGCAAAAACACCCGCTCGGCAGCCTCCATGAAATGGCGGCGATTGAAGGTCTGGGTGAGCTCATCGGTAATGGCCAGGTGTTGCAGTTTTTCGCGGGCCTCCTCGAGTTCGTAGAGCAACCGAAGTTGAAGCCCGCCCAACAGCGGGGCGACGATGGCCGGTACGATAAAGGCGATTATCACGCTGCTCCACCCCACCTGCCCATCAGCCGTATAGCTGACCATAAAGTTGACGATCTCCGAAACCACAATCGAGGCTCCGGTCATCAGCAAAATGGTGCGGCCCAGCCCATAGGACAGGAGCAGGCGGCGCATCAGGCCCATAAATAGTCCAACTATAGCCGCAAAATCTGGGCTGAGGAGCCCAGTTAATCACAAAGATTGTTATTCGGTGCGGGCGGCCTCTCGCCGGGCTACCCCCGCTTGTAGGTGCGCCATGCGGAGGGGCTCGGGCAGGCGGGTTTTACCCGTCAGTGAGCGCATTAGGGCCAGGCTTTCTTCCATCCCGACCCGGTGCCCCGGCGAAACAATGAGCGGCTGCACCCCTGTGCGGCTGCGGTAAACCCAGCCGATCTGCACCTCGCCGTTCATCAAACGTACCGCCGAACCGGCTTCTAGGGGCAGTTCGCCTTCGGGTCGGCCAAACAGCAAGGTTTTGGCAACCCCGATGGCCGGCAGGTTCAGATGCACCCCCAGGTGGGCCGCAATGCCCAAGCCCCTGGGGTGGGCCACGCCCTGCCCATCCACCAGCAGCAGCTCGGGCGGGCGGGAAAGCCCGGCCAGTGCGGCCAGATAGAGTGGGGCTTCGCGGAAGGACAAGAAACCGGGCACATAGGGAAAGAGCAGGGTCTCGTCCATTTGGGCGGTGGCCACCTCGAGCACCTCCCCCCGCACCCGATCCCACAACACCGCCACCGCCACCGAGGGGCCCTTGTGCCTGGAGAAGCGGGTGGGGTGGGAAGCGTCCAGGGCCGCGATGCAGCGCGCCTCGCAGGGATTCCCCCTCAAGACGACCGATTCCGCGAGCCGCTTTTGCATGGCGGCGGCTTCGCGCAGGTCTTTGGGGCGGGGAAAGGGGGCCGGCATGGACAGCCTCAGGCATCTGCGGACAGTGCAGTTCCAAACCAGAGCACCCCCCGGCGCAACCCGAAGCACGGTGGCCGGGCTTGCAACCTTGTTTCGCTGGCCCGCTTTTCTTCGGGAGAAGGTGTGCGGCTGCCCAACCCCGGCCATGGCCTTCGGAACCGGGGCCGTTGAGAGGGGTATGCCCCAGTGAAGGTGGGCCTGGCGGCAGGGCTTGCCCGGTGGCCGGATATGCTACAATCGGCCCTTGGTGTAGGCACGCTGACGCTTAACCCTGGTCTTACCAAGTCGGGGTACAAAGGGCTTAGTGGGATGCGGACGGGAACGAAGGCGGATTTGCGCACAAGCAAAGAAAAATGGCGCACCCGACAGGACTCGAACCTGTGGCCTTTCGCTCCGGAGGCGAACGCTCTATCCACTGAGCTACGGGTGCATCAGCACACAGAAGGGTAGCACCGTATAGAGGAGGCAGTCAAGTGTTTGGAATCAACAGAAGGGTGGTTGCGATAATCTTCGGGGTTCTGGCCCTGGCCTTCGTGGCGGGTTCGGTATTGCTGTTCACGCCCCAGGGGCAGCGCAGTACCCAGGGCAAGACCGTGTTGACCGTGAATGGCCGCCCGGTTAGCGAACTGGACGTGGCTCGAGCCCAGCAAAGAGACGCCGTCTTGAGCACCAATCCCCAGGGCCTGCTGAAAAATCTGGCCGAGGTCAACCTGGGTGAGCAACTGATCCTTGTCAACGCGCTTCTGCAAGATTCGGCCCGCATCGGGGTTTCCGGCGGGGAGCTTAAAAAGGAACTCGATACCATCAAAGAACGCTTTGGCCTGCAAAAAAAGGAAGACTACGACCGTTTCCTGACCCAGGTGGGCTACACCGACTCGCAGCTGCGCAGCGAACTGCGTGACCAGATTCGCATCAACAAGCGCATCGAGGACATCCAGAAAAAAGCCGAACCCACCGAGGCCGAAATGCAGCTCTACTTCGAGCTCTACCGCAGCCAGTACAAAAACGAAGAGCGCGTTCAGGCCCGCCAGATCGTACTCGACGACAAGGCCACTGCCGACAAAATCTACGCCCAGGTCAGTGCCCCCGGCGCCGATTTTGCGGCGATTGCCAAGGCCAACTCCAAGCTCAACGCCGAGCAGGGCGGGGCGCTGGGCGCGGAAGCCGGCAAGAGCGAGCCCGGCCCGGTCACCCGGGTGGTCTTCCCCAACGCGGTGGCCGAGGCCGTGTTCAAGCTGCGCGACGGGCAGATCAGCAAGCCCATCGAGGCCGGGGGTCGCTTCTACATTGTGAAGGTGGAGAAGTACCTGCCCGCCGGCGACGTAAAGTTTGAAGAGGTCAAGGATCGGGTCAAGGAGGATGCCAAGCGCATCAAGGGCCAGGGGGCGCTGGAGACCTACTTCACGGAGCTGCGGGCCAAGGCCAACGTCAAGTTTGCGGAAGGGGCTTCCTTCAAGTATGAAAACCCGGTGGTGGCCAAGGTGGGCGAGACCGAAATCAGGCTGGCCGAAGTGACCCAGTCGGTCTTTGCCAACCAGCAGGTACCCCAGTTGCTGCAACAGGGCCTGGGGGAGCTGGCCATTCAGTTCTTCATGCCCCAAACGCTCGAGCAGCTCATCAACCGTGAGGTCGTCTACCAGGCGGCCAAGGGCCTGGGTCAGCCCTTCTTCGGCTCCAAGGCCGACATCGGCAACCAGGCCCAGCTCTGGCAAACCCGCAACATTACCGTCTCGGACACCGACGCGCGCAAGCACTACGACTCCAACCTCAAAGACTTCACCATCCCGGCCTCGGCCCGGGTGCAGGCGGTCAACTTCAAAAAGGAAGACAAGGCCAAGGCCGATGCCTTCCGGGCCGCCGCCTTGCGTGGAGGCAAGCTGGAGGATCTGGCCAAGGCCAACGGCGGCACGGTGCAGGACTTTGGCGTGGTCAACCCGGGCACCATGCCCCCCGTGCCCAACCGGCTGGTCTTCATGACCCGGGGCAGCTTCCCCAAAGGCCCGCTGGGCGAGGTGAGCGAGGTGGTCAAGCTCGAGGACGGCAGCTTCCAGGTGCTCATCGTGAATGACCGCAAAGCCGAGGTGCTGCGCCCCTTCGAAGAGGTCAAGGAGGAGGCCCGCCAGCGGGTGCTGGCCAGGCTCCGAGGCGAAGCAGCCCAGCAATGGACCCAGGAAGTTCGTAAAGCAGCCAAGGTGGAGAACAACCTGCAAAAAGTGCTGGCCTCGCTCACCCCCAAGGAAGAACCCAAGACCAATGGAAACCAGCCGGGCACCAACACCCCGAGCAACCCCTCCACCCCGGCCAACCCTCCGGCCAATCGCTAATTCTGCGCGATTCTCGGCCCTCCCCAGACCAGGGGAGGGTTTTACTAGATACCCCCGCCATAGGAAAACCGACCGGCGGCGCAGACCTTCTGCAATTGGCCCGGAGCGTGTAAACTCTTCTGCGGTATGGAACGCACCTACATCATGGTCAAACCCGACGGCGTGCGCCGGGGCCTGACGGGCGAAATCATCCACCGCATCGAGCGCAAGGGCTTCAAGATTGTGGCCATGAAGAAGATGGTCATCGCCCGCGAGACCGCCGAGACCCACTACGGCGAGCACCGGGGCAAACCCTTTTTCGAGGGCCTGGTCAACTTCATCACCAGCGGCCCGGTGGTGGCTATGGTGGTCGAAGGGCCGGGGGCCATTGCCGAGATGCGCCGCCTGATGGGGGCCACCCGCCCCTGGGAGGCCGCCCCCGGCACCATCCGCGCCGACTTTGCCACCACCGTGGACGAGAACGTCATCCACGGCTCAGACAGCCCCGAAAGCGCCGCCCGCGAGATCGGGATTTTCTTCAAGCCCGAAGAGATTATCGGCTAACGCCTGCGCCGCCGCCGGCCCTTCCCGGCGGTGGCCTCTTTTTGTCTCGTTTTTAGCCCAAATCCGACCCGTACTCCAGCAGCCGCGCTACTTCCAGACGCACCATCGGTAGGCTGTTCTGGATTACGTCCCAGACTACCTCTATTGCCACCTCGTCGTAGTCGTGGATGAGCACATCCCGAAACCCTGCCAGGCTGCGCCAGGGTATCTGGGGGTGCTGAACCCGAAAGGCCGGGGAAAGGCGCTTTGTGGCCTCACCCATCACCTCGAAATTGCGAATCACTGCGTCACGGATCAGCTTGGAAGATTGCAGGTCCTGTAGGCTATGGGCGGTTTCAAGGATAAAGTCGGCAGCCTCGAGGATCTGTCGCAGGTAAAGCCTGGGGTTCTTCACAGCTCTATGGCCTCGGCCCAGATGCTTTCCTGTACCTCTGGATGAAGGTAGCCTGCTTCTACGACTTCGACGGGCCGACCAAGGAGGGCCTCGAGGCCTTCCTTGAAGTCCAGCCGGTCTTCCAGCTTAGCCCGGGTAAACTTGGCCAGAAAATCCACATCACTTCCTGCCTGAGCAGCCCCTCGAGCCACCGAACCAAACAGCCACAACCGCTCTACCCCGCAACGCCGGGCCAGGGCCCGTATGGGCTCGCGCAGGGCCAGCACCGCCTCCTTTGTTAAGGGCAGACGGGTACGGGCCTCGAGCTCATGCAAAAGCTCCTCTAGCTGGGCCGGGCTCAAGGCCTCGAGGTGCTTGAGGATGCGCTCGCGAACGGTCATGCCTAAAGTGTACAAAACTCTCAGCGCCTGCGCCGCCACTTACCCTTCCCGGCGCTGGTGGGCTCGGGCAGGCCCTGGAGGCGGGCCTCGAGGTTGCGCATCTGGTCGCGCAAGGACGCGGCTTTCTCGAAATCGAGGGCCTCGGAGGCCGCCCACATCTCGGTCTCGAGCTGTTCCAGCAGGCTTTGCAGCAGGGCCGGGTCGTCGAGGGCTGCCTCGGCGGCCTCGGCCTCGTAGTCCTCGGGCCTCACCACCTTGCGCACCGATTTCTGAACGGTGGCCGGGGTAATGCCGTGCTCGAGGTTGTAGGCTTCCTGCAAGGCCCGGCGGCGGTTGGTCTCCTCGATGGCGGCCCGCATGGAGTCCGAAACGGTGTCGGCATAGAGGAAAACCTCGCCCCCCACGTTGCGGGCGGCCCGGCCGATGGTCTGGATCAGCGAGCGCTCGGAGCGCAGGAAGCCCTGTTTATCGGCATCCAGAATGGCCACCAGCGAGACCTCGGGCAGGTCGAGCCCCTCGCGCAGCAGGTTGATGCCCACCAGGGCATCGAAGTAGCCCAGCCGCAGGTCGCGCAAAAGGGCCTGCCGCTCGAAGGCATCCAGCTCGTGGTGCAGGTAGCGGGCCCGGAGCCCCTGCTCGACCAGGTAGGCCGTCAGCTCCTCGGCCATGCGCACGGTCAGCACCGTGACCAGGGTGCGCTCGCCCCGCGCCGCGCGGGTGCGGATGGCCCCCATCAGGTCTTCAATCTGGCCCTGGGTGGGCTTGACCGTGACCAGGGGGTCCACCAGCCCGGTGGGGCGGATAATCTGCTCGACCACCCGACCCGAGACCTCGAGCTCGTAGGGGCCGGGGGTGGCCGAGACAAAGACCATCTGCCCAACCCGCTCCAAAAACTCGTTGAAGCGCAGGGGGCGGTTGTCGAGGGCGCTGGGCAGGCGGAAGCCGTAGTCCACCAGGGTTTTCTTGCGCTGGTAGTCGCCGTTGTACATGCCCCGCAGCTGGGGCACGGTCACGTGCGACTCGTCAAGCAGCACCAGGTAGTCGTCGGGGAAGTAGTCCAGCAGGGTGTAGGGGGGTTCGCCCGGGGCCTTGCCCGAGAGAAAGCGGCTGTAGTTCTCGATGCCGGGGCAGGTGCCCATCACCTCCAGCATCTCCAGGTCGTAGAGGGTGCGCTCCTTGAGCCGCTGGGCCTCTAAAAGCTTGCCCTCGGCCTCAAACACCTTCAAGCGCGCCTCGAGTTCCCGCCGTATCTCCGGAATGGCCTGCTTCAGGCGCCACTCCGGGGTGGCGTAGTGGCTGGCCCCCAGGAGCACAAACCCCGGCAGGTCTTTGAGCCGCTCGCCCGTCACGGGGTGCACCACCGTCACCCGGTCAACGGTGTCGCCGAACAGCTCGATGCGAATAGGCTCCTGCTCGTAGGCCGGCCAGACCTCCAGCACCTCGCCCCGCACCCGGAAGCGGCCCGCCTCGAGCTGCAGGTCGCCCCGCTCGTACTGCAAATCCACCAGCCGCTCTAGTAAAGCCTCGCGGGGGTAGTCCTGCCCCACCTCCACAATCAGGCTCATGTTTTTGTAGTCCTCGGGGCTGCCCAGGCCATAAATGGCCGAGACCGAGGCCACCACCACCACGTCGCGCCGGGTAAGCAGGCTTCTAGTGGTGGAGTGGCGCAGGCGCTCGATTTCGGGGTTGATGGCGGCGTCTTTCTCGATGTACAAATCGCGCCCCGGCACATAGGCCTCGGGCTGGTAGTAGTCGTAGTAGCTGATGAAGAACTCCACCGCGTTCTCAGGGAAAAGCTCGCGAAACTCGGCGGCCAGCTGCGCGGCCAGCACCTTGTTGGGAGCCAGCACCAGCGCGGGGCGGTTCAGGCGTGCAATGGTCTGGGCCATGGTCACGGTCTTGCCGGTGCCGGTGGCCCCCAGCAGGGTCACAAAGCGCTCCCCGTCCAAAAGCGCCTCGCACAGCCCCTCGATGGCCCTGGGCTGATCGCCTTTGGGTTCGGGGCCTTGGTAACGAAATACCTGACTCATCTACTCCCCCGACATCCTCGCATAGATTTTTAATTTACTTCCCACGGGCTTTTTCTGTCTAAATCAGAACACAGTGTGCACAAAAACCCCGCCCGGAAGGGCGGGGTCACACCTTAGGCTGTGGTTTACCAGCTGAAGCTGTAGGAGATGCGGAAGCCGTAGCTGCGGTTGTCCGTACCTCCGGTGTTGAGGTTGCCCACGTGGTAATCCAAGCCAATGCCAGCGTAGCGGTAGGTAACCAGCAAACCGGTCAGGGTGAAGTCCACAGCACCGGTATTGTCGGAGTAGATGTAGCCGGTGGTGTGGTCGTAGAGGTGATCCTCAACACCCAGGGTCGGCGCAGTAGCGTTCAAGCCGGTACCAGCGTAGTTGGCATACTTCACTGCCAGGGTGCCGCCGTTGAAGAAGAAGTTGGACAGGCTGATGCCAGCGTACCAGTAGGTTTCGCTGCGGCTCGGGCCGCCAATGTTCGAGGAGCGGGTGACATAGCTACCCTCGATGCTGGGGGTGATGAAGCCCAGGTTGAAGGGGT
>NZ_JANWVH010000056.1 GCF_025056915.1 Meiothermus sp. | reverse complement strand
TGAGGTGACCTTCCCAAAAACCGGCGGGTGCGCCTTTCACAACCTCCTGGCGAACATGGCCGCGTGTGGGCCCCTGGGG
This sequence comes from Meiothermus sp., assembly GCF_025056915.1. Classification (GTDB taxonomy): domain Bacteria; phylum Deinococcota; class Deinococci; order Deinococcales; family Thermaceae; genus Meiothermus. The sequence continues at coordinate 19,635 of NZ_JANWVH010000056.1, read as the reverse complement.
TTTATGCCATCTCAGCCTGAACGCTTGGCAAACGGGGGTAGAGCGCAGGGGCTTGGGGGCCGGTGTTGGAGGCCCACGCGCCTTTCCCGTTCACCCTCTGGCGTATCCCTGAAAGTGGCTTGTACGCCTGAAGTTAGAGGGCATCGAGCTGGCTTCGCAGGGCCTGCACCCGCTCGCGCAGGGGCGTGGCCTGGGGGTTTTCCTGCTCAAACTGCAGGATGGCCCGGGGGTGGATGTGGTGCTCGTCGGGGTTGCCAAACAGCGAGTTGAGCAGCGCAAACTCTTCCTGGGAGCGCAGCGAGGCATCCTCGCGGAACATGTTGAGGTACGTCCAGGTGAACTGGGGCTCGCTGACGGCCCCGCTCAAATAGGCGTCCATCAGGCGTTTGTAGGGCTCGAGGTTGCTCTTGCCGCTTTCCTGCGGTTTTTCGACCTTTACGTCGGGGAGGTGCAGGTGGAAGAGATGCTCGAGGTTCTCCGGGGTGATGTCCCAGTTGTTGAGCTCGAAAAGCGGCTGGCCGTTGCGAAAAAGGATAATCTGCGGTGAGTGGTGCACAATGCCGGTGCGCTCGGCCACCCGGTTGGAGGCCGGACGATGCTCCACCACCTTGATGATGCCGACGGGAATTTCGGGCCGCTCACGCAGCATTTTTTCCACATGGCCCCAGCCCTGCATGGTCTTGTGGCAGGTGCCCGCTTTGAAGATGGCCGTAACGGTCTGGCTTTCGATGAACGAATCGGCCTCTTCGGGGGTGGTGATGGCGTACATGCGCTCTCTCATGCGCTAAAGTTTAGCCAATGGGGCCATCAGCAACCGTCAGCCGGGACACTTCCCCGGTGGCGCCGTTTGGTTCCCTGTTTTGCGAAGGTGCAAGGGGCCAACCCAGCTTTGAGACTCGCAACCCCAGCCTTGCACCGGGCCTGCTGGGGCTTGGGTTCCACCGACCCCGGCAGGCTCTCCTGTATGGCGATAGAGCGCTCTTCGCATATTGTGAGCCATTCTTCGAGAAAGCCTGGTTCTGAACAGAGCAGTGGCCGCCTGGAAACTCGAAAACATGCGTCTGGGCACAGACTCAACGCAGACAAGCGTGCTTCACCGAGGTGAGGCACGTTTCTTTGTCCCTTCTCGTTTTCGTGGGCGGCTACGACTGTGAAGAGCGCGATAAAAACCACGATGGTTGTGACCAAAGATCTGCTATTATCCGACCAACCAAGCTGAGCCATGCGTCTATCCTCCCCCGCCAACCCCCGCATCAAGGCCGCAGCCGCCCTCAAAGAACGCAAAGAGCGCGAGCGAACGGGGCTGTTTTTGATAGAGGGCTCGAGGGAGATTGCGCGGGCCCTGGCGGCGGGCATAGAGGTTGTGGAGGCGTACTGCGGTGAGCACCTGAACCCCGAGGAGGCCCGAACGGTGGCGGCACTGGGGGGTCTCGAGCGCCATGCGGTGAAAGAAGTTTCCGAACCGGTTCTCAAGAAACTCAGCGCCCGCGAGAACCCGGCGGGCGTCGTGGCCGTAGCCCGAGTGCCCAGCCCCTCCCTGGCCCGTTTCAACCCCCCCCAAGAGGCCCTGCTCCTGGTGGCGGTGGGGCTGGAAAAACCCGGCAACCTGGGGGCCTTGCTGCGCTCGGCAGATGCAGCCGGGGCCGATGCGGTGCTGGTGGTGGATGGGGTGGACCTCTACAGCCCCCAGGTAATTCGCAACTCCACCGGTGTGGTGTTTTCGCTGCCGACCTTTGCGGCCCCAGAACCGATGGTGCTGGAATGGCTGGAAAAGCAGCAAATTGCCCTGGTGGCCACCACGCCCCACACCGACCGGGTTTACTGGGACGCCGACTTGCGCGGTTCGGTGGCCATTGTGCTGGGGCCGGAACACACCGGGTTGAGTGATGAATGGCTGAACCGGGCCCGCCTGAAGGTCAGGATTCCCATGCAAGGCCAGGCCGATAGCCTCAACGTCTCGGTCACCGCCGCTTTGGTGCTTTACGAGGCAAAAAGACAGCGCCGGGCTACTGAATAGGGTCTATGCCAATCCGAATTGGCGCCCCCAGATACTTGGGCTGCTTGTTCAGAAGCAGATCCAGCGCCATCTGCCCGCAGACCAGGGGTTCGCCGAAGCGGGTGTTGGAGCTGAACTCCCCGAGTGGGTTCGAAGCGCTATGGCCAATGGCTTCCAGGCCGCGCTGCCGGGCCAAAAGGGCCGGTGCCCAAAACCAGCCCGACCTGGTTGTGGGGAAACTCGAGGTCGGGACACTACCCTGGCGACAACTCCAAATGGCATATGGGCTACCGAGACCGCCTGCCATCCAGAACCGGCAGCTACATAACTTTGTCCAGTTTGCTTCTTCAACGGAGGTTCTATACTGAACTTGATACCAAGAGACTCAACTGTTTTGGGTCTTGTAGCCCAGCCCTCTTGACATTCTTATGGATAGGCCGGAATAATATGTCTTCGGGTTGACACTCTAAACCCACGACTGTCAATAAAGCTATAACAGGAGGTAGTTCTATGGCAACAGCAACCATGCTCAGACCCCTCGGTGACCGTGTGGTGGTCAAGCGCATCGAAGAAGAGGCCAAGACCAAAGGGGGCATTGTGCTGCCCGATACCGCCAAGGAAAAACCCCAGAAGGGCAAGGTGATTGCCGTGGGTAGCGGGCGGGTGCTGGACAATGGAACCAAAGTGCCCCTGGAGGTCAAGCAGGGGGATACCGTGGTTTTTGCCAAGTACGGCGGTACCGAAATCGAGATTGACGGAGAAGAGTACATCATCCTCTCCGAGCGTGATTTGCTGGCGGTGATGTAAGTCAAAGCCGATAGCTGATAGTCCATAGTCAATCGCAAAAACCCAAAAGGCTATTAGCCATTCGATACGTGTACGACTGAAAGGAGTCAAACCATGGCAAAAATGCTGGTTTTTGATGAAGCTTCCCGTCGCGGCCTCGAGCGCGGCATGAACGCGGTGGCCAACGCCGTGAAGGTGACCCTGGGCCCCCGTGGGCGCAACGTGGTGCTGGAGAAGAAGTTCGGTAGCCCCACCATCACCAAAGACGGGGTGAGCGTGGCCAAGGAAGTGGAGCTAGAGGACCATCTGGAGAACATCGGCGCCAAGCTGATGATCGAGATTGCCTCCAAGACCAACGACATCACCGGCGACGGCACCACCACCGCCACCGTGCTGGGCCAGGCCATCGTGCGCGAAGGGCTGCGCAACGTGGCCGCCGGGGCCAACCCCCTCGAGCTGAAGCGCGGCATTGATAAAGCGGTCGAGGTGGCCATCAAGAGCATTCAGGAGCTGGCCGTACCCGTCAACGACCGCAAGGCCATCTTTGAAGTGGCCAGCGTCTCGGCCAACAACGACGCCGAAATCGGCAACCTGATTGCCGATGCCATGGAGAAGGTGGGCCGCGAAGGGGTCATCACCGTCGAGGAGTCCAAGAGCCTGGACACCGAGCTCAACTTTGTGGAAGGGTATCAGTTCGACAAGGGCTACATCTCGCCCTACTTCGTCAACAACCCCGACGCCATGGAGGCCCAGCTCGACGACCCCTACATCCTGATCACCGAGAAGAAGGTCTCCAACGTGCGGGAGCTTCTGCCGGTGCTGGAGCAGGTGGCCCAGACCGGCAAGCCCCTCCTGCTCATCGCCGAGGATGTGGAGGGCGAGGCCCTCGCAACCCTGGTGGTCAACCGCCTGCGTGGCACCCTGAACATTGCCGCGGTCAAGGCCCCCGGCTTCGGTGACCGCCGCAAGGAGATGCTCAAAGACCTGGCGGCCATCACCGGCGGCACCGTGATCAGCGAGGAACTCGGCTTCAAGCTGGAAAACGCCACCCTCTCCATGCTGGGCCGCGCCGAGCGCGTGCGCATCAACAAAGACGAGACCACCGTGGTCGGCGGCAAGGGCAAGAAGGAGGACATCGAGGCCCGCATCAATGGCATCAAGAAGGAGCTCGAGACCTCCGATAGCGAGTACGCCAAGGAGAAGCTGCAAGAGCGCCTGGCCAAGCTGGCCGGTGGGGTGGCGGTCATTCGCGTGGGTGCGGCCACCGAGACCGAGCTGAAGGAGAAGAAGCACCGCTACGAGGATGCGCTTTCCACGGCCCGCGCTGCGGTGGAAGAGGGCATCGTGCCCGGCGGTGGGGTCGCCCTGCTGCGCGCCGTGCCCGCCATCAAGAACCTGCTCAAGGAGCTCGAGGGCGACGAGGCCACCGGGGCCAAGATCGTGCTGCGTGCCATTGAGGAGCCCGCCCGCCAGATTGCGGCCAACGCCGGTTACGAGGGCAGCGTGGTGGTCAACAACATCCTCAGCAAGAAGGACAAGAACTACGGCTTCAACGCTGCGACCGGCGAGTACGGCGACATGATGGAGTGGGGCATCGTGGACCCGGCCAAGGTCACCCGCACCGCCCTGCAAAATGCCGCCTCCATCGGCTCGCTGATCCTCATGACCGAGGCCGTGGTCGCCGAGAAGCCCGAGGAGAAAAAGGCCCCCGCCGCGCCTGCGGGTGGCATGGGCGGCGACATGGACTTCTAAACCCGGCTTCACACCCGACACCCAACCCCTGGGGGTTGGGTGTTTTCTTGTGTTACACCATGTGATGCCGGGATTAACGCTAGAAACCTCGCTCAGAACGTAAAAATCACTAACAGGGCCGATGCCTCTGGGCTTGTCCATACTTGCACAAATGGAGCTCTAATGATATTTTCACCCGCAGGAGGCAACAGATATGAAAAAACTCTTAGTGTCCGTGTTCGCCATCCTCACCCTGGCCACCCCGGCCCTAGCCCAGTTCAGCCTGACTGGCCGTCTCGAGGCCAACTACAGCACCACCCTGGCCCCCAACCTGACGGCAGGCGTGCTGGGCCGTCTGGAGGTGCCCATCACTCCGGCCTTTGGGGTGGGCGTGCTGGTTCGCCCCTTCATCCAGTACAGCGCCGACCTGGTGAACAACGGCCCGTTGAGCGTGAGCGCTTATGGTCGAGTGCGTGTTCCTATCGAGGTGGACATTGCGCCTGCCAGCGCTTTTAGCCTGAACATCTCTCCCCAGGCGGGCGTGGACCTGTCCTATAACCTGGGCAGTGGGGCCAGCCTGAGCAGCGGGCTCCGCCTCGTGACCAACCTGCCCATCGTGCCGTCGGGCGGTAGCTTCAGCTGGCTGGTGGACGGCTACATCGAGTTTGGCTACGCCCTGGACATGCTCAGCCTGTATGCGGGGCTCTCGCTGGATCAGATTGTACCCAGCCCCTTTGCCCAGACCATCTACCTGGGGGCCAACTACGATGTCCTGCCCAACCTGACCTTCAACCCCGAGTTTGGCTTCAGCAACTTCGACTTCAACACCGCCTATCTGATTTTGCGCTTGGCCCTGAAGCTCTGAGCACAGGACAACCCCAAAGAACCAGCCGCCGGAATGCGCGGCTGGTTGTGTTTTTGAGTTTGCGCCAGGCCCATCTGGAACCCAGTCCGACCCATGCCTCGAGGGCCAGGGTGAAGGTTCTATGGTGCTTTTCCCAGATGCGGCTCTGGGACAAAGTTTTCTCAAAGTCGGGTCTGTGAAGAGGGTTAGGTGTACAAGCAACGTTCAAGACTAGACAAGGTGGGGGTGGGTAGTCGGAGGTGGGCTGTGGATCTTCGCCTTCTGCCTCTGACCCCCAAACCCCTGCCTCAAGGCTCGTACAGTTTGCAAGGTGTTCGGGCGGTATCAGCCCAGTTCTTCTTGCCAGCGGGCAAGGGCCTCGAGGGCCGGTTGCAGGGCCTGACCCTGAGGCGTCAGGGCATACTCGACCCGTGGGGGCACTTCGTGGTACTCGGTTCGGCGAATCAGGCTGAACTCCTCAAGTTCCTTAAGCCGCAGGGACAGGGTACGGGGGGGCAGGCCGGTGAGCTGCTGCAACGCGCCAAATCGAAGCGGGCCGCCCTGAAGCGCGCGCAGAATGGTGTACACCCCCCGCTGGCCCAACAACTCGAGAACCGGCTCGAGGGGTTTCTCCACGTTTTTAATCATATTTACAGCCTAGCCCTGCTTCTTCCAACTCAGGTATACCGGCATTACAAAGCGACCATACGGTCGTTTTGGAAAAAAATCCAGTAAAGCATACTGAAATTGGCTCAAGATACCGCAAGGTTCTGACTACCACCAAATAGGAATGGTTCTACACAAAAGCCACCCCCGGGTATCAGGCCCAAAAGTTAGCCCAGCTTACAAAGCGGGTTGACTGGCCTAGGCTCCGGTGGATTCTGCGGAGATTCCAACTTGCGACGCTTTTGCTCAACCGAGCCCCCATTCATCGCGCAAGGCCGCCGACCCGGCCAACCTCGAGGGCTGAACAATCGCGCCGGGCCATTCTTTTGCGTCTGGGCAGGTCAACAGCGCAGCGAACCACTATTGCTGCGGCTAAACCACAGGCTCCGGCAGGTACTGCCGCCCCCAGCGGTCTATGGCTTCGATCACCGCCTGCAAGGCCTGGCCGGCCTCGGTTAGGGCATAGCTGGTGCGGGGGGGCATGGTGGAGTGAATGGTCTTGGAGACGATACCCAGGTGCTCGAGTTTCTCGACCCGCTGGGCCAGGGTGGCCGGATTACAGCCACCGACTGCTCTGGAGAGCTCGTTGAATCCTTTGGGGCCATCCAGCAGACTGCGAATGATGTGCAGGGTCCATTTCTCTTGCAAAACATTAATGGCTTCGTAGACCGGACAAAAGCTGTGGTCCACTTCAGGGCTTTCGGGGGCAGTAGGCCTGGCCATATCTTTTGTAGTCTAGCATATTTGCTTTCTTTCTCCAAACGATTGACAAAATATATCGCTATGAAATACCATGCGCTTGTTGATCCGAAGCAAAATCGGGTCAGACCCAAGGAGGACAAAAATGAAGTGGAACCTCGACAGCAGTCACACCACCGTTGCCTTCGCCGTCAAGCACATGGGCATCTTCACCGTTCGCGGCCAGTTCAAAAAGGTGGCAGGCACCATTTGGGCCAGCGAACAGGGCGTGCCCAGCAAGATTGAGGTCACGATTGATGCTGCCAGCATCGAGACCGGCGAGGCCCAGCGCGATGCCCACCTGCGCTCCGCAGACTTTCTGGATGCCGAGCAGTACCCCGAGCTTCGTTTTGAGAGCCGCCAGATTGAAGCCCTGGGGGGCAACCAGTACCGGATTCACGGGGATCTGACCATTCGCAATGTCGCCAAGCCGGTGGTGCTCGAGGCCGAACTCAGCGCCCCGGTTAAAGACCCCTGGGGTCTGACCCGCACCGGCGCAACGGCTACCGGCGTGCTTAACCGCAAGGACTGGGGCCTGACCTGGAACCAGGTGCTCGAGCTTGGGGCGCTGCTGGTCGGCGAGGAAGTCAGGTTCACCATCGAAGTGCAGGCGGTGGCCGAGCAAGCTCCGGTTGCGGCCTGAGACTTTCTGCAGCGCGGGGGTAATCGCTCAGATTACCCCTGAAGGCTCTGGTGGGCTGTGGGATTCGCCACGACGCCCCCCCTGTCTGGCTTACATAGCTTTTGGGCAACCAGACGGTATTCTAGGTGGCGGGCCGGGCCGCAGGCCAGCATGAAAAACTGCGCCATGCCAGGGAATCTATAAATGCACAGGGTCGGTGGAATACATCACATCACTGCGATGGCAGGCCAGCCGCAGCGCAACCTGGAGTTCTACACCGGGGTCTTGGGGCTGCGCCTGGTCAAGGTCACGGTCAACTTCGACGACCCCGAGACCTACCACCTCTATTACGGCGACGGGCTGGGCCAGCCCGGCACCATTCTCACCTTCTTTCCCTGGCAGCGGGCCCTGGCCGGGCGGGCTGGGGTGCATCAGATTGCCACCATCAGCCTGGCGATTCCCCTGGAAAGCCTGGGCTACTGGATGCACCGCCTGCTGGAAAAGGGGGTGGGCTATGAAGGCCCGCAGCGCCGCGAGATTCCGGGCCCGAGCGGCCTGGAAGAGGTCAAGGTGCTGGCCCTTCGCGACCCCGATGGCATCGCGGTGGAACTCGTAGCGGCCCCTGGTGTTCCGGCGTCCCGGCACTGGGCCGGAGCGCCGGTGCCGGAGGACTACGCCATTCGGGGCCTTTTTGCAGCGCAGATGTGGGTGCTGCGGGCGGAACCCTCGGTGCGGCTGCTCGAGGGGCTGGGGTATCGGGTGCTGGGTGAGGTGGATACCATCACCTATCTGGGCCTACCCGGCGCCGAGGCCAGCTTAGGCCGGGTTGAGGTGCGCGAGACCGGCCAGTTCATGGCCGCCAGAGGGGGTGTGGGCACCGTCCACCACCTGGCTTTCCGAGTTCCCGACGATGAGACCCAGCAAGCCCTGCGCGAGCAACTTCAGCGCCAGGGGGTTCGGGTCACGGCGGTTCAGGATCGGCTGTACTTCCGCTCAATCTACTTCCGCGAGCCGGGAGGGGTGTTGTTTGAGATTGCCACCGACGTCCCTGGCTTTACCTACGACGAGTCCTTTGAGCAGCTCGGCACCGACCTGCGCCTGCCGGGGTGGCTCGAGCCCGCCCGGGCCCAGATCACGCAGAAGCTGCCGGCCATCCCCTACGCGGCCCCCTTACCGATGCAGCATTCGGAGGCCTAGGGGGATGGGCCGAACCTGAGCAACGAGCAGGCGGCGGCGCGCCAGCGCCCTCACGTCTGGCAGAATCGCAGGGCGTAGGCAAAGGGCCTCAAACCATCTTCCCTTGGGTTGGCAAGCGATGGCAACGCTAGAGCAAAGCGCAGGTGGCTCGGGGACAGGGGGCAGATGCTGGAGACCGACCCCCGAGCCCTTGCGCAATGTAAAGTGGCCTGTATGGCTGAAGCTGGCACCAACGGAGGTGGCCTTACCGCTCTTGTGCCTTTGCGCTCGAGCCCCGTGGGGTCAACCAAGCGCCGCTGACCGCTCAGCCCACCGCTGGCTCGAGGGTTTTTCTGTCGAGACGAAAGGAGCGGGATGAAACCCGTCAATGGACTGCATCATGTGACAGCCATCGCTGGCAAGGCCCAGCGCAACCTGGACTTCTACGCCGGGGTGCTGGGGTTGCGGCTGGTCAAGAAAAGCGTCAATCAGGACGACCCGGGCACCTATCACCTGTTCTATGCCGATGCGGAGGGCCGCCCCGGCACCGACCTGACCTTTTTTCCCTGGGAGACAATGGCCCCCGCCCGCAAAGGCACCGGACTGGCGGTGGAGGTGCAGCTGGCCGTGCCGCAGGGTAGCCTGGCCTACTGGGAGGCCCGCCTGCAGGGCTACGGGGTGCGGCTCGGCGCAGCCGAAGAGCGCTTTGGCGAAAAGGCCCTGCCCTTTCGGGACCCCGATGGCCTCGAGCTAGCCCTGGTCGAGACGGCCCCGCGCCCTTTCAGCCCCTGGGCGCGCAGCGCGGTACCCGAGAACCGGCAGATTATGGGTTTGCATGGGGCCCGGCTGTGGCTCCAAAGCCTGGCGCCCAGCGCCGATTTTCTGACCCGGGTGTTGGGGTTTGCCTACGCCGGACACGAAAACGGCTGGAGCCGCTATGAGGTGGCGGGCGGTGGCTCGGGCCGGTTCGTGGATATCAAAGAACTGCCCAATCTGCCCAGGGGCCAGTGGGGCACCGGCAGCATCCACCACCTGGCCTGGAGCGTGGACGATACCGCCCACGAGATGGCGGTTCGCCAGCAGATTCTGGCCGCAGGCATTCCGGCCACCCAGCAGATTGACCGCTTCTGGTTCAAGTCGGTGTATTTCAACGAGCCGGGCGGCGTGGTGTTCGAGCTGGCCACCGATGGCCCCGGTTTTGCGGTAGACGAAGACCCGGCCCAGCTGGGGGAATCGCTGGTGCTACCCCCCTGGCTGGAGCCACACCGCCCCCAGATTGAGGCCATCTTGCCCAGGCTCGAGGCCCCCAACCCCAGCCTGGCAAAGCCCTGACGGCATGCTTTTGCCTCGGAATTTCCGGGATTTCTTATCGGCCTGTTCCCAAGCGCCCTGCAAATCTCGTCGCCAGACCGCTCTGCTGTTTCGGCTGGTCTCTTCCCTGGCAGCGGTGTGGTCCAGGAACAGGCGTTCGGGGATGGGAGGGCGCCCGGCTCAAACCTGTGTTCGCCTCGAGCATCCTCGAGAGTTCGTCTTTGGTTTGACCCCCCAACCGATGGAAGGGCAAGACCCCAATCGAGCCATGACCCCCCTGAACTTTATCCACCGTTTTGAACCCGGTGCTTCGGCCAGCACGCTGCTGCTGTTGCATGGCACCGGCGGCAACGAGCACGACCTGGTGCCGCTGGCCGCGCAGCTGGCGCCGGGCGCCAACCTGCTTTCGCCTCGAGGTCGGGTGCTCGAGAACGGCGCCCCACGTTTTTTCAGGCGCCTGGCGATGGGTGTGTTCGACGAGACCGACCTCAAAGCCCAGGCCGCCGACCTGGCCCGGTTTGTGCGGGATGCGGCCCAGCGCTACGGCCTGGATGCCCAAAGGGTGTATGCCCTGGGCTACTCCAACGGGGCCAACATGGCGGCGGCCCTGATGCTGCTCTATCCCGAGGTGCTGGCCGGGGCCGTTCTGCTGCGCCCCATGCTGCCTTTGGAGGTCGAACCGCTGCCCGATTTGTCCGGCAAGGCGGCCTTTCTGGCCGCTGGCACCCACGACCCCTGGTCGCCCACCGCACGGGTGCAGGCGCTGGCCGATTACCTGAAAAAAGCAGGCGCAGAGGTTCAACTGCGCTGGCAGGCGGGCGGCCACCCGCTATATGCCGAGGAGCTGGCTGCGGCCCAGGAATGGCTGGCCGCACATCTCCAATAGCGCTTTGGGGCAGCACTCCGTTTTGCCGAAGCGGGTGCTTCCCACTTCCTTGCGAATGTGGCCAAAGGGAGGCATCAGGTCGGCCATGAATCATGGTGGGCGATGCCTACCCGGAGTGACGGGTGCATTTTGGCGACGGCAGGGCTCGTGATGTGTGCTGCAAGTTCAGAGACAGCGCATCCAGGCTAAACTAAGCGGGTGGACTTCGACTTCACCCAACTGCAACCCCAGGAGCGGTACAAGCTCCTGACCGGGCTGATAGTGCCGCGCCCCATTGCCTGGGTGACCAGCCTGGGCGCCAATGGCCAGGTCAATGCAGCCCCCTTCAGTTTCTTCAATGCCATGGGCTCCGACCCGGCCCTGCTGGTTATTGGCGTGGGCAACCACCCCCAGCGCCCCAAAGACACGGCGGCCAACATCAAGCGCAGCGGGGTGTTTGTGGTCAACCTGGTGAGCGAGGCCCTGGCCGAAGCCATGAACCTGACCGCTGCCGAGTTTCCCGAGGAGGTTAGCGAGGTCGAGGCAGCGGGGCTACAAACTGCGCCCTCGGCTCAGGTCGCGGTTCCCCGGCTGGCCCTGGCCCCGGCGGGGTTTGAGTGTCGGCTGCACTCGGTGATTGAGATTGGCCGCAACCGCCTGGTCATCGGCGAGGTACTGGGGGCTTTTGTGCAGGATCACCTGGTGGCCGATGCCCAGAAGCTCTACCTGAAAACCGCCGAACTTGGCCTGATTGGCCGCATGGGGGGGCGGGGGGGTTATGTGCGCACCACCGACCTGTTCGAGATGCCCCGCATCAGCTACGAGACCTGGCGCAAGAACCATCAGTAGCCCTGGGGCTTCCGCCTAGCTCCGCTGCTCCAGGCCAGGTGTTCGGCCAGGCGGGGCAAGCAGCGGGCCAGCAGGTCGAAGGCCTGTAGCTGCCAGGGCACAAACCAAACCCTGGCCTCCCGCTCCAGAGCCCGCACAATGCCCAGGGCTGCTTGCTGGGAGGTAATTTCGGGAATCAAGCGTCCAATCCGGGGGATGCGGCTTTCGGTGTCGGTGTTGCGGGTGAAATACTCGGAGTCGCTGATTTTGCCAGGGAAAAACGCGCACACCCTGAGCCGGGTGGGGTAGAGGTCGGCCCGCAGGGCTTCGGTGAGGCCATGGAGGGCCCAGCGGGCGGCCACATAGCCAGTCGCCCCCGGCCAGACCAGCCGGCTGGCCGGGGAGCAGACCGAGAGAATAAAGCCCCGGTTTTGCTGCAACATGGCGGGCAGGAAGACCCGGGTCAGGTAGGCGGCGGCAAAATAGGGGGTGTCCATCAGACCCTGGAGGGCCTCCAGGGGGGTTTCGTCCAGAAAGCGCCACGCGCCGGCCCCGGCGCTATGGATCAGAATCTCCGGTGTTCCCAGCTCGTGCAGCACCCAGTCGCCCAGCCGTTGGGCCTCCTCTGGCCGGCTGAGGTCGGCGGGAAAAGCCCAGGCCTGGCCCCCTGCCGCGCGAATCTCACCCTCCACCTGCTCTAGTTCCTGCGCCCGTCGGGCCACCAGAACCACCCGGGCCCCTCTTTGGCCAAGCTCCAGGGCGCTGGCTTTGCCAATCCCGCTGCTGGCCCCGCTAATCACGCAAAGGCTTCCGGGAATCTTCATAGCTCAATCAGAGTGTATTCGAAGGCATTGATGACCCGCACGCCCTCGGGACTGACGTACTCCCGTTTAGGCTGGGCCTCATACAGATGGATATGCCCGTGCACATGGATTTTGGGGCGGTACAGGCGGTGGAATAGTCCCAGCGCGGTGCTGCCCCGGTGGGGAAAGTCCGGGCCGGCGTGGGGGCCGGGGGGTGGGGCATGGGTGAGCAGGATATCCACCCCGTGCCCCTTCAACAGGCGGCGGCCCATCAGCACCGGATACCACGATAAAAAGCGGCCCTGGGCCTCGGCTTCGCTATACTGCCCAATATCGCGGTTGTTGTAGCGGGGGCAGCCCCCCCAGCCCGCAATTCGCAGGCCCGCCACCTCCACCAGGCGCCCATGGGCCTGGATGGCCCCGCCCGGAGCGGTCAGGTTGCCGAGGTAGTCCTGTACATACTCCTCCTTGTGATTGCCGTGCACATAGACCACCGGTACCCGCACCTTGGTGGCTACGAACTCGATGTAGCTGCCCGGTAAATCACCGGCCATCAGCACCAGCTCAAAAGGGGGCAGGTTGTCGGGAAACCGCTCCTGGTGGATGAAGGGGTGAATCTGGTCGGAGAGCGCCAGAATGCGCATCAGAGGCTACTCCTGAATGCGGGGGGTGGAGTTTGTGCAGTTGCGCTTCCAAGCTGGGGCATAGGTCGATACCAGACGAAAGGAGTCCCCTGCCAAACGTGCGGTTCACCGAGGGGCCCAAAGAGGCTTCCCAGGCAGCGTTGCAGAGATAAAGACTCGTGCAGCACTCGAGCGGGAGGCGCTTGGCTTGGCTATAGTCTAAACATCCGATGCTTTTTGTCAAAGCGGAACAGCGCCCTGCAAGCCCCTCGATTCGGCCAGCCCAGGCTGTTTTCAGGGCTTCAACCCCGGCGGCTCGAGGCGACAAAACCAGAGGCCCAGAAGGTTTGGTCAAGGTGGTCAAGATGCCGTGCTTTTGCCCTGCGCTTCTCAAGATGTGCCAGCCTGGTGCTGCTGTCCTCACCGTTACCGGGCCCGAAGCCCCAGCCTCGCTCGTTCAGGCCCTTATCTCAACCGCCAGGGCCACTGCTATTCCCCAGCACCATTGGGGTTTTCGGCTTTTCAGGCCCTGCCCTGGGAAGTTTGGAAGGCGACCCAGCCCGCACGCGGCGAAGGCCTGGTGATTTATCGGGCTTGGCTTTAGTATCGGCAGGATGAAGATTCCTGCTTTGGCCCTGGAAGCCAAACCGATGCACCGGGTTTGGGGCGGAACACGCCTGGCCGAGCGGCTGGGCATGGAGGGCAACCAGCCGGTAGGAGAACTCTGGCTGGCCTACGACCAAAACCGCATTCGGTCGGGGCCGCTGGCGGGCAGAACCCTGGCCGAAGCCTTGCCCGAACTTGGCCCTGAGTTTATCGGCAAGGTTGGGTATGGTCGGTATGGCCTCGAGCTGCCCTTACTCGTCAAGTTCCTCGACACCGCCGAGTGGCTCTCGGTGCAGGTGCACCCGGACGACGCTTACGCGCACACCGTGGAAGCGGCCAGTGGTTTTCACGGCAAGACCGAGGCCTGGTACATCCTCGAGGGCGAGGGTGAAATCGTCTATGGGCTGGGTGAGCAGATGGAGCGTGAGACCCTGGCCCGGGCAGCCCAGGACGGCACCCTCTGGGACAAACTTCAGCGCGAGTGGGTGGTTTCGGAACAGGTGATTCCGGTGCCCGCCGGTACCATTCATGCGCTGGGGCCGGGCCTGCTGCTCTACGAGGTGCAGCAGCGTTCCGACCTGACCTATCGCCTGTACGACTACGGGCGGCCCCGCGAGCTGCACCTGGAGAAAGGGCTGGATGTCGCCAGGCGAACCCCCACCCCCCTTCCACACCCGGTTCCCCTGCCCGCCCACCACAAGGAAATCCTGCTGGTCGGCGGGGCGTTTGTGCTCGAGCGCCACCACCTGCGAGGCCGACTGGCCTTGCGGGCCCCCGAAGATAGTTTTTTGCTCCTGACCCTGATTGCCGGGGGCGCGGAGTGGCTCGAGGGGCCCCTTTCCTGGGGCGACACCCTGCTGGTCGGGGCCGGACAGGCCCTCGAGCTCAGCGGGCAGGCGCAGTTTTTGGGCGCTTTTGTACCCCCTCCCAGCTGGCTGGACTGGTATCCAAACTCGGTGCGGGTGCTTCCATAAGGTCGGTTGATCGTTTCTGGTCGGGAATTTGCTAGCATGGGGTCATGCTCCAGTACGACCAGCTTCCCCCTGGCAGCAGCCTGATTGACGCCGAGCTGCCCGACCTTTCAGGCCAGCCGGTTCGGCTCTCGGCCTTTGGCGAGCCTTTTCTGGCGGTGATGTTCATCTGCAACCACTGTCCGTATGTGAAAGGCTCCATTGAGGAGATTGTGGCCCTGGCCCGCAAATTCCAGGGACAGGTGGCCTTTGTGGGCATCAACTCCAACGACTTTGAACGTTACCCAGAGGACGCCCCGGAGGTCATGCGCACCTTTGCCCAGACGCACGGGTTCAATTTTCCCTATCTGCTCGACGAAACCCAGCAGGTGGCCCGGGCCTACAAAGCCCTGCGCACGCCGGAGGTGTTTGTGTTCGACCAGGCCCGCAAGCTTCGCTACCATGGCCGGGTCAACGACACGCCCAAAGACCCCACCACCGTGACCGACCACACCCTCCAACGTGTACTGGAAGCCCTGCTCCAGGGGCAGGAGCCCCCCGTGACCGAGGCGGACGCCATTGGCTGCACCATCAAGTGGAAACCCGGTCACGAGCCCACCGTGCGCATCGCTTCCACCTGACTGCCATCCGAAGGCCACTGCCCTCCTGCTCCAAACAAAAGCCGAAGCCTTTGGGTGTTCAACCAAGCAAAAAAACAGCGGGCTATGCCCGCTGCTGTGTTTGTTCCGCGCCTACTCGTGGGGCAGGTCGTAGGTCTCGAGGGCTTCACCCCAGGCCTTGCTCATGCGGAAGCCATCCCAGATGGCCTTGACCGAGCTTTTGACGGGTGGACGGCTCAGAATCAGCAGGGCAGGGCGGGTCAGGCGGCGGCTCGAGGTTGGGTACTGGGCCCCTGAGGTGCTGCTGGTTTGAATCAGGGTGGTCTCCACGGCAATCCCTCCTTGGACTCCACGATAGAACAAACCGTGTTTATTTTGTCAAAGCCAGTAGCATGGGATTTACACTTACCGCTGAATATACACAGATTGAGATACACGATTATTATTGTAGAAAGCAATGCCCTACACTAAAAAAGGCCACCCTCGGTGTAAATAGCGAGATTGGTACTCAGCATGCAGTCGTATAGATACCCATACCCTGCATAGGATTGCTCTCAAGCCCCTCCCCTTCGGGTTGCCTGAAAGGCCAGGTCAGCCTCCCCAACGGGGTAGGGGAGAGCGAGTCCAGGCTGGGATTGAACCTAGTATGTCAAGCCCGTCCCTGTGCACTGAGGACGCGATAGACCTCCCGGGCTAAGTAGGTCTTGAGCAGGCGCAGGGCTTCCCGGGGGGTCTTGCCCTCCTGTTGTTTGCGCTGGAAGTAGTCCCGAGCCCCCCGCTGGTTCAGACGAACCCGCGTCAGCACCGCCAGGTGCAGGGCATGGTTGAGCCGCCGGTTGCCCCCAGGGTTTACGCACCCCCGGCCCACCTGCCCACTCCCCCGGTACACCGGCGCCGCCCCGG
Source organism: Meiothermus sp. (assembly GCF_025056915.1). Classification (GTDB taxonomy): domain Bacteria; phylum Deinococcota; class Deinococci; order Deinococcales; family Thermaceae; genus Meiothermus. The sequence goes on along the minus strand of NZ_JANWVH010000056.1, from coordinate 3,567 downwards.
CATAGCTGGCCAGGTGGTGCTCGCTGGGAAAACGCCGGATATCCCCGATCTCGGCCAGCAGGATGCCCGCCAACACCGGTCCAATCCCAGGGAGCGCCAAAAGCCCCGGGGCCTGCTGCTGAACCCGGCGGCCGATCTGTGCATCCAGCCAGTCCAGGCTGCGCTCCAGGGCGGTCAACAGCGCCTGCATCTGCTCAGCAAGGCCGGGTAGAACCACCCGTAACCGGCTCAGGCTCAGGCGCAGGGCCTTGCGAACCGACACCAGTTGCCCCCGCCGACGGGTCAGTTCCTGCAGCGCCAGGGTGGCCTCGGAGGGCAGGTAGCGGGGGAGTTGAGGATTGGCCAGCAAGGCCCGGGCGGCATGGGCGGCATCGCGCCCATCGTCCTTGCGCCGTTCGACCCGGCTGCGATACTGGCTGGTCAGGGAGGGGTGGATGGCGTACAGGCGGGCGCCTTGCGCGACCAGGTAGCGGGCCAGGGGCAGGGCAAAGGGGCTGGTCGCGCCCTCCACCGCCCAGTGGGCCTGGGGGAAGCGCTGCAACCAGGCCTTGAGGGGCGCCCAGCCGGCGGGATCGTTGGGCACGGTGCACTGATCCAGCCTGCGACCCTGGGCATCCAGCACCACGGCGGTATGGGTGGCGGGGTGGGGGTCTACGCCTATAATGACCATGATCACCTCCGTGATCAGGCTGCCCCGGCAAGTCTGTGATAGGATCGGGCTACGAAAGCACCCTAGTATCAGGCCAGGGGCAGCTTTGTGGTGGATTGGCGCAAGGCGAGCAGTTCATTCCCCAGCCTCATGGGCAGACACTCGGAGAGCTACACCTTGCGCCTGTAATTAGTGTGTCATACAGACACCTTAATTCTGGCTTTGGGTGTCGCTTTGAGGGAGATTTGGTATTATCTCCCGCCAAATGTTACAGCGCCTCGAGCCGGTTGGCTTGGCTGAAGGGACTGACCTGTTTGATTCAAATGGTCGGGATCTGGCTCTGGCTCCCGTTGATGGGGCGCTGGGCTCGCTTGAAAATGAGGGCTTCGCCCACCCGCCCCTCGAGCACCCCCACCGCCGGAGAAACCGCAATCTGGGCACAAAAGGGCACGTCGGCCTCGAGCCCAACCTGTCTGAGGGCTTGCGCGGCGGCGGAGAGGTGCAGCGGCTCCAGCGGATCGGGATACGTGCGGCGGGTGGTGAGGGCTGTAAGGGCGCCATCCTCGAGTTCATACGAACCCATAATCTGCAAAAATTCGGCCAGAACGCCCGCGGTATAGACGTCATCCAGACCGATCCGGCCTTCCTTGCCCGCGCAGAGAATGGCTACCTCCTCTGTGGCCAGCTGGTGGGCCAGGCGGGCCGCAGCGTGCGCATTGTAAAGGGAGGCCAGCAAGACATGCTTGGCGCTACGGGCCGCCAGATGCGCCGTGCGGGTGCCGTTGGTGGTGCTCATGACCACCACCTTGCCTCCCACCGGCGCTTCCTTGGCCTCCCTGGGCGAGTTGCCATAGTCGAAGCCCGGAGGCTTGAGACCCCCTTCCTCTCCCGCCAGCACCACATCGGCATCCCGAAAGGCTCGGGCACTCTCGAGGCTGGCTGTCAGGTACAAGCGTTCAGCTCCTGCTTCCAGGAAAGCCGTCGCAGTGGTGGTTGCTCGGATTACGTCCACCACCAGCACCACATCCTGGTAGCTCAGGTTGTCCTGGGGAACCAGATCAGCCCGCAAGCGCATAACTCTCCCTTGGCTCAGCCACATTATTCAGAAGACCACCCTCAAACATGCTCCCAAAGCCCCTGTTCACCCAGGCAGGAATAGCTGGCCGCATGAAGCATGGAGACTATCTGAGGCATAGATGAGGACGAAGGGAATCATAAAGGATAAACCGCTCTTTATGTGAAGAGCCTCCTCGGGCTGAGCGTCGGGGCTTGGGGTCGTCGAGCCGTGTTCAGCAGCTTGAATTTTTGGTTGTTGACCGAAAGAAGCGGCGAACGTTCCCGCCGGCTCGGTTTTGGTGCCCGGGTTACCGCAGCCCGAACAGCACCTCCTCGAGGCCCGCCGGGTCAATTATTTCCACATATCCTGAGCCTACCTTGACGAGTTCTTCCTCGCGCAGGGCGTGAAGCACACGGGTCACGGTCTCACGGCTGGTTCCGGAAAGCTGGGCCAGCTCCTGATGGGTCAGTTTCATCCTGACCCCATCGCCGTACCGTTGCTTGCGAAGTTTGGTCAGGGCATAGGCCACCCGACCGCGGGCTTCTTCGAAGGAGAGCACCTCGAGCTCAAGGTCGGCCTCCCGCAAGCGCCGCGCCAGGATGGTGGCCAGGTTGTGCAGGATTTCCGGCCATTTGCGCACCAGGCTCCAGTAAGCATCCTGGTACAAGACCAGCAGTACCGAATCTACGGTGGTCTCGGCGGAAGCGCTGCGGGGCTGGTCATCCAGCAGGCTCATCTCGCCAAACACCTCACCGGGGCCCAGGTAGGCAAACATTCGCTCACGGCCATCCAGGTAGGTTCGGTAAATGCGCACCTGTCCGCTCTGGACAATGTACAGGGCCGCCCCCATATCGCCGGCCTCGAAAATTTGTTTACCCGCCGGGTAACTGCGGGTCACAAAGGCCTCGCGGGCGACCTCGAGGGCCTGGGGAGGCACCCCCTGAAAGAGCGGGGTCTTTGCAAGCACCTGCGTGTCGGCCAACATCAGGTACACTTTACAAGGGTGCGTAACGGTTTGCCAATAGCAGCGAACACACCGGTACTGGAGGTTTTTCAGCTGGGTTTTGGCTACGGCGAGGTCGAGCTTTTCCAAAATCTTGGCTTTACCCTGTACAAGGGCGAAACAAGGGTCGTTCTGGGGCCTTCGGGCAGCGGCAAAACCACGCTGCTGCACCTCCTGGCCGGTCTGCTGGCCCTTCAATCGGGCGACGTGCATTGGCAGGGGCAGAGCATCCGGGGCCTGAGTGAAGAGGTGCTGGCCCGACGACGTTTGCATTTTACCGGCCTGATATTTCAGCACCACTACCTGCAAGCCGAACTTACCGCACTGGAAAACGTCCTGGTTCCAGGGTATTTGGCCAACCAGGTAGACAAGGCCTGGGGGCTGGAACTGCTGCATCGGGTGGGGCTGCTCGACCGGGCCCACCTGCTACCCAAGGCCCTCTCGGGGGGTGAACGGCAGCGCATTGCGGTGGCTCGAGCCCTCTACAACCGCCCCCAGCTCTTGCTCGCCGACGAACCAACCGGCAGCCTGGACCGGCGCAATGCGGAGAAAGTCTGGGAGCTGATGCTCTGCCTGGCCCAGGACCTTGGCACCGCCGTCATTGTGGCCACCCACGACGAACATCTGGTGCAGGGCCTGGCCGAGCTGCGGCTGGGCTAATAAAGGGATAGCTGGGCCTCGACCAGGGTTCATGAGCCGAGCACCCGAAGAGCAACTTCCAGGCCCAAAGTACCGGCCAATCAAGCAGATAAGAGCAATACCCCTGGGCCGCCAGCGCTTCTGTAATACCAATTCTACGACGAGGTGACACATAAAGCCTCCTGAATCCAGGGCCAAAAGCAAAGCTGCTTGACCCTG